>JAQGOC010000332.1 GCA_028293805.1 Gammaproteobacteria bacterium
TATCCGAGCTCGCGCAGGGTCTAGAGACAGCGCCGCACGACGGCACGAGTGAGACCGGTCGCGCGGCTCACGTCTGCGATCGTGAGGCGCCGGTCGACGCCAGCGAAGGCCCGAATGACGTGCAGCCCGCGCGCCAGCGAGGTCATGAAATCCGGATCGCCGCCGCGGAAAAGGTGGTTATCCGGATCGGTCGAGCTCATGACCCGTTGAGCGATAAACGAACCCGAGCTCTTGGGAAATGCTTTAGAGTGCAACACAGCTTTGTCTTATAGGTTCGGGTGACGGTACGGTAATCGTACCCGACGGTGGCGCCGGTGTCATCCGCGGCGGCCTCGAGCGGGGTCAGAGCCGGGACGGTCCGCGCGCAAGGGACCGCTTCGACGGCGCGGGGCGGTATCATTACGACCCCCGGTATGGACCCCTTCATGGACCGCTTCGCTGTCCGGGTCATTCCAACCGTCACTGAGGAAGACCGATGACCGACGCATTCATTTGCGACGCCGTGCGAACGCCAATCGGGCGTTACGGTGGCGCGCTCGCCTCCATGCGAGCCGACGATCTCGCCGCGTTGCCGATCGCGGCGCTCGTCGCACGTAATCCTTCTCTCGAACCGGCTGCGATCGACGAGGTGCTCCTCGGCTGCGCAAACCAGGCGGGAGAGGACAACCGGAACGTGGCCCGGATGGCCGTTTTGCTCGCGGGCCTGCCGGTTTCGGTACCCGGCGCAACCATCAACCGCCTGTGTGGCTCGGGCCTCGATGCGGTGATCATGGCTGCGCGTGCCATCAAGGCCGCGGAAGCGGGGCTCATCGTCGCCGGCGGTGTCGAGTCCATGTCACGTGCGCCGTTCGTCATGCCCAAGGCGGACTCTGCCTACAGCCGCAACGCCGAGATCTTCGATACGACAATCGGGTGGCGCTTCGTAAACCCTGCTCTCAAGCAGAAATACGGCGTCGATTCGATGCCGGAGACCGGCGAGAACGTCGCGGCCGACTACAACATCTCGCGCGCGGATCAGGACAAGTTCGCGCTGCGCAGCCAGCAGCGCACGGCCGCGGCCTATGCACGCGGCTTCTTCGAATCGGAGCTCATTCCGGTCGAGATTCCACAACGCAAGGGCAAGTCGCTCGTTGTAGCGCGCGACGAGCACCCGCGCGCTGAAACAACTCTCGAGCAGCTCGCAAAGCTGCCCTCACCCTTCCGGGCAAACGGCACGGTGACCGCCGGAAATGCCTCCGGCGTGAACGATGGCGCCTGTGCGCTCGTCATAGCGTCAGAAGCTGCGGTGCGCCGCTTTGGGCTGGCGCCGCGCGCACGGATCGTCGCCGGTGCGACGGCGGGCGTCGAGCCGCGGATCATGGGCATGGGCCCGGTGTCGGCGACCCGCAGGGCGCTGGCGCTGGCGAAGTTGGACATCAAACAGTTGGATGTGGTTGAGTTGAATGAAGCATTCGCGTCCCAAGCGCTCGCCGTGTTGCGTGAACTCGGCCTCCCCGACGATGCGGAGCACGTCAATGCCAACGGCGGCGCGATCGCGCTCGGCCATCCGCTGGGCATGTCAGGCGCCCGGCTCGCAACGACGGCCACTTATCAACTCATGGCCACCAAAGGCCGCTACGCGCTGTGCACGATGTGCATCGGCGTCGGCCAAGGTATCGCATTGATCATCGAGCGGGTGTAACCGCTGCTGATAGCTGACTTGGGGCGGCGAGTAGCCGCCCGCGTGGGGGGACGGTGAGGGGGAGGTCTCGATGTTGAACGAGGGGGATCTGCTGTGGACGCCGGGCCGGGAGCGGATCGAGAAGGCCAAACTGACGGCGTTCACGCGCTGGCTGGCCGCGGCACGGGGCAAGAGCTTCGCCGCGTACCAGGATCTGTGGGAGTGGTCAGTCGAGGATCTCGAAGGATTCTGGCAGGCGGTCTGGGACTACTTCCAGGTGCAGTCGTCCGCTCCTCACGAGCGCGTGCTCGCCGATGCGCGCATGCCCGGAGCGCAATGGTTCCCGGGCGCACGTCTCAACTACGCACAGCATGCCCTGAGGCATGAGCGACCCAACGCAACCGCCTTGTTGTATCTCAACGAGAGAACGGCTCTCGCCGGCCTGTCGTGGGAAGAGCTCGGCAGCCGGGTGCGGATCCTCGCGACACAGTTACGCAAGCTCAATGTAAAGCCGGGCGACCGCGTCGTCGCCTACATGCCGAACATCCCGGAAACGGTCGTCGCCATGCTCGCCACGACCAGCATCGGCGCGATCTGGACGAGCTGCGGCCCCGACTTCGGCACGCGCGGCGTGTTGGACCGGTTCACGCAGCTGGCGCCGAAAGTGATGTTCTACGTCGACGGCTACCAATACGGCGGCAAGGAGTTCAATCGCAAGGAAGAGGTCCACGGGATCATCGACCAGCTCGGCTCGCTAGAGCGCGTCATCTATCTGCCTTACCTGAACCGCGACGACCGGGAGACGTTCCACCGGCACACCACGCTCTGGGACGACCTGCTGAGCCACCCGAAGGTCCCGGCCGGCGAGTTCCAGTTCGAGCAGGTGCCGTTCGATCATCCGCTGTGGATCCTGTTCTCCTCCGGGACGACGGGACTGCCGAAGCCGATCTGCCACGGACACGGCGGCATCATCCTCGAGCAGTTGAAGCATATGCAGCTCAACTACGACGCCAGTAGCGGCGATCGGCTGTTCTTCTTCACGACCACCGGCTGGATGATGTGGAACTTCCTCGTCAGCTCGCTGCTGTCGGATGTCGTTCCCGTGCTCTACGACGGCAATCCCGCGTGGCCGGCGCCCGATGTGCTCTGGAAGATGGTCGATGTGACCGGCACAAAGGTCTTCGGGACCAGCCCGACTTACATTGCCGGGCTCGAGAAGGGCGGCATCGTTCCGCGCAATGGTGCCAGGCTCGCGTCGCTGCAGACCGTCGCGCTCGCCGGCTCACCGGTCACTCCCGAGTGCATGCAGTGGATCTACAACAATGTGAAGCAGGACCTATGGGTGGCTTCCGGCAGTGGCGGCACCGATATCTGCACCGGCTTCGTCATGGGAGCTCCGACCATGCCGGTGTACGCGGGAGAGATCCAGGCGAGGGGGCTCGGCTGCTCGGTCTACGCATTCAACGAGCGCGGGGAGAAAATAGTGGGCCAGGTCGGCGAGCTCGTCGTCACGCAGCCGATGCCGTCCATGCCGGTGTGCTTCTGGAACGATACGGACAACAAGCGCTATCTGGAATCCTATTTCCAGGACTATCCGGGCATCTGGCGCCATGGCGACTTTTTCAAGCTCAACGAACGCGGCGGCTGCTTCGTTCTCGGCCGGTCGGACGCCACGCTCAACCGTCATGGCATTCGCATTGGAACCGCGGAGATCTACCGCTCGCTCGCGACGCTTGCGGAGATCGACGACACGCTGATCGTCAACCTCGATCTCCCGCATGGACGGTTCTTCATGCCCCTGTTCGTGAAGCTCAAGGAAGGGTTCGAGCTCGACGGTCCGCTCACGGAGAAGATCCGCGCAACGCTGCGCAAGGAGTACTCGCCGCGGCATGTGCCGGACAAGATCTACCATGTGGCTGCCATTCCGTTCACCCTGACCGGCAAGAAGATGGAAGTGCCGGTGCGCAAGATCCTCATGGGGGTGGCGCCGGAGAAGGCGGCCAACCGCGACGCGGTGGCGAACCCGCATGCGTTGGACTATTTCATCGCCTACGCTAAAAATCAGACTGACTATTCACTCATTGCCTGACGATCCGGAGTCGACTATGCAAGAGATCAAGTTGCTCATCGCGGGGCGTGACGCTCCGGCCGCCAAGTCGGCGACGTTCGACCGCCTGAATCCCATTTCCGGCGACGTCGCTACGCGAGCCGCCGCCGCTACCGCCGCCGACGCGAAGGCTGCTGCCGACGCCGCCGCGGCTGCATTTCCGAAGTGGTCAGCGGTGGGCCCCAGCGCGCGCCGTGCGTTGCTCAACAAAGCGGCCGATCTCCTGGAGTCCCGTGCCGCGCAGTTCGCGGCGATCCTGTCGACCGAGACGGGGGCGACCGGCGGTTGGGGCCACTTCAACGTGCATCTCGCAGCCGGCATGCTCCGCGAAGCGGCCGCCATGACAACGCAGATCTCAGGCGAGGTCATACCGTCCGATGTGCCCGGAAGTCTCGCGATGGGTATCCGGCAACCCGCCGGTGTTGTGCTCGGCATCGCACCTTGGAATGCACCGATCATTCTCGGCGTGCGTGCCGTCGCGATGCCGCTTGCCTGCGGCAACACGGTGATCCTGAAGGCATCCGAAGTGTGTCCGGCTACGCACCGGCTGATCGGTGCAGTGTTGACCGAGGCGGGACTCGGTGACGGCGTCGTCAACGTCATCACGCATGAGCCGAAGGATGCGGAAGCGGTCACGGAGGCGCTCATTTCTCATCCCGCCATCAAGCGCGTCAACTTCACGGGTTCGACGCGTGTCGGCAAGATAGTCGCGGCCTTGTGTGCGAAGTATCTCAAGCCCGTAGTGCTGGAGCTCGGGGGCAAGGCTCCGCTGATCGTGCTCGAGGACGCGGATATCGACGCCGCGGTAAACGCGACCGTATTCGGCGCGTTCGCGAATTCAGGTCAGATCTGCATGTCCACGGAGCGCGTGATCATCGACGAGAAGGTCGCGGATGAATTTGCGACGAAGCTGGCGAAGCGAGTGGCCGCTCTGCCGAGCGGCGACCCGCGCAAAGGCGACTTTGTGCTGGGGGCCGTGGTGGGAAAGCCGACCGTTGACCGAGTGCAGAAGCTGGTCAGTGAGGCAGTTGCAAGGGGTGCAAAGGTGCTCTGCGGTGGCGAGAGCGACGGGACCATCATGAAGGGTGTCGTGGTGGACAAGGTCACGCAGGACATGTCTATCTTCCGCGAAGAGTCGTTCGGCCCGCAGGTGTCGATTACGCGCGTGAAGTCGGCCGAAGAGGCGGTGAAGGTCGCGAACGACACGGAATACGGGCTGTCGGCGGCGCTGTTCACCCGTGACATCGCCCGGGGGATAGAGCTGGCGAAGCGGATCGAATCGGGGATCTGCCATATCAACGGCCCAACCGTGCACGACGAGGCGCAGATGCCTTTTGGGGGCGTGAAGGCCTCCGGGTATGGCCGCTTCGGCGGCAAGGCGGGAGTCAACGAGTTCACCGAGCTGCGCTGGATCACAATCCAGACGACGCCGCGGCATTATCCTTTCTGATTGGCTGAAAGACGCCTGCGGCCCGGGATGGGCCAGCGCTTTCAGCGAGCGCGCCTCGCGGAAGGGGCGGGCACGCCCGCAAAAGGCGCGGCTTTTGCCGGCGAAAAAAGGGCCGGTGGGGGATGTAGGGCCTCAAATCGCGGTTCACTGTCGGTTGTCGCCGACCAGGAGGCGCGCACGCCGGGCGCGCGCCCTGCGGAGGGCGCACCTTTTGCCTAAAAAAACCGGGTGTGTTGACGCGGTAGAGCGTTCAGTCTGCGAAACGGCTCATAGATGGGCGGTGGGGGTGCTGCCAGAATCAGGGACATGAAAATCGCAGTTCTGTTCGGCGGCACCAGTGAAGAGCGGGACGTTTCGATCGCCAGTGCGGCGCAGGTGATCCCTGCCTTGCGGGGGCTGGGACACGACGTCATCGCAATCGATACCGCTACCGGGCGGCTCGCCGCGGATGCGGAGAAGAAGCTGCTCACGAGCGGCGTAGGTCCCGAGCCGCCGTCGAATTCCGCTTTGGCCAGCATGCGTGCGTCGGCTCTCACGATGACCAACAACGCTGCCGAGATACGCGACGTGGATGTCGTGTTCCTGGCGTTACACGGGGGAGCAGGGGAGGACGGCCGTGTGCAGGCCGTGCTCGACCTTGCGGGACTCGCGTACACGGGCAGCAACCACATCGCCAGCGCCACGGCGATGGACAAGGATCTGTCGAAGCGCTTGTTTCGGGCCGCTGGCGTTCCGACCGCCGATTGGATGATGGCTCCCGTGCTGGCGCACGATGTCGTGGCTACGCTCGGCTGGCCGGTTGTCGTGAAGCCGAACAAGCAGGGCTCAACGGTCGGCTTGTCGATCGTCCGCGAGGCTGAAGGCCTCGCCGCGGCGATTCAGCTGGCCGCTCGTTATGACGACGAAGTGATGCTCGAGCGGTTCGTTCCCGGGCGGGAGCTCACGGTGGGCATACTCGAAGGCGAGGCGCTCCCCGTGGGCGAAATCATCACGAAGGGCGGGATCTTCGACTATCAGGCCAAGTATCAGAAAGGCGGCGCGCGCGAGATCTTTCCCGCGGAGTTGCCCGATGCGGTCACGGCGGAACTGCAGCTCCTCGCCGTGCGCGCCCATGAGGCACTGAAGCTCGGGGAATATAGCCGGATCGACTTCCGGATGGACCCGCAGGGGCGCTTCTGGTGTCTGGAGGCCAACTCGCTTCCGGGCATGACGGCGGCGAGCCTGCTGCCGCAGGCGGCCAAGGTTGCCGGGATCGAGTTTCCCAGGCTCGTCGAGAGAATCTGCAAAGCGGCGCTGCGCGCGCCGCGCGCCGGCTAGCCGCGTGTGCGGCGCGCCGTCATTTCAGCGCCTCGCGTCGGTCCCTGCCCTGAAATTCCAACATCCAACCGGGGTACTCGGGGGGCAGTGCGGAAATCTGCGCCAACGTCGCCAGTTCCTCGGCACTGAGCTTTAGCTCGGTTGCGGCGGAGTTGTCGAGCACATGCTCCCGGGTCTTCGCGCCGATGATGACCGATGTGACATGGGGCTGGTGCAGCAGCCATGACAGGGCAACTCGCGCCACCGAGGCATGGTGCGTTTCGGCGATCGGACGCATCGCGTCAATGAGGTTGAAGGCGCGCTCGCGATCGATGGGCGGGAAATCGAAAGTCGTGCGGCGCGAGCCCTGCGGCCCCTGGCTGTCGCGCGAGAATTTTCCGGACAGAAATCCGCCGGCCAGCGGACTCCACGGCAGGATCGCAAGCCGCTGATCGTTCGCAAGCGGCACGATTTCCCGCTCGAGCTCGCGGCCCGCGACCGAGTAGTACGCCTGCACGCTCTCGAAGCGAGCCAGCCCCTGCCGGTCCGAGATCCACAGCGCTTTGGCGATCATCCAGGCCGGCAGGTTGCACAAGCCGAGGTAACGCACCTTGCCTGCGCGCACACAGTCGTTCAGTGCGTCGAGCGTTTCTTCCAACGGCGTCAGGGGATCGTGACCGTGGATCTGGTAAAGGTCGATGTAGTCGAGCTGCAGCCGCTTCAGGCTCTCGTCAACCTCACGAAGAATCCAGGCGCGTGACAGGCCACTCTGGTTCGGGCCAGGACCCATGCGGCCGAAGACCTTCGTGGCGAGTACGAACTGCTCGCGGGTGAGGCCGAGATTCCTGACAGCCTGGCCGGTCATCAGCTCCGCCTGGCCACCGTGGTAGACGTCCGCTGTATCGATGAAATTGATGCCCCGATCGAAAGCGGCACGCACGATCTCATCCACTTCGTTCTGTTGCAGTTGGCCGATGGCGGCGTACATGCCCTCCCGATTGCCGAAGGTCATGGTCCCGAGGCAGATTTCCGAGACGAGCAGACCGGTATTGCCGAGCTTCTTCATGCGCATGGGGAATCTCCTTGTTCAAGCAGCTGACCGGCGCCTACGGAGCTTGCAGCGCCCAGCCGCGACGCAGTTTCCGGCCCGCCGGGTAACGTGCCGGTTCTCACTCGATAGGTGTGAGGCTACAGCGCTTCGCCGCCACCCCGCCATCCACCATTAGGGAAATGGAAATGCTCCGCGAGCGCACGCGTCACAGGTCGCGGTCAGCGTATTCTAGGCGCCGAATTTGGCTTCCCCGGCGCCGCCGGCGTACAGGCACAAAGAGACCGTCATGAAACCGACCCCGAAGCAGCGGATCTGGATGTACGAGGCGATGTTGAAGAGCCGACTCTTCGACGACGCTCTCTTCGAAGCGTACTGGGAAGGCAAAAAGCCCGTCTTTCACATGGGCAAGGGCCCGCTGCCGGGCGAAATGCACCAGTCGTTCGGCCAGGAGCCCACTGCCGTAGGCGTGTGCGCGCACCTCGGGCCCGATGACGCGGTGGGGGCCGGGCACCGCCCGCATCACGTCGCCATAGCTCGCGGAGTAAATCTCAACCGCATGGCAGCGGAGGTATTCGGCAAGAAGACCGGGCTCTCGGGTGGCCGCGGCGGTCACATGCACCTCTACGACACCAACGTGAACTTCTTCTGCAGCGGCATCATCGCTGAAGGCATGGGTCCCGGCGCCGGCATCGCGCTGGCGCGCAAGATGCAGAAAAAGCCGGGCATTGCCGTTGCCTACAACGGTGACGGTGCCGTGAACCAGGGCGCCTTCCACGAAGTGATGAACATGGCGGCTCTGTGGAAGTTGCCGTTCGTCTGCGTGATCGAAGACAACAACTATGCCGTGTCGGTCACGACGAGGGAATCGACCGTCGTACCCGCGTGGAAGCGCGCGGCCGGCTACAACTGCCCAGGGGAATACGTGGAGGGCAACGACCCTGATTTGATCTTCGAGGCTGCGGCGCGGGCTGTACAGCACGCGCGCGCAGGCAATGGGCCGAGCATCCTCGAGATCCAGACAGAGCGTCTGCACGGACATTTCATCGGCGACTCCGCGGGCTATCGCTCGAAGGACGAAGTCGCCGGACAGAAGGATCCCATCCCTGCGTACCGCACGCGGCTGCTGGATGAGAAAGTCTTGGCCACTCCCGCCATGGAGGCGCTCGAGGCGAAGGTGCAGCAGGAAGTCGACGAGGCGCTCAAGTTCGCGCGCGATAGCGAATATCCGGCTGCGGATGAAGCGCTCGAGCGGGTCTACGCATAAGAGGATTCACGAGATGGCACAACAGGCACCCGGCACTGGCGGCTCGGCACGTACCCTCACCATGGCGCGCGCGGGCCGCGAAGCTGTGATCGCGGAGATGCGCAAGGACCCCAACATCTTCGTCATTGGGGAGGACATCGCAAAGCTCGGCGGCGTCTTCGGCACTACCGTTGGCATGGCCGAAGAGTTCGGCGCGCAGCGCGTGATCGATACGCCGATCTCCGAGACCGGCTTCATCGGCATCGCCACAGGTGCGGCCATGGCGGGGATGCGGCCGGTGGTCGAGATCGCTTTCGTGGATTTCATCGGCGTCTGTTTCAACCAGATCTTCAACTTCGCCGCAAAAACACATTATATGTCGGGTGGCCAGTTCAAAGTGCCTCTGACGATGATGATCGGCTACGGGGGCGGCTACAACGACGCCGCGCAACACTCTCAGTGTCTGATCGGAACGCTCGCTCACGTGCCCGGTATCCGGATCGTGACGCCGGCCGATGCTTACGATGCCAAAGGCCTGATGCATACCTGCCTGCGCGACGATAACCTGACGATCTGGATGGTGCACAAGGCTATCTGGGGCCTGGGCTGGCTCGGCACAGCCATCAAGACGGCAATGGCGACGGTACCGGAGGAGGAATACACCATTCCGCTGGGGCAGGCGCGCATCTGGCGGGAAGGCACCGATGTCACTCTCGTCGGCTACGGCATCACCGTACACCACTCGTTGCAGGCGGCGGAGAAGCTCGCGGCGGAAGGCATTTCCGCGGAGGTCCTGGATCTGCGCACCATCGTGCCGCTGGATCGTGAAGCGATCATGAGATCGGTGTCGAAGACCGGCCGTCTGGTCGTCGCGGATGAGGACTACCTGAACTGCGGAGTCACGGCAGAAGTTCTCGCGACCATCGCTGAGCGCAACCCGAAGATCCTCAAAGCGCCCGCCGTACGCGTGGCCAATCCCGACATCCCGGTACCCTTCTCGCGCCCGATGGAGAATTTCGCGCTGCCGGATGCGGATAAGATTGTGGCCGCCGCCAAGTCGACCTTGAGGCCGGCAGCGGCGTGAGCCCGGGTGACCCGCACAGAACACCGCAAAGAGGCCGTTGCAGCTGACATGACCGACATCACCGTTCCGGAGGATCTGTGGGATTCAGACGATGAAGGCGTCATCCTCATGTGGACTTATGCTGACGGTGCCCTCGTCGAGACAGGCAAGCTGTTGGCCGAGCTCATGGTCGAGAAGGCGCAACTCGAGGTCACCGCGCCCGCGAGCGGCCGCTTGAGGATCCTGGCGCCCGCCGATACGGTAGTGCGCAAGGGCACCGTCATCGGCAGAATTGAAACGGTCTGACGGTGTTCCACCCAGCCGTCAGCAGGCGGCCTTGATCCAGGGAAGGCTGTCGAGGTCCAGATTCCCGCCGCTTAGGACGAGTCCGACGCGCTTGCCCTGCACGTCGAGGGTTCCTTCGACAATGGCTGCATAGGCCACGGCGCCGGAGGGCTCGACGATGATTTTCAGCACTTCCCAGATGAGCCGCATCGCCTGAATGATCGACTCCTCGGAAACCGTGACGATGTCATCGACGTGGCGCCGGATCTCCGCAAAGGACTTGTCCCCGAGCGAGGACCGCAAGCCGTCGGCAATCGTTTGTGGGTTGAGCATCGGAACGATCTGACCGCTGGTGAAGGAGCGCGCCGCGTCGTCGGCTCCCGCAGGTTCGACTCCGATCACACGCACCGTTGGCTTCATGGTCTTCGCCGCGACGGCGATTCCACTCAGCTGTCCGCCGCCGCCTACCGGACACAGAATCACGTCGAGATCGGGAAGATCCTCCAGAAGCTCCACGGCCGTCGTGCCCTGTCCCGCCATGACGCGCAGATCGTTGTAGGGATGAATCAGCGTCGCGCCCGTTTCCGCAAGCACCTGCTCCACGGTGCTCTCGCGAGCCTGCAGCGTCGGCTCGCAAAAGACGATTCTGCCGCCGTAGCGGCGCACCGACGCCTGTTTTGCCTGCGGCGCATTGTTCGGCATGACGATATGTGCCGGAATCCCACGCAGTCCCGCGGCTCGCGCGAGGGCGGCGGCGTGATTGCCGGAGGAGTGCGTCGCGACGCCACTACGCGCTTCGGAGTCCGATAACGCAAAGACGGCGTTAGTGGCCCCACGAGCTTTGAATGCACCGGCTTTCTGAAAGTTCTCGCACTTGAAATGGAGCTGCGCGTTCGCTTGCGAGTCGAGAGTCTCGCTCGTCATGACGGGCGTTCGGTGGACCTTGCCCAAGATCCGGGCGCGGGCTTCCTGGATGAGGGCCCAGGTAAGTCCCGGGGCGACGTTACTGCTCATGCGGTCCGGTGGGAATACTTCGCGAGATCAAAATCATAGCATGTCGACCGTCCCGGGGTGCGTGATCGCCGGAGTGGACAGCGGCCACGTTCCCGACTAATGCTGATCGGGACAGCTGCGGTGGTCACGACGGTCAGAGGTAGAAATGTGCGCACGAAAATGAAGCAGTGCCGACTTATCGGACGGGCAAGACGTCAAAGAGGGCGCGGCGATGACGTCACCGCGTAAGGCAGTCGTGTTGTTGAGTGGCGGCCTTGACTCGACCACGGCTCTGGCAATCGCGAGGCACGAGGGTTTCGAGTCCTACGCAATGTCATTCCGTTACGGGCAGCGCCACGTGGTGGAGCTCGAATCCGCAGCGCGGGTTGCCAGCCAGATGGGCGTGCAAAAGCACGTGGTCGTGGACATCGATCTGCGGCAGTTCGGGGGGTCAGCCCTGACGGCTGACATCGAAGTACCCAAAGGGCGAGCCCGCGACTCGATGTCCGCAGGTATTCCGATTACCTACGTGCCGGCCCGCAACACCGTGTTTTTGTCCTTTGCGCTGGCGTGGGCCGAAACGCTTGGCTGCCAGGATATTTTCATTGGCGTGAACGTCCTGGATTACAGCGGCTACCCGGATTGCCGGCCGCAGTACATCGAGGCCTACGAGCGCATGGCGAACCTTGCGACCAAAGCGGGGGTGGAGGGCAGCCAGCGGCTCAAGATTCATACGCCCCTCATCCGGCTCAGCAAGGCACAGATCGTTGCCAGGGGCCTCGAGCTTGGGGTGGACTACGCATGGACCAGCAGCTGCTACGATCCGAGCCCGGAGGGCAGGCCATGTGGAGCCTGCGACTCGTGTCTGCTGCGCGCCGCGGGATTCAGGGAAATCGGTGCCGCCGATCCGCTCGTGGAGCGTTTTCAGGCGGGCTAATGGATCGGATCGACTTGTCCGGCCGCCGCGGTTACGGTCTCATTGCACCCTTCGGCCGACGCCGACTGTGCTTGTCCCCATGACGTACGCGGTCAAAGAAATTTTTTATACCTTGCAGGGCGAAGGGGCGAATTCCGGCCGCCCCGCGGTCTTTCTGCGCTTTTCCGGCTGCAATCTCTGGACGGGCCTCGAGCGCGACCGCGAGAAGGGACCGGGCGGCTGCTCGCGCTGGTGCGACACGGATTTCGTCGGCACGGATGGCACGGGGGGCGGCAAGTTCCGCACCGCCGACGAGCTCGTGAAGGCGGTGGACAGCCATTGGCCACGGCAGGCCGCCGAACACGTTACCCCCTTCGTCGTCTGCACGGGCGGGGAGCCGCTGCTGCAACTGGACGGCCCGCTGTTGAATGCCCTGAATGCGGCGGGGTTCGCCGTTTCCGTGGAGACGAACGGCACGATCGAGCCTCCGCAGGGCTCACTCTGGCTGACCGTGAGCCCCAAGGCCAACGCGCCGTTGCGCGTCCTGCGCGGCGACGAGCTGAAGCTCGTGTTTCCCCAGGTTGGAGCGGAGCCGCAGCGCTTCGAGGGTCTGGCCTTTCAACACTTCTTCCTGCAGCCTCTGGACGGTCCGGATGCGGCGCGGCATACGCGGGAGGCGTTGCAATATTGTCTGGACCATCCGCAGTGGCGCTTGAGCCTGCAGACGCACAAATTGCTCAACATCCGTTAGGTTGAGCCGTTGGAGCCGGCTGGACCTCGAGTCGCGACGTCGTCAGCCTGGGATCTGCGCGCGTGTCGTAGCGAACGCCGCTTGCGCCACCTTCTCCAACGGCCAGTCCCGCAAGTCCTTCGACAATACCTCGATCCCCACCGGTCCGCCTTTGTAGTGCGACACCGGCATGTACTTCATGAATCCCTTGATATCGAACTCGCCGTCACCGCACAGCCGGCGATACTGCGTGGTCTCTTCCACGAGGTCCAGCGTCGGCAGGTTCTTGATGTAGCCGTCGTTTATCTCAACACCCAGGAAGTATTCCTGCGGAAATTCCCACACCTTCTCGTAGGGGATCCCGAGCTTCACGATATGCCACAGGTCAAAGATGACGCCGCCGTTCTTCGCGCCCGCGCCCTTGACCAACGCCAGCGCGCTCGCCAGGGAGTCGATCGTCGAGAACGGCATCATTTCGAAGGCGATCTTCGTCCCGCGCTCCTGCGCATCCTGGCAAAGGAGGGCGAACTCCTCGATCATCGTGTCAGGGCCGCAGGGAGTGCGCCAGAAATCGCCGACTTTGATGTGGCGGGCGCCGAGGACTTCCGCGGCCGTGAGCAACATCTGCCTGCGGGCGTCGGAGGCGGTCCGACGCTCGCCTGGCTCGAGAAACCAGTCCACGAGGAACTCGATCTCGATGTGCTGCATCCCGTTGTCGTCGAGTATCCGCCTCATCTCCTTCAGGGTCCGGGTCTTCAGGACGTGCTCCAGATCGGAGTGCCACAACCCCATGCCCTTGAACCCGGCCTGCGCGGCCTGCTCGACGCGATCCCTGAAATCGAAGGTACTGGCCTCCCGGTCCCCATGGGGAATGGCCCCTCCCGCCAGGGTCCAGTACGACGCGATCAGCTCGACCTGACTCATCCGGATTACTTACCCCCACCGAACGCGGGACGGTATCGGAACGTGGCATACCACTCACGCGGCGCATTGTACGAAGCATCGATTACGGCTACGCCACCCTGGTTCTGGCCGGTGACGATGTAGCGTTTGTCGGTGACGTTCAGGCCGCCGACGGCAAGTTCCCATTGTCCGTCCGGCGCCTGGTATGTGGCCGACGCATTCACCAGGCTCATCGCGGGACGTGCAAGCTGCCAGGTATTGCCGATGTCGTTGAACTCTTTGGTGATGTAGGTCCAATCGGCATTCAGCACTACGCCGCCCTGGTTAGGGAGCCTGAAGCGGTACTGCGGGCCGAGGTAGCTCTTGAACTTGGGTGTCTTGGGCAGCTCGCACTGGCCGTTGCTGAACGATTGCGCCACCCCCGTCTGCCCCGCGAGGGCCACTGCGTTGGAGGATCCCGGCGGCGGCGAATACGGCGCGGGCGCCGTCGGGCTGCTTTCCGGGCAGGAGTTTTTGGTGAGCAGGTATCCATTGTCGACGACGTTGTTCAATCTGTCGTACCTGGCGTGCGTGTAGCCAGCGGAGGCGTTGATCGAGAAGCCGCCGGCCACGAGCGCCTCCGCCTCCACCTCGAACCCGTAAATCGTCGCATCGCCGGCATTGACGATGGTCGGCGAGATGCCCTGCTGTGAGTTCAGCTGGATGTTGTCGTACTTGGTGTGAAAGGCCGCCATGTTCAGGCGCAGGCGGTGATCGACCAGCTCCGATTTGAAGCCCAGCTCTTCGGACCTGGCAAATTCCGGGTTGAAGTGCAGGCTCGCGTCGTACGTCGGGTGCGGGCTGGACAGGCGCGTCGTCCAGCTGCCG
>JAQGOC010000355.1 GCA_028293805.1 Gammaproteobacteria bacterium
CGCGGCAGATCGGCGATCCGCACGTGGACGATCTCGTTCGCCTCGATGAAGGCCGCCAGGTCCTTGTCCTTGTGAAGCGCCGCGATGTTGGGATGGCACAGAACGCTCAGGCGTACCGGCCACAACAGGTCCGTGACGAGATCCGTCACGCTGGGCTTGGAATAAACGACCGCCACATCGACATCCCCCAGCGGCGGGCCGACCCCATATGGACTGATGAGGTCGATATCCACTTCGGTGCTGGCCCGGCGGAAGTCGCGCAGGATGGGCACTGCCAGTTGCACCGCAAAGCTGGGCGGCATCTGCACCCGCAGCGTGCGTTGGGTCGGCGCCCCTTCGTTGCGAATATCGTCGAGAGCGTACTCCAGCCGGTCGAAGGATTTCACGACGGCGGGCAGGAGATGTTGGCCCGCCTTGGTCAGCATCAAAGCGTGCGGCTTGCGATCGAACAGCTGCACGCCGGTGAGGCGCTCGAGCGCGATGACATGCCGCGACAGGGCGCTCTGCGAGATCAGCAGCGCGTTGGCTGCCGCCGTGAAACTGCCGTGTTTTGCCACGCCTTCGAAGGCGCGCAAGGCATTCAAAGGCAGCCAGCGTCGATCGATCGTCTTCTTGCCCATGAGCGGAAAATCCCGGGAGCTGCGCGCGATGGCACCGTCACCGCATACTATTCCGTAGGAGCCTGTTCTGACTAATACTCGCCTGCTGCGGCCGCCCCGCAGCGGCATCTTTGCTGCTCGATGTGGGTCGCCCTCGTAACGGCGATCATCCATCAGGCAGGCTCCTAGCCTCACGCCAAAGGCGACTCCTGTTCCAATGCCTTTTTTCGATGCGGGTAGCCAATTTCTCGGCTTGGACGAACCGCCCGACTATGAAAGCCTGACAGGCGCCGCATGCAGACCGATTTCCCCCAGAAGCGCCACCCCCATGCCCACCCCTAGCACCGGTCGTTCTCGCAAGGACTGGGAGCAGCTTGCTGCGACCCTGCGGCCCGAAGGTCGCGCTTTCATTGGCGGCAAACTCGTCGGATCTGTCGCGGGCCGTACCTTCGGGGACATTAGCCCGATCGATGGGCGGGTTGTCACAGAGGTGGCCCGATGCGATGCGGCCGATGTCGATGCGGCAGTGAAGGCTGCCCGAGCGGCGTTTGACGATGGCCTCTGGCGGCGGACCGACCCGAAGACCCGCAAAGGCGTCCTGCAGCGCTTTGCCGAGCTCGTTCGGAACGATACCGACCGGCTGGCATTGCTCGAAACACTGGATGTCGGCAAGCCCATCATGGACTCGGTGAACGTCGACGTGCCCCTCGCGGCGGACTGCATCGCCTACTACGCCGAATACGCCGACAAGCTGTATGACGAGGTGGCGCCCACTTCCCCACATGAGCTGGCGCTGATCCGGCGTGAGCCGCTTGGCGTGATCGCGGCGATTGTGCCGTGGAACTACCCGCTCATCATCAGCGGATGGAAGCTGGCGCCGGCCCTGCTCGCGGGCAATTCGGTCGTTTTGAAACCCGCCGAACAGTCACCCCTGAGCGCAATCCGCCTGGGAGAGCTCGGTAGCGAGGCGGGGCTGCCGCCCGGAGTCCTGAACATCGTACCGGGCTTCGGCGAGGAAGCGGGCAAGGCCCTCGCCCTGCACGGCGACGTCGACATGGTGAGCTTTACCGGCTCGACGGAAGTGGGCAAGTTGATGCTGCGCTACGCTGGCGAGTCGAATCTGAAGCGGGTCGCTGTCGAATGCGGCGGCAAGAGTCCGCACGTGGTCCTGAAGGATGCCGACATCGAGTCCGCCGCGGCCGGCATTGCCTGGGGCATTTTCTACAACCAGGGCGAGACCTGCCACGCCGGATCGCGCGTAATCGTGCACGCCAGCGTCAAGGATGCGCTGCTCGAAGCGATCACTCGTGTCACCGCCACGATCACCCTCGGGCACCCTCTCGATCCGGCAACACGTATGGGCGCCCTCATCGATAACGGCCACATGACGCGGGTATTGGGATATATCGACAGCGGAGTTTCGCAGGGCGCACGGATCGTGCTCGGAGGGCGGCGGGCGTACGAGGAGCTCGGGGGCTACTACGTGGAGGCGACTGTCCTCGATGGCGTGCGTGCCGACATGCATGTCGCCCGGGAAGAGATTTTCGGTCCGGTCCTGACGGTCATGACTTTCCTCGAAGAGCCGGAAGCAGTGCGTCTCGCCAACGACTCGATCTTCGGACTGGCCGGGGCGGTGTGGACCAACGATATGAATGCCGCGCATCGCATTTCCGCAAGCCTGCGCGCGGGTACCGTCTGGATCAACACCTTCGACCGCTCCTCGCCCGCGACGCCGTTCGGCGGATTCAAACAATCCGGGTTTGGCCGCGACCGCTCGCACCACGCGATCGACAAGTACTCCGACCTGAAAACCATCTGGACGGCTTATCGATGAACGCACGCCTCGCGCAATCCGTCTTTGCGGCCGCCGAGCACCGGATCGCCTCGATCAGGATCACGCATCACCGGTTGCCGCTCGAGCCGCCGTTTCACGCGAGTTGGGATACCCGGCCGCGAGTGCACTTCGACGCGACGCTCGTACGCGTCACGACCGACACTGGTCTCGTCGGCTACGGCTCGGGCGATCGAATGCTCGGCTTCGAGGGTCACGAAAAGCTCTTCATCGGCCACGACCCGCTGGCACTCGAGCGGCATTATCGCGTGCTGTCGCACATCGACTTTCACTACGGTCGCTGCTGGCCTCTGGATCTGGCGCTGTGGGATCTCGCCGGCAAGATCGCGGGCCAGCCCTGCTGGAAGCTGCTCGGCGGGTTGTCAAACCGCGTGCGCGCTTATGCGTCGTCCGGCACGCTGCGCGACCCCGGTGCCATGGCCGAGAGCGCCGAAGGATATCTCGAGCAGGGATTCGGGGCTCTGAAGTTACGCTTCCACCGGAGCGACTGGCGCGACGACGTCGCGGCGCTCGAAGCCGTACGCGCGAGGGTTGGGAAGAAACTCGAGCTGCTGGTCGATTGCAACCAGGGCTGGCGCCTACCCTGGGATACGGAGTCTTCCTGGAGTCTCAAGGATGCCCTCGCAGTCGCTCGGGAGCTCGAGCGGCTGGGCGTCTACTGGATGGAGGAACCGTTACACCGCGGCGATCATGCAGGTATGCGGTCCCTGCGAGAAGCGACGGACGTACGGATCGCCGCGGGAGAGATGACACGTCAACTCCACGAGTTGCGTGACCTCGTCACGGGTGGCTGCGTCGACGTTCTGCAACCCGACGTGGCGCTGGTCGGTGGGATCACGGGTCTGCGGCGTGTTGCCATCATGGTGCAGGAGCACAACCTGATTTTCACACCCCATACCTGGACGAACGGCATGGGCGTCACCGCCAACGCCCACCTGGTCGCCGGGCTGGTCGATGCGCCGTTCATCGAGTTCCCCTACGACCCGCCGGAGTGGGGTTTCAATCGCCGGGACTTCATGCTGGCGCAGCCGCTGCGAACCGATCGCGACGGCTGGCTGAATTTGAGCGCGGCGCCGGGGATGGGCTATGCCGTCGACGAGGCCGCATTGGCAGCGACGCTCTTGCCCTAGAGCGTGGGGTGCACCGGGCTGAAGACGGGGACCAGGAAGTACTCCCGGGCGAGCATCCCATAGCCCGGAAACACGAAATGACCGTTGCCGTCGAGCAGCTCGTGTTTGTTCTCGCGGTAGTAGCGGGGAATGTCGTACCACGCCATGGCCGGTTTCGAGTGGTGTACGACATGCAGGTTGTTGTACAAGAACAATAATCCAAACACCGCGTTGGATTCGACCGACGCCGTGCGCTGCGGATAGTCCGGTGCCGCGCGATGCTCGGTGAAAGCGCGCAGCAGACCAAGGCTCATGCCCGGGTAGGCCACGAGGAGGACGTATTGCCACCATGGAAACGCGCAGACGCCCGCGATGAACCAGAAGAGCCCGCCGACAGCCACGACATGCAGCCCCCAATGCGGCAGATGGCTCCGGTCGCCGCTCCAGGCACGCAGACACTCCCGGATCACCAGAATCCGCAGCCGCAACAGCGGCCCGAGTGCGAGCCGGCCGACGAAGGTCTGGTTGAATATCAACACCCGCCGCTGGAAGGCACCCATGCGCGCCCAGTCGGCTTGCCGGACGTAATAGGACTCCGTGTCGACACCCGGCACGGTGAGGTCGGTGTCGCGATGATGCGTCCGGTGACTTTTGCGATAGAGCGGAAAGGGAAACCAGAGCCCGAGGGGCGGAAATACGACTGCGAAGCTCAGCCAGCGCGGCACGCCTCTGAACGAATGAATGGCTTCGTGCTGAAGCGAGAAGTGCCAGGCGGTCAGGTATGCGCCTACGACCAGGATCACCCACCAGGGCAGCAGCGCATGAAACCACACCAGCGCGAACCAGGCCGAGTAAAGGACGATTGCGACAAGCCACGTGGGGCCGTCGATGCGGCGAAATTTTTGGGCCAGGGATTCCATGGTGCTGCGAGATCCGCCGCGCCTCAGACTGGCGCGAGGCGCCCGCCCGAAAGCGCAGCAAACACAGGGTGCGCGGCGGCGGCAAACGGGCGTGTGACCCAGTACGCGGTTGCGGCTTCGAACCGCTGCCGCAGCAGGTCGTATGGCGCCGAATCGGGACGCACGAATCGGTCGAGCTCCAGGCTCTGCAATAGGGGTCTCATGGAGGGATTGTTATGCGCTTCGACGAACGCGGTTTCAAGAGACCGCAGTCCGGGTGGGGATGCCACGATGGGTGGGATCGCCGTCGGGGCGGTTTGGGCGATGACACGTACCCGACGCGTCAGCTCCGGACGGTACCTTCGCAGCAGATGCAAGGCAAAGGAGTCGATCGGCGCGACATCCGCCAAGCCCTCGATTACGGCTGTCAGCGCCCGCAGTGGCGTGACCTGCGGGGCGATCACTTCCCTATAAAGCGCCTGTTGCCCCGCCGCCTTCGAGAGGCTGGGGGACTCCATGAAATAACAGAGAGCCGCGACACAGCCGGATTGAGAGTCGGGCGTTGTGAACGCCATCCGGCAACCCAGCGTCTCCTCCAGCGCGTGAAACCCACTGTCTTCGCGAACGACAAACTCGCTCCAATAGCGGGGCTGGCCGCCGTACGCGGCCGGCGCAGGCACCGGCGCCGAAATGACCGCTGGACGAGGCTCGGAGCGCGCGAAAGGCAGGCCGCACATGAAAACCGCGCCGAGGTCCTGTCTACGCCAAAGCTCACCGATCGGTCTGGGCTCCGGGTGCTCGATGAAAGCCAGATCCACCTTTGCCTGAGCCGCTATGGCACCCAGCAGACGTCGCCAAAGCTCCGCGACGGCCGGCGTGACGGAATACATCCGGGCGTTCGCGATCATTTGCCTGCGGCTCGCCCGGGCGGGGCGGTCTTGCCTCCGGCACCGGACCGGGCACCACCGCTGTCGGGCTCGCTTGCGTCGTTCGCATAGAAGCTCGCTACGGCATTGGCGCGGATGAATGTGGCGGCGACCTCGTGTATGGGATGCATCGAGTGGGGATCGGCGCCCTCCTTGAACGGCAGCGCATCGCGGAACGCCACCCAAACCGCGCTCGTCACGGGCCCGAAGCTACGCGCGGGCTGCTGTTCCTTGCGCATGTCCAGCCAATAGCAGCCGCTCAACAAGTCCTCGGCTAACAGCTCGATCGTGTCGTCGACCGCCAGGCGAGCACGCGTGACCTTCAGACGCGTCTGCGACTGCAAATCCTCCACTGTCTGGATCAGAGCGTTGCCCTCCGGTGCGACCGGAACGGCCAAACCCTGAATCTCCTGCATCATGGCAGACGCAGCCAAGCCACTCCCCTGCGCGGTACCGAAACGTCCGGGCTCGCCGTCAACATACTCCTTGGGCGCCATACCGGTGAAAAACGTGTTGCTGAAACGATTGATTCGTTGCGCGACGGCGACATCCAGATTGGCGAGCGCGAGAGTAAAAGCCTCGATGTCGTTGGCGAGCGGATAAGGGTCCCAGTTGGCATTGGAGAGAATGAAGCCATGCAGCCCGTGGCTGCGAGGTCCGCCTTTCACATAGAACTGCCGCATTTGCGGCGTGTCCAGCTCCCACGAGTCGGCGGGCGAGGCGCCAACACGGACCGCGGGATTATGGTCCGACGAATTGATCTGAATCAGCAGCTCGTCCCGCAGCAGTGCCCACGCCTGCCAGGCGGAGCCCGCGCGGATGGAGGAGGCGCGCAGGCTCTCGGGATCCTGGATGATCCGGCTCGGATCCTCGTCGAACAGATAACTGCCCCGGAGCATGTCGAGAATGCGGGCCGCGTTCCAGTTCAGCCACTTGAACGGTCTGTTGGCTTGCACAGGCGCCGACAGCGGCGTGATGCTGCTGTTCATGCCGTTGAGGTCGATCGCGTAGATGAGATCGGACCAGGCGAGCGCATAGCGGGCGTCGTTGACAAGGAGCGCCGCCTGGCCGGTCGAATACGCGTTCGAGCTCTCCAGCGCGCTGTCGTCCGCCGCGAACGGCGCGAGCGGTTTGAGTCCGGCGCGTGCGAGCGCAGCTGCCGCGGCAACGCGCTCGCCGTTATAATAAACCTCGCCCGCTCCCACCATTGCGCCGGCGACGTTTGTGAGCGGACCCAGATCACCCTCTCCCACCGTGCCCCGCGACTGCACGACCGGCGTAATCCGGTCATTGAGCAAGTCCAGCAGCATCTCCATGAGCGGAGGGCTCGCCGCCTCATAGGTCATCGTGTTCGCGCGCACCACCAGCATCGCGCGAACGATCTCCTCATCGCTGATTTCAGGACCCATTCCCGCGCGCGCGCCCCGGCGAAAGATGGCGAGCTGCCGCTCCTCCAGCGCAGCCTTGTTCTCGGGGGCGAGCGCATCGCCGGCGAAGATGACTTTCTGGCGGCCGGCCCCGGAGCCGCGATTGAACCAGTAAACGGGAACCCCCTCCGCGGCCGCTTCGAGCAACAGCCCGTAAGCATCCGCCGAACGCTGCCGTGCCTCAGGGGTGAGGGCGACCTTGGCACCGAACCGCGCGACCTCGACGATCTGCTCTACAGTCAAATCATGTCCTGTGAGGACGATCGTCCTTTGCGCCAGACTCGGCGTAATCGCGTGGTATGGCGCGCCCGCTCCGGCCCAGGCGGCGCCGGATAACATCAACAGAGCGGCAACCGTTGCACACGAGGCGACCCGGAGCGGTTGCGTGCGTTTGACCCGAAGTGCCCTGTTGGTCATGGCGCCGCGCCGAGGAAACGGTTGACGACCTCTGCCACGGCCTGCGGGTCCTCCCAGAAGGGATTGTGGCCCAGACCTGCGAAGACTTTGACCTGGGCGGCAGGCAAAGCCTCGCGCAGCGTCTGGCGGCTATCTTCCTCCATGATCGGATCCGCGCTGCCCCAGATGAGCAGCGCCGGCGCCTTCAGGCGCGGCAAGCCGCGCTGCAGGTCATCGAAGCGCGTGCCCTGGTCGAGAACCGCCTGCCATACGGCGAGCGGAATGGCGGCGGAATCGCGCCGCTGGCGGCGGATGAAATCGGGATCGACCGGCGTAGGCGAGTCCCACCAGGCGATCATGAAAGGCGAATCCGGGTCGATCGGCTCCTTGAGCTTGCGGATCTCGGCCGCGAAATCGAACGCCGGCTTCTTTACGGGTACGCACGGCCGCGGACCGCCGCTCGAGGAGATGAGAACGACACGTCCCGTGCGGTCCGGCCACTCCTCCGCGAACGCCTGCGTGATGAAGCTGCCTAAGGAATGTCCGACAATGTCGGCCTTCGCGATATGCAGGTAGTCGAGCAGCAGCTTGATGTCATACGCGAAGTCGATGCGTGTGTAACAGCATTCGGGTTTGTCGGATTGGCCATGCCCCCTGATGTCGACCACGATGAGCCGATCCTGTTTGGATAGATACGGCACGAGCGGTACCCAGTCGCGCGCGTTGTCCGTGTAGCCGTGAATGAGAACAACCGGACGCCCGTCCGGCTTTCCCATGTCGATGTACGCGAGCCGCTGGCCGTTCGGCAGCAGGATGATCTTCTTCTGCCCGTCGAACTGGTCGAGGTCGATTCTCAGTGGGGGCGGCGCGTGCACGGGTGCATTCGCGGCAGCGCCGCCGACAACGGCGGCACAGAGCAGGACAAACCAAGTCAGGGCTCGCCCGTTGGCAGCGGATCGCAGCGCGGACACGTCAGGGCAACCGCGGAAAGCGCGCCATACTTTCAAGGTCGTTGAGCTCCTGGTCGTTACGGACATACAAACGGCTGGCATCGCGAATCGGCTGGTAATCCCAGGATCGGTAGCGACCCTGGCGAAGCGCTGCATTCACGAAATGACGGCGCCGCTGACTGGCGAGCACCTCTGCGTGCAGCGCCGGAAGCACCCAGCGCCGTGACACTTCGGCCCGGAAATCCGTCACGAGCGCCGCGTAATGAGCCTGTGCGGCCAGGTTCACCCGTTCGTCAGGGTCCGAAGACAGATCATAGAGCTGGTCCGGATCGGCCGGCGAATGCACGAACTTGTACCGTGACCGCCGGATCATGACGATCGGCGCGATCGCACCCTCTGCGAGATACTCGCCGAACACTTCGTCAGGGCCCGCACCGCCCTCGAGTTCGGGAAGCAGGCTCCGTCCGCCGATCGGCGCGGCGTACGGCGGTGGCTCGCCCCCATGGGCAATCGCGGCGAAAGTGGGGAGCAGATCCAGAAGCGATGCCGATCCGGACACGCGCCGCGGCGCGAATCGTCCGGGCGCATGCACGATGAGGGGGATCCGGCAGGCGGGCTCGAAGAAACTCATCTTGTACCACAGACCGCGTTCTCCGAGCATGTCGCCGTGATCGGCCAGGACCATGATGATGGTGTTGGAATCCAGTGCGGCCTGCTCGAGAGTCGTTACGAGCGAGCCGATCTGGTCATCGACGTACGACATCGCCCCGTAATACGCCCTGCGCGCCGAGCGCACCTGGGACTCGGTGGGGCGCTCGAGCTCGAGGCCGACGACGTGACGGAGCCTGCTCGAATGGGGGTCTTCCCGGCCGGCGAGGTCACCGACGCGCGGCATGTCGATCTCATCGTCACGATAGCGACTCCAGTAGGCCTTGGGGATGACATACGGGTCGTGCGGATGGGTCATGGACACGACCAGGCAGAAGGGGCGCCGATCATTACCGCGCGCGAGGTCGAAAAGTTTCTGGCGCGCGGCGACGACCACCTCGTCGTCGAAGTCCATCTGGTTGGTGCGTATGCAGGAGCCGGACTTTGTGACCGACTCCATCGTGTGATACCAGCCGGGACGCTCGTCGAAGCGGGTCCAGTCCGGCGTCCAGCCGAAATCGGACGGGTAGATGTCGGTCGTCAGCCGCTCCTCGAACCCGTGCAACTGGTCCGGCCCGCAGAAGTGCATCTTGCCGCTGAGCGCCGTCTGATAACCGGCGGCGCGTAGATAATGCGCAAACGTCGGCACCTGGGCGGGGAATTCGGCCGCGTTGTCGTAAGCGCCGATCTTCGACGGCAGCTGGCCTGCCATGAACGAAAAACGCGAGGGCGCGCACAACGGGCTGTTGCAGTAGAAGGAATCGAACACGACGCCCTCCTGCGCCAATGTGTCGATGTGCGGCGTGCGGGCAACCGAGCCGCCATAGGCCCGCAGTGCGCGCGCGGTCAACTGATCGGCCATCAGGATCAGCAGGTTTGGGCGTTCAGTCATCCAGTCTCATCCAGTCCCCGTGTTTAGCCGCTCGTCCGCACCCGCGAGCGCCGCCGCGAGCGGACCCAGCCAGGGCTCGAAGTGACGCCACTGGTCGAGTCCTTCCTTGAAGATGGGCCGCCGCACCTGCTCGGAGCTCGCGGTGCGGACACTGCGCTCGGTCTTGTAGAACTCCACGCACTGCGGCTCGAAGCCCAGGCCGCAGAACTCCAGCAGCCGCCGGACGTTGCCCTCGAGATCCTCGACGACGGCCTCGTGCTGGACCCGCAGAATCCTGCCGGGGAGCACGGCCTCCCAGTGGTCCATCAGCTGCACGTAACTGCGGTAATACCGGCCGATGTCCTCGAGGCTGTACGTGAATTCCTGGCCGTTGGCGAACAGCTGTTTGAAGTTGCTGAAACAACAGGCCATGGGTTCGCGGCGCGCGTCGATGATCTTCGCGTTGGGCAGGATGAGGTGGATCAGGCCCAG
>JAQGOC010000008.1 GCA_028293805.1 Gammaproteobacteria bacterium
AGTCTGCATCCGCACGGTCGTGATCGAGATTCACCGCGATGATGGTCAATCCCTGCGCCTCGTAGCTTCGCTTCAGTTGCTCCATCCAGGGAAATGACCGCCGGCAGGGCTCGCACCATGACGCCCAGAAGTCGAGATAGACGACTCTGCCACGCAAACCGTCCAGCTCACTCGGCTCACCTGCCTGCGCGGAGACTCGCAGCGCGCAGGCAAAAGCAAACAGGAGCCCGAATTCGCGAATGCGTCTCATTGGCGTGGTCCCGCCCCGCAGCCTGAACCAGCACACCGCGAAATCTGGATTGATCGGGCGCCGATCGCCAAGGGTTCTCGATCCTTCACGGATCTACTTTACAGCGCAAAGTGGGCGGCGGCAACACTCGATGCCTGTGGGGATAACTAGCCTGATTGAGACAAATTTCGCCTTATAGAAATATTTCTTGTAAATTCTCTTTGCAGGACTACACTCGCCCATTGAGGACAATAATAAGGGCGGGGTATGAGCTCAGGAACCGCACTTTCCGGGAGCCGGCGGAAACTTCCGCCGGTTGTTGGGGAGCACGTGGAACCCTCGAGCAACACAGGTGGAGAAGAAATGATGACAGGCGCAACCCGGCAACGTGCCAGGCGGGTATCTCTGTGCACCGCCGCCATACTCTCGATACCGGTGGCACAGGCGCAGGAAAGCGCCGAAGAAAAGAGTGGTCCGATACGGTTGGAAGAGATCGTAGTAACCGCCACCAAGCGTCCTGAAACGCTGCAGGACGTCCCCGTCGCGGTAACCGCAATCACTTCCGCGGACATCCAATCACACGGGTTTACCAACTACGCCGACTACGTCAACACAGTGCCAAACATGTGGATGCAGGACCTCGGCCCGGGTCAGACGCAGATCTACATCCGTGGCCTGGTCGCCCAGGGCGGCTCGGGATTTCCCGTGGCAACCTACTTTGGCGAGGCGGTGACCAGCGTGCTCACCAACAATGGCGGCTTCGCGAATATGCGCCTCGTCGACATCGATCGGGTGGAGGTCTTGCGCGGCCCTCAGGGCACCCTGTTCGGAGCCAACTCACTGGCGGGCGTGCTGCGAGTAGTGCCCAATGCGCCCGACCTGACTGACTTTCAGGCGAGTGTCGACGCGCGCGGCTGGAGCACCGCGCACTCCGGCAGCGGCAGCGATCATTTCGAGGTGTGCTCAACCTTCCGATCATCACTGATCAACTCGCCGCGCGCCTGGTCGTATACCAGGATCATATCGCGGGCTTCCTCGATAATGTCGTGCCCGCGGCTGCGGCAATCGACTACAGCGCCTCGCTGGGGGCATCGGCCGGCACGCTGGTGATTCCGGGACATGCAGCCTTTACGCGCACGGACATCAATTCACAGGACATCTGGGGGGCGCGCGCCGCCGTGACCTGGAAGCCGAGCGATTCGCTGCACGTGGATATGAGTTACGCGGCACAGGAAGTCCGGATGAGCTCTGAAGCGGGCGCGCAGCCGGCCTTTGGAAATTACGTCGTGCAACGGCCACTGGACCTGTACTCACGCGGCGAGGACATGGAGCAGGAGCGGATCGGTCAGCTGGTCATCGGTTACGACTGGAGTGCCGCCTCGCTCACTTCAGCAACCAGCTATACGCGGCTGCAACGATACGCCGCTCAGGACATCGGCTTCCTCGCGGTCGCCGCCGGCTTCGGCCCACAGCTGTGGCCATTGCTGGATCGAAGCAAAGGCAGCGCGTTCACCCAGGAAGTCCGCCTGCAATCGCGCGGCGACAGCCCCTTCCAGTGGCTGGCCGGCTACTTCTACACCAACTCGAGTTTCAACCTGGGTCAGTACGTGCCCGACTATTCCTGTCCCACGTGCCTGCCGACGGCTCTGTACGGACAGAGCTTCGCACTCGAGACCGTTGGCAATGACAGCGGGGAAAAGCAAAAACAACAGTCCGTGTTCGGCGAAGCCAGTTACCGTGTCGCGTCGCAGGCCTTGGTTCCGTTGTGCCGGGCGGTACCAGTGGCGGAACTGCCGCGGGTTGAATCGCTTCGCTCGATGCAAACTCAACCAGCCCCAGCATCAGCCCGCTCAATAAAAGTTGTTTCAGCATCCTGGGTGATCTCCACGTCGCTTGGAGGTACGGTACAACAGCGGCCGCGTGAATCCGGAACTGTGTGGCGAACGGTCCCGGAGCCCAATTGAGCGGTCGTAATGACAGCCTCGAACGGGCGAACGGTCCGATAGCCCGCCGAACCGTCAGCCTCAAGCGCCCATCTGCGAGCGAAACAATCGTGCCTGGCGTCGCGAGGCCTCGACCTCAGGCCCGCCGTCGCGCAATTGCACGTGGAGCCGGCCACTAATTCCGAGATCCACACTCTCGATGAAATCCAGGTTGATGATCTGCGCACGATTCGCGCGAAAGAAGCGCTTCGGATCCAGCCGCTGCTCGAGCGTGCTCAGTGGCCGGCCGAGGAGCGGCTGCAGTTTACCCCACCACAGTCGCACGTAATTATTTTCGGCCGTCAGGAGCCGTACATCCCGCAAGGGCACGAACCAACACCGCGGGCCATCCTGAACGAACAGCTGCTCGAGCACTGCACCGCGCTGTGGCTCCCCGGGTACGCTGGCGCTTTTGACTCGCACCAATGCGGCAGCGAGACGCTCGGGCTCGATGGGCTTTAGAAGGTAGTCCAGCGCGTTCACTTCAAAGGCACGCACTGCATGTTGGTCGTGAGCCGTCGTAAAGATGACGTGAGGCACTCGATCCAGTCGGGCGAGCAGGTCAAAGCCTGTTCCGCCGGGCATCTGGATATCGAGAAAGAGCAGGTCGGGTGATAATGCGTCGCACTTAGCCGCCGCTTCTTCGATATTCGCTGCTTCACCGACGATCTCGACCCATGCAAAATCCACCAATAGACGGCGCAACTCGCGTCGTGCCAGTGCCTCATCGTCGACAATCAATGCTTTCATGGCCTCAGTGGAAGACGAACGCGAGCCAGCGCCCACGCCGGCTGCGATAAATCGAGATCCAACACCGCCTCGGGTCCAAACAGCAATCGGAGGCGCTTCTGGGCGTTGCCGATTCCGATGCCCTCGTGCGTGGCGGGGATCGGGCGC
>JAQGOC010000025.1 GCA_028293805.1 Gammaproteobacteria bacterium
CGGGCTGCAAGGGGCGCGAAGTATAGCCCTGATTCGAGGGCTGTCAACACACTGTCATCTTTCATTTTCGGGGGCCCGTTTCGACCCCAGCGCCGCCCGGAAAAGGCCGCGGCTTCGAAAGCAGGCACTGACCGGTTATTTCCAGGATTTCGGCTCGAACTCGAGCCTGGCGAAGCGCCGGGACCTACCTGAAAAAGTGGGTCGAAACCGGGCGCAAAGGTAAGACCGCGGTCTGTGACTGCAGTTCCCTCTATTTTCACTTTCGGGGGCCATTTGGACCCCTGGGCCGCCAAGACAAAGCCGAGGCTTCGAAAGCGGCACCGACCGGTGATTCCTAGGGTTTCGGCTCGAACTTGAGCCTGGCGAAGCGCCGGGATCCCACCTGAAAGACGTGGTCGGAACCGGGTGCAAAAGTAAGACCGCGGTCTGTGATCCTGGTTCCGTCTATTTTCACCGCGCCCTCCTCGATTTTGCGGCCCGCCTCCGAGGTGCTGGCGGCCAGGCCCGCCTCCTTCAGCACGTTCGCGACCTTCATGCCGCCGGCGTCCACCTGGATGACCCTGGGCGGAAGGTCGGTCGGCACGGTTTTCTCGCTCACGCGGGCAATAAAGTCCCGCTGCGCCCGCTCTGCTGCAGTCGCGTCATGGAAGCGCGCCACCAGCTCCCGCCCCAGCTCGAACTTGATGTCGCGTGGATTACGGCCGTCCGCCGCAGCCTGCTTGAGGGCCGCGACCTCCGGCAGGGCCCGGAAGCTCAGCAGCTCGAAATACCGCCACATGAGCTCGTCCGAGATCGACATGAGCTTGCCGAACATGACCTCGGGCGCCTCCGCGATCCCGACGTAGTTGCCGAGCGACTTCGACATCTTGTTGACGCCGTCGAGCCCTTCGAGCAGCGGCACGGTGATCACCACCTGTGCCTCCTGGCCGTAGCTTTCCTGCAGCTGGCGGCCGACGAGCAGATTGAATTTCTGATCCGTCCCGCCGAGCTCGACGTCCGCCTGCAGCGCGACCGAGTCGTATCCCTGCACCAGCGGATAGAGAAACTCGTGGATGGCGATTGGGCGGCCATCGGCGTAGCGCCGCGCGAAATCGTCCCGCTCCAGCATGCGCGCAACCGTATGCCGGCCCGCGATTTCGATGAGGCGCGCAGCCGGCATGGAACCGAACCAGCGTGAGTTGAAGTCCACGCGGGTGCGTTCGGGATCGAGAATCTTGAAGACCTGGCTCTGGTAGGTGCGCGCATTCGCCTGCACCTCCTCGGGCGTGAGCGCGGGCCGGGTGGCGTTGCGCCCGCTGGGATCGCCGATGAGCCCGGTGAAATCCCCGATGAGGAAGATCACCTCATGGCCGAACTGCTGGAACTGCCGCATTTTGTTCAGCAGCACGGTATGCCCGAGATGCAGGTCGGGCGCCGTGGGGTCGAACCCCGCCTTCACCCGCAGGGGCCTGCCCCGCTGCAGCTTTTTCACCAGCTCCGCGGTGACGAGCACTTCCTGCGCGCCACGGTGAAGCTCCGCGATCTGATCCTCGAGGGTCGTCATGATTCTCGTGAAGCCTGTCCGGTACGAAATGCGGGGGAGGCGGTACCTTGAAGCCGCGCACGACGCTTGCGAGCGAGTGCTCGGCGGACGGACCGGGCCGCCTTGCATTGACCCGGCCTTCGTCGCTCTAGTAGGTTTCCGCCCCTTCCCATTCGCTCAGTGTAGTCGATGGCTTTCAGCTTCAAACCCGCCTTGCGGAAATTGGGACTCGCACCCTTCAAGCTGCGATGGGTGCTGATCGCAGCGTGCGCCTTCGGCGCCTGGTCGCTGCTGCACGGCGGGCACGAGGCACCGTCGTCTCCTCATCCGGGCGGACCCGACGTGGCAAAACAGGCCTCGGCCGGCGGCGTCGCTCCCGACTCGCCATCCGGCGCGCCGGCTCCCTTGCCCGCTGCCCAAAGGAAGCCGGTTGAGAGTGGCCTGTTCGGTCTCTCCACCAGCAACGTGATCGTCAACCACAACGACACGCTCGACGGTATTTTCCGGCGCCTGAAGCTGAGTTTGTCCGACCTCGCCTCCCTGCGCGGCCTGCCTGGACTGAAGGCGCGGCTGGACAGCCTGCGGCCCGGGGAATCGCTCCGGCTCCTGCATCGGGACGGCTCGCTGTTCGGGCTCGAGCGCCGGCTGAATGAGGCGCAGACGCTCAAGGTCGTTCGCGACCCGTCCGGACTCAAGGCCGACGTGCTGCAAAATCCGCTGGAAGCGCGGGCTCGCACGGTCAGGGGAGTCATCAACAGCTCGCTCTTCGAGGCCGTCGAAGCCGCGGGCGGACGCGACCAGACCGCCGTCGCCCTGGCTGACATTTTCGGGTGGGACATCGATTTCGTGCTGGATATCCAGCCAGGCGACTCGTTCGTCGTCAGCTACCAGGAGCTCTACCAGGACGGGGTGTACGTGAAGGACGGCCCGATTCAGGCGGCCTTGTTCATCAATCAGGGCCGCCAATACCGGGCGGTGCGCTACGTCGACCCGGAGGGGAACGCGCATTTCTACACTCCCGACGGCCGCAGCATGCACAAGGCGTTTTTGCGCACGCCGGTCGAGTTCACCCGCATCAGCTCGCGATTCAACTCGGCACGCCTGCACCCGATCCTGAATACGATTCGCGCCCACAAGGGTGTCGACTACGCCGCACCGATCGGTACGCCCGTGCGGGCAGCGGGCGACGGCCGTATTCGCTACGCCGGCCCGAAGGGCGGCTATGGCAACGTGGTCGAGATCGAGCACACACGAAGCATCGTCACGGTTTACGGCCACCTATCGCGGTTCGCCAAAGGAACTCGCGTCGGCCAACACGTGACCCAAGGTACAGTGATCGCTTACGTCGGAATGACGGGCCTGGCGACCGGACCGCACCTGCATTACGAGTATCGCGTGAACGGCGCCTTCAAGAATCCGCAGACCGTTTCGCTACCCGACGCTGAGCCCATCGACGCGCGCTGGCGGGCGGATTTCCTGACACACTCCGCGCCCCTGCTGGCGGCACTCGAGACGCCTCTGGGCTCCGGGCTCGTATCGCGCTGAATGGCCGCAAGGCACCAGACGCCGGCCGCCGCATGGCACGATCTGACAGGACAGGGCCCGCCGCTGTCATGTCAGTGTCACTTGCCGCATGCTCAGATGCGCTTTTTCCGGCAGGACTAGCTATGGACTCACCCGATTTCAAAGCGCCCCAGAACTACATCAACCGGGAGCTGTCGTTCCTCGAATTCAACCAGCGGGTGCTCGACCAGGCCTTCGACGAGTCCGTCCCGCTGCTCGAGCGGCTGCGCTTCCTGTGCATCTCCTCGAGCAATCTCGATGAGTTCTTCGAGATCCGGGTCGCCGGCCTGAAGCAGCTGCTGGAGCTCGGCTCCGGACAGTTCGCGGGCGATGTCCTGTCCCTGCCGGAGCAACTCGCGGCCATCCACGATCGCGCGCTGCGCCTCGTCACCGAGCAGTACCGCTGCCTGAACGAAGTGCTGCTCCCGGCGCTGGCCGCGGAGGGAATCAGTCTGCTCGGCCGCACGGGCTGGAGTCCCGAAGCGGAAAAATGGCTCGAGCAGTACTTCGAGCGCGAGATCGAGCCGGTGTTGAGCCCGCTTGGCCTCGATCCCGCCCGCCCCTTTCCCCGCATCCAGAACAAGAGTCTCAACTTCATCGTGCGCCTCGAAGGCAAGGACGCTTTCGGCCGCGACAGTGAGCTCGCCATCGTGCAGGCGCCGCGCTCGCTGCCGCGCGTGGTCCCCATACCGAACGAGGGCTCGAGGAAAGCGCTGGTGCTGCTGACGGCCATTGTCGGCGCCTTCGTGCACAAGCTGTTTGCCGGCATCAAGGTGATCGGCTGCTATCAGTTCCGCGTCACGCGCAACAGCGACCTGTTCGTCGACGAGGAAGAGATCGACGACCTCCGCCGTGCACTCGAGGGCGAGCTCGCCCACCGCCGTTATGGCGCAGAGGTTCGCCTCGAGACCTCACGCGACTGCCCCGAAGACATGGTGCAGTTCCTGTTGCGGCAGTTTGCGCTCCACGACATCGACATGTACCGCATGCCGGGCCCGGTGAATCTCAACCGGCTGTCCGCGATTTACGACCTCGTGCAGCGTCCGGACCTGAAATATCCTATTTTTACGCCGGGATTGCCGAAGCGCCTCGCCGGCAACACCGACCTGTTCGCCGTCATCCGGCAGAACGACATCCTGCTCCATCATCCGTATCAGAGCTTCGTGCCCGTGATGGATTTCCTGCGCCTGGCGGCGGCCGACCCCCAGGTGTTGGCCATCAAGCAGACGCTGTACAGGGCGGGAAGCGATTCGCCAATCGTCGACGCGCTCGTCGCCGCCGCCAACGCGGGCAAGGACGTCACCGTGATCGTCGAGCTGCGGGCCCGCTTCGATGAAGAAGCGAACATCGAGTTGTCGAATCGCCTGCAGGAGGCCGGCGCGCACGTCATGTACGGGGTCGTCGGCTATAAAACTCACGCCAAGCTGGCTCTTGTCGTGCGACGCGAGCCGGGGGGTATCCGCCGCTACTGCCATCTCGGGACCGGCAACTATCACCCCCGGACGGCGCGCCAATACACGGATTATGGACTCTTCACCGCCAACGATGAGGTGGGCCAGGACGTCCATGAGTTGTTTCTGCAGCTCACGAGTCTGACCCAGACGCCAAAGCTGAATCGCCTCGTGCAGTCGCCGTTCGGCATGCATGAGATGGTGCTCTCGAAGCTGGCGCGTGAGGCTGAGCACGCGCGCGCGGGCCTCAAGTCGCGAGTCATCGCGAAGATGAATGCACTGGTCGAGCCGCAAGTCATCGAGGCGCTTTACAAGGCATCGTGCGCCGGCGTGAAAATCGATCTGATCATCCGCGGTGTTTGCGCGCTTCGTCCTGGCGTACCCGGGGTATCGGAAAACATTACCGTCCGCTCGATCGTGGGGCGCTTTCTCGAGCACTCGCGCGTGTGTTACTTCGAAAACGGCGGCGAGCCGGAAATGTTCTGCACGAGCGCGGACTGGATGGAGCGCAACTTCTTCCGGCGCGTGGAGGTGGCCTTTCCGATCCAGCGCGAGGCGCATCGCGAGCGGATTCTGCGGGATCTGGACTTCTGTCTGAGCGACACCTGCCAGGCGTGGCGGCTGCTTCCCGACGGGAGCTACGAGCGCATCCAGCGAGCCTCTGAGCGGCCGATCAGCGCGCAGGTGGAACTGCTGGCGAAATACGCGGCTGGCGCGGTGGTCGCGCCGTAAAGCGGGCAGGTACCGGACCTGCGGCGAGCGGAATCGGCCTGAATTGCAGGACTTGCCGTGCCGGGCGGCGCAGGCCGGCGCGCATTCATTTGGACCGGTGTCCGGCTGGACGCTGGCGGGCGGCTAGCGGCCGCTGCGGCTGAACACACGCAGCCTGAAGCTGCTGGCGCGCAGATAGTCGGTTTCCTGTTGCAGATCAGCCGATGTCAGCGGATGGTCCTTCAGCCACCGGGCCGGAAACTCCACTTCGAGGGAGCGCGGGGTTGCCGTCAACTCGATGGGCGGCAGCGCAGCGGGACTGCGCCCCCGATGTAACAACACAGCGAGCCGCAACAGGACGATGAGGTACAGGGCGTTGCGATCCCACGGGGGGACGAGCTCCTCGACGCCTTCCAGCGCCAACTTGCGCCGGTGAGCACCGACCATCCGGGCGAGCAGACGCTGCTCTTCGCGCGAAAATCCCGGCATATCCGCGTTTTCCAGCAGATATGCGCCATGGCGGTGGTAACCGCTGTGCGAGACGTCGAGGCCGATTTCGTGCAGGCGCGCAGCCCACTTCAACGCCAACTCGGCGAGCGGATCTTCGAGCCGCCAGGTTTCACGCGTCCGCTCGAGAAACTTCAGGGCGGTGGATTCAACTCGCTCCGCCTGTGCCAAGTCGACGTGATAACGCTGCTGCATGGCTCGGACCGTGCGTTCGCGCGCGTCCTCGTCCGTGAACCGGCCGAGCATGTCGTACAGGAGTCCTTCACGCATGGCGCCGTCCGCGATGCGCATCTCCTTGACCCCGAGCACGGCGAAGATTTCGGCCAGTATCGCCGTGCCGCCGGGGAATACCGGGCGGCGATCTTCGGTGATGGGAGGCAGGCGCAACTCACGGATATGGCCTGCGTCGATCATGTAGGCGATGGCGCGTTCGAGCCCGGCCGCGGTGATCGTCACGGCTTGCGGATCCAGCTCGCGGATCGCCTCGCCAATCGCGCGCACAGTGCCGGAGCTCCCAGCGCAACGTTCCCAGCCCCGGCGGCGAAAGGCGGCCTGCACCGGCTCGAGCTCGAGGCGGGCGGCCAGCCGTGCCCGCTCGATGCGCTTGGCCGATATCTTGCCGTCGCGAAAGAAACGCTCGCTCAATGAGACGCAGCCCATCTGGAGGCTCTCGAGCTCCAGAGGTGTGAGACCTTCGCCGATGATGAGCTCGGTGCTGCCGCCACCGATGTCGGCGACAAGACGCTTTCCCGGCTCGCTCGGCATCGTGTGGGCGACGCCCGAGTAGATGAGCCGGGCTTCTTCCATTCCGGCGATGATTTCGATTGGATGTCCCAGGGCTTCGCGCGCGCGCTCCAGAAACGCCTGCTTACGGTGGGCGACGCGGAAGGCATTTGTGCCTACGACACGCACGCTGTCGGCATGCATGTCACGCAGACGCTGACCGAAACGGTGGAGGCAGGCGAGCGCCCGAGCGGCCACTTCCTTGTCGATTCTGCCGTTCTCTTCGACGCCAGAAGCGAGGCGCACCATCTCACGCAGGCGATCGATGATGACGAGCTGGCCGTGGGAGTACCTCGCCACGACCATGTGAAAGCTGTTCGAGCCGAGATCTACGGCCGCGAGAACGTCGGGGATATTGCGGGTGGAGGTGCGTGCTTGCGGAGATGATCGCGCGGAGAGTGCCGGTCGCACGCGGATGCCGAAAGTTCTAAGTCGCGGTGAATGAGGATCCGCAGCCGCAGGTCGTGGTTGCGTTCGGGTTCCGGATCACGAACTGCGCGCCTTCGAGGCCCTCCCGGTAGTCGATTTCCGCGCCCGTGAGGTACTGCACGCTCATGGGATCGACGAGCAGCTTCACGCCGAGATTCTCGACGCAGGTATCGCCGTCCTGCAGGGCCTCATCGAACTCGAAGCCGTATTGCAGGCCGGAGCAGCCGCCACCCTGCACGAACACGCGCAGCATGAGCTTGGGGTTCCCCTCACCGGCAATCAGATCCGAGACCTTGCGGGCCGCGGCGTCGGTGAACAGCAGGGCGGGGGTGTCCTGCATTGCTTCAGCAGTGGTGCTCATCTTCCTTCGCCTCTTTACGAAAATCGCCTTATCGCCAGCAGTCTAGAAGCCCTGGCCGGCCCGGTCAAAGGCGCCTGCCGCAGATCCACGCGGGACCTTCGGCAGAAGCTTTGACTTAACGGCCCGGAAGCTCAGCCGCCGGCAGCGCCTTCTGCGGCCTTGCCGGGCACGATCTGCATCAGTTTGCCCATAATCTGCGCGCCGAGCGTCATTTCGATGACGCCGTAGTACAAATTGCCCTCCACCCGGGCCGTTGCGCCGAGAACGACGCGCTCCCGGGCGTGGATATCTCCTTTGACCGTGCCGTCCAGGATTATGTTCGGCACCTCGACCTTTCCCTCTATGGAGCCGCTCTGGCTCACCGACAAGGTCGATTCCGACTCCTGGTCGGAACGGACATTGCCCACGACGCGGCCGTCAAGGTGCAGCCCCCCGGCAAATTCGACGTCCCCGCGCACGCGCGCGGCCTTGCCGATGAGGGTGTCGATACGCGCCTGCTTCAATTCGCGGGTGAACATCTTCTCTCCGAAGCGGTGTAGGGCCGCGAGCTACCGCGGTGACTCCAGACTCCACAGAAACGTCTGGACCACGGGGGCGACGTCCTTGCGGCTCGAGCGGACTTCGACCGCCAGATGCTCGGGCTTGAAGCCCGCGGGAATGGCGATCTCCTGATCGAAGTTCTCGTAAAAACGGAAGTTGAAGGGTAACTCACGCTGCTTGCCGGGGGTAAGCGCCGCCAGATCGAGGGTCGTGGTTGTTTTGCCCTCGGACTCGCCACTGACGGTCAAGACCAATATGCCGGTTACCACGTTGTCCGGACGCCCCGAGCGGACGAGGGACAGATGGACGACAAACTGACCCGGTTTCTCGCCAGCCGCGATGCGCACCTGTCCGATCTTTAATCCGAGCTCCGAAGCTCCCTGTGCGACGACGCCTCGGTAAAACGCCAGCTCCTGCGATTGTCGGGCCACCTGAGCCTGCAAATCTCCGATACCGCGCGCGACCTCTGCCTGTTCACGCGCGCGTCCAACGCGGATGGTATCGAGCTCCGCCAGTTGCGTGCGCAATTCCCGGTTGGTTTTCTCGAGGTGCTCCATGGCGACTTCGTGCTCTGTCCGCTCCTGCGCTACGGCAAGGCGATCATAGCCGGCGTTATAACGGCCGAGCTCGTATACGACATAGAAGGCAAAGAGCGCGAGAAGCGTGACCACAGCGATCAGGATGATGCGACGTATGGGAGCATGCGTGCGAACGACGAGACTGGGCCGACCATCCTTACCGAGCATTTTCGCAAGTGTCTGTCGTAAGGGCTTCGGATCAGTCGATCGGTGCGGGAGCCGAAGACTTCTTTTTGCGCTCGGAGGTGGTCACAGAGTCCCACCACGGTGGAAACGCCGGCTGCCCGTCCGGGAAGGCGAACGGAGCCAGCTCGGCGAGCGCGCGCGTGTAGACGAGGCGTTTGAAGTAAATCACTTCCTTGACCGGCTCCCAGAAGGGGGCCCAGCGCCATTGGTCGAACTCTGGCGCATTGGTCTGACCGAAGTCGAACTTCACGTCGGGGCGCTTGAGGCGTAGCAGAAACCACCGCTGCTTCTGCCCGATGCACATCGGCCGCTGGTGGCGCCGAATGTAGCGGGCGGGAAGCCGGTACCGCAACCAGTGAGAAGTGCGCGCGACGAGTTCGACGTCACTCCGCAATAGTCCGATTTCCTCGTGAAGCTCCCTGAACACGGCGTCCTCGAGCTTCTCGCCGGCGCGGACCCCGCCCTGAGGAAATTGCCATCCACGGCCTCCGGTGCGGCGGCCAAGAAACACCTCTCCCTCGCCGTGCATCAGGACGATGCCGACGTTCGCGCGAAATCCGTCTGAATCGATGACGTCGCTCATGTGTCCATTGGAGTCTGCCACAAGCAGTGCTTGTCGTGAGCAAGGTCTCGCTTCTGGGAGTCTGTCTGACTAGGCTAGCGCCGATGTTCAACTCCAGTTCGGCTTCGTGGAAGGGCCTCGCGGCGCTGCTAGCGCTGGCGGCTGCGGCGGTCTTTATGGCCTCGCTGCTCATCGGCAGCTCCGGAATCGGCGCCCGTCAGGTCGCCGACGCCCTCTTTGGCCGCGGCGATGACGCCGCGCGCAACGTCATGATGGTGGTCCGCCTGCCGCGGGTTCTCGCGGCTTTCGGCGTCGGGAGCCTGCTCGCTTTGTCAGGGGTGCTACTTCAGGCTCTCTTCCGCAACCCGCTGGCGGATCCGTACGTCCTCGGCGTCTCCGGGGGTGCCGCCGTGGGCGGGTTGCTCGCAATGGTCGCCGGTGCCGCGGTTGTAGTGGTGCAATCGGCAGCTATCGTCGGTGCACTGGGCGCCGTTGGTATCGTGTATCTGCTCGCCCGGGGCGGCGGCACTCCACGGCTCCTGTTGACCGGAGTGGCAATGGCCAGCGCCTGTGGCGCCATCATCAGCGTCCTGATGGCGGTGGCCGACTCGTCGCGGGTGCGGGGAATGATGTTCTGGCTGGCAGGGGATCTGGAGTGGGCCTCAAATCCGTGGACAAGCGCGCTGACGGCCGTGGTCGCGGTCATTCTCGCGGTGCTCATAGCAAGGCCACTCAACGTGCTGGCGGCTGGGGAACTGCGTGCGCGCAGCGTCGGCCTGCGACTCGAAGCCTGGCGTACGCTCCTCTTCTTCGCATGCGCGGTGCTGACCTCCATTGCGGTCGTGAGCGCCGGCACGGTCGGGTTCGTCGGTCTGATCACTCCGCACGTTGTGCGGCTCACCTTTCGCACGAGCGATCACCGCATTGTCGCTCCAGCTTCAGCGTTGTTCGGCGGGACGCTGCTCGCGGCCGCCGATCTCGTGGCACGAACGATCGCGAGTCCGCGACAGCTTCCAGTGGGAGCGATCATGGCGCTCGTCGGCGCTCCCCTGTTTGTCGCATTGTTGAGGGGGCGAAGAGCGTGAGGAGATGCACGGGGCGCGCTCGCTGAAAGCGCTGGCCCGTCCCGGGCGGCAGGCTACCCGATGATGTTCTGCGACGTGGCGACCTGGTTGCGGCCTGCGCTTTTTGCGCGATACAACGCGGCGTCGGCTTCCGCTATGAGGCGTTCGGCGAGCGACTTGTGATCTCTGGCTTCGGGGCCGGGCGCCGCCACGGCCACGCCGATCGAGAGGGTTATGATTTCGCTGATGTCGGCATCTATTTTGATCGGCTGACTGGCTACCGCGCGCAGAACGCGCGACGCGACTCTCTCTCCGTCGTCGACGCTACCCTGCGATAAGACGATCGCGAACTCATCGCCACCGAAGCGCGCGCCGGTGTCACTTGTTCGCATCTCGGCGTCGATGCGCCTTGCGACTTCGCGTAGCACGGCGTCTCCCGCCAGGTGCCCATACTGGTCGTTGATGCGTTTGAAGTGATCGACGTCGATCATCAGACACACCAGAAACTGACGAACACGCTGGGCACGCGCAAGTTCCTCGCGCAATCGCGCGTGCAGATAACGGCGGTTGTGAAAACCCGTCAGAAAATCAGTGAGTCCGCTGCGCACCAACCGCGCGCGATTTACGGCGTTCTCGATGCAAATCGCCGCCACGACACCCAGGTGAGCTAGAAAGTCGCTCGCGAGCTCAGGGTTGAAGCGCCTCGGATCCGCGCTGGAAAACACGAGCACGCCATCGAGCTGCTCGTTACGCCACAGCGGAATCAGCGCGAGACTGCCAGAGCGCGCCGTGCCCTGCAGCAGCATCTCGTGGTCCTTCTTGGAGAAGCGTCCGAGCCAGGGACGCTCCAACTCCGGAAGCTGCGGCGCCACGTCCTTCACAGCATCGACGAACTGCACTTCTTTGAGCTCCTCGAGCAGGAAGCCGTCGCCCGTCATCAGATGCCGGATTTCGTGTTGCGGATCGTGCAGCACGAGCGTGATGGCATCGAGCTGGTAGGAGCTTTTCAGGCCGTGTATCAGCAGGCCCAACAGCTGCGCGAGCGAGCCGGCGCGCAGCAACTCCAGCTCGCGCTCCTGCGTTTTGCGCAGAATCGTCTGGTTGCGGGCGACCTCTTCCGTCAGAGCCTGCAACCGCTCGTGCAGTAGACGGTTCTCGTCCTCGAGCGCGCGGACGCGTTCCGCTGTCGCGAGAGCTCTCCGGTCAGGCACGGCGCTCCGCCATCGTGCGGCGGTCTTCCAGGTAATCACGCCCACGGCGCATCAGTGCGGTAAATGCCTCGTGATCCTGTGTCAGCACCGCGGTCCGGATGCGCTCCACCGCCTGCGACAGGGCCTCCAGCGACTCTGCGCCGTAATCGTTCAGGCTCTGAATTTCGTAATACAGATCCGGGCTTTCCTGCGACACACGCGTCGCCACGTCGAGTTGCGAATCGAAGGTGGTGCTCGACATGCGGGCAAGCTTCGGCGCGGCCTCGCCGCTCTCCGCGAGCGCGGTGAAGAACGCGATGTTCAGGGCGTGCGAGAGGCCAAGCACGTATGCAATGAGGCGATCGTGATCGTCGAGACTCATGACGACTTGCTCAGCCATGGTGGGGGCGAACAATTCTCGCGCACTCGCGAGCGCCTCGGCGTGACCGAGGTCCACGAAAACGACGTGGCGTCCCGAAAGCAGCTCGGTATCCGGCCCGAACATCGGATGCACTGACGTCACCTTGCAACCGTGTGACTTCAACGCGAGGAGCCCGGAGCGCAGTGGCGATTTCAAAGAGCCCACATCGAAGATCACGCCGGCAGGTCGACGCAGTGCGAGATCGCGCAGGATCGCATCGGTCGCGCCGAGCGGTGCGGCAACCACGATGTAGTCGTATTTGAGGTCGGTCTTGCGCCAGTCCTCGACCCGGGTCACGCCTTCGGGCGCCCCCGTTGGATCGGCCACCTCGACCGCAAACCCCTGGGACATAAGAAATCCCACGAACCACCCACCCATCTTTCCACCGCCGCCTATGACAAGCGCACGGCGGCCAGTGCCGGTACCGCGTGCGACGACGCTCGCTTGTTCCTGCGTGGTCAGGGAGGAACGGATCAGGAGGCGCAGGAGTTCTTCTGCCAAGGCGGGCGACACACCGAGCTCCGTCGCCGTGGCGCGCACCCCTAGAATCACGTCGCGTTCACGTTCATAGTCGCGCGTCGGATATCCGGTCGAGCGCTTGACGCGGGCCACCTCGCCGCTCACGGCCTTGCGCTCCGCGACCAGCGAGATCATCTGCCGATCGATCTCATTCAATCGCCGGCGCAAATCGTCCAGCGTCACATCGTCGCGCGTCATGGCAGCTCGAGGCCTCTTGGAAAGTGAGCCCCCTTTCTATCGGCGTCGCGTGGGCCCTGCAAGTGCGCGAGTCGATTTCCGCTTCAATCCCCCGTAAAAGGCTCTAACATTGCGGCAAATGAACCGGCATACCGAGCTTCTCCCCGAACCCCTCCCTCCCGAGCCGCTGGTGATCGTCAATCGCTGGATGGCCGAAAGCTGGCAGCAGCGGCTGCAGCCGAATCCCAACGCCATGGTGCTCGCCACGAGCGAGCCGGACGGCAGACCTTCCGCGCGCGTGGTGCTATGCAAGGAAATCGTGCCGCAGCCGGGATATCTCGTGTTCTACACGAACTACCTGTCGCGCAAAGGCAGGCAGCTTGCGCAGAACCCGCGGGCCGCCGCCGTCATCCACTGGGACACTTTGCACCGGCAGGTTCGCGTGGAAGGGCCAGTGCTGGAGGCCCCCGCCGCGGACAGCGACGCTTACTTCGCCTCGCGGCCCTGGCAGAGCCGCATCGGCGCGTGGGCCAGCGAGCAAAGCGCTCCGGTGGCCTCACGCGAGGCTTTGCAGAAAGCGGTGGCTTTGACGGCTGAGCGCTTCGGTACCCCGGATCCGGGACGTTCCGGGCCCGCGAGCGAAAGCCCTGGCGAGTTCGTCATCCCCAGGCCGCCGCACTGGGGCGGCTACCATCTGTGGGCCGATTCGGTGGAATTGTGGGTCGAGGGCGAAGCGCGTATCCACGATCGCGCCCGCTGGACTCGCGAGCTGACGCTGCAGCCCGACGGGCTTTGCGCAGCCGGTCCCTGGACCGCAACGCGGCTGCAGCCATAGAACAGCCACACATTGAACGTTGCACGATGAGGGAGCGCCTGGCATCCCTCGGTTCCGCGGGTCCGGGCTAAAAGGCGGTCACTGTGTGGAAGACCCTGCGCATCGCGATACTGCTGCTCGTGCTGGCGATTGTCGCCGGCCATACCTGGCTGGACAGGGTGGCCACTCAAAGCTGGAAGAGCACCTTGTGGGTGGGCATCTTCCCTCTCAACGCCGACGCGAGCCCGATCGCGCAGCACTACATTGAAGGACTCTCGGGCTCCGACTTCCAGGGCATCGAGACCTTCTTCGAGCGCGAGGAGCAGCGCTTCGGCGTGCAGCTCGAGCACCCGATTCACATCGAGCTGTATCCGCAGGCGAGCCAGCTGCCCCCCCAACTCGAGCGGCGGGCGGGGCGGATCGCAATCGCGTGGTGGAGCCTGAAGATGCGCTGGTTTGCCACGCGCGCCGCGCAGGTGCCCGGGCGAGCGCCGTCTCGCATCCGCATCTTCGTGCTTTATCATGATCCGGCGACGCTGCAGTCCGTGCCGGACTCGCATGGGCTGCAAAAGGGACTGATCGGCGTGGTGCAGGCGTTTGCCGACCAGGGCATGGCCGGGGGCAACAACATCGTTATCGCTCACGAGCTCATGCATACACTCGGAGCGACCGACAAGTACGATCTAGAGACAGGTGCGCCGCTCTATCCGGTCGGCTTGGGAGATCCGGATCGCAAACCGCCCTATCCTCAGGCGCGCGCGGAAATCATGGCCGGCAGACGCGCCCTGTCCGCAACGAATTTTGAAATGCCCGCAAGCCTGCGCGACGTCGTGGTGGGACCCGCTACAGCGGATGAGATCCGGTGGACGCATCATTGAACGGGAAACAGGGACTGGCCGCGAGGCGGGTGGGTATCCGTGTCGGCCCGCGCGAGCTCGTCAGCGATCTGTCGGTTGAGTTTTCTCCGGGTGAGGTCATTGCCATTCTCGGACGCAACGGCTCTGGGAAAACTCTCACCTTGCACACGCTCGCGGGATTGCGGCAGCCGCAAAGCGGAGCGGTGTATCTGGACGGGGCTCCGTTCGAGCGACTGAGTCGGCGCGCCGTGGCGCTTCGACTCGGTGTCCTGGCACAGGACCTCGAAGAGGCCTTTGTCACGACTGCGATGGAGATGGTGCTGATCGGCCGCCATCCGCATCTTGCCTTATGGCAGTGGGAGACAGCCGATGATGAGCGCATCGCTCGCGAAGCGTTGGCCGCCGTGGGTCTCGCCCATTTCGCCGAGCGGCGCACGGATACGCTATCGGGAGGCGAGCAGCGGCGGGTTGCCGTAGCCGCGCTGCTGGCACAGCAGCCGGGCATTTTTCTGCTGGACGAGCCCACGAATCATCTTGATCCCCGCCACCAACTCGTGGTGCTGGGGTTGTTTCGCGAGCTGGCTCGCAACGGCAGCGTCGTGATTACAACACTGCACGATCCCACGCTCGCGGCGCGCTTCGCGGATCGCGTCCTGCTGTTGTTCGGCGACGGTCGCTGGACCGCCGGACCGGTGCGGGAAGCATTGACGGCTACGAGTCTAACGGCCCTTTACGACTCGCCGATGATAGAGATAGAGAAGGACGGCCGGCGTGTGTTTGTCAACGCGTAAGCGCTGACGGCGCCGTGTATCGCGGTGCTCAAAAAAGGGTGTAAAGACGCGCGCCGGTCAGCGGGTAAACGCTTCCAGCACTGTCGCGTGTAGTGAGGCGTTCGTCGCGAGCACGGATGTCGTTTCAAGCCCTACGTCTCCGCCGCGCAAGTCCGTGAATGTGCCACCGGCTTCGCGCACGATGACGGTGAGCGCGGCGATGTCGAGAATGTTGACATCGGACTCAATGACAATATCGAGTGAGCCGCGTGCGAGCAGGTGGTAGTGCACGAAGTCTCCGTAGCCGCGAATGCGGCTGACACGGCCGATGAGCTGCCCGAAAAGATTCCACTGCGGCGAGCGCGCGAGGCTCTTCAGATTGCCGGTGGAGACGATCGAGCCGGCGAGATCGGCAATGGTGCTGACCCTGATCGGGCGATCGTTCAGGAACGCGCCGCCCCCGGTCTCGGCCCAGGCCAGCTCGCCGTAGGCGGGTGCACTCGAGACCCCCAGTACCAACCGACCGGCGCGCATCAGCGCGATCTGCGTCGAGAAGAACGGGCACTCCCGCACGAACGATTTCGTGCCGTCGATCGGATCGACGAGCCAGACGTTCTCTGCGCCCATGGCGTGCTGGCCCGTCTCCTCGCCGTAGAATCCGTAAGTCGGGAAACGCTTGCTCAGAATGGCCTTGATGGCCTCCTCGGCCCGAACATCGGCCTCGGTCACCGGTGAGGCATCGGCCTTCGTCGTTACGGCAAGGTTCTTCTGATAGAGAGACCGAATGACCTCGGCCGCGGCCTGTGCGGCGTCTAGTGCCGCCTGGAGCTCTTTCGATGCCATGTTCGGACCGTCTCGACTGGGGGCGCGCAGCGTCGCTGAGCGGTGGAGCCGCTGTCAACGTACAGGCGTGATCGCGGAGCCGGCGGGCCCAAAGGCGGCCCCTAAGGGACGCTTCTGCCACACGCAACCACCGCCGGCGCCCACCCTCTGGCAGAATCCATCTAGTCGCGCCTCTCGCGAACAAGACCAAGGCCATGGGTAACCGGTTAAGCAAAATCTATACGCGCACGGGTGATGACGGCACCACGGGTCTGGGCGACGGTAGCCGGGTACCGAAGGACGGGGCGCGTGTGGAAGCCTACGGCACCGTGGACGAGCTCAACAGCGCTGTAGGGGTGCTGCTGGCCGTTCCCGGTGTACCGGAGAGTGTCGCGACCTGTCTGACCGAGGTGCAGCACGAGCTCTTCGACATGGGCGGTGAGCTCTGTATTCCGGGTCATCACGTCATCAAGGAAGCGCACGTTACGCGACTTGAAAATGCTTTGGACGGCTTCAACGACGCGCTACCGCCCCTGAAGGAATTCATTCTTCCTGGTGGAGGACCCGCTGCCGCGGCTTGCCATGTCGCGCGCACGATTGCACGACGCGCGGAGCGGCGTACCTGGACGCTGGCGAGAGAAGAGTCGGTGAGCCCGGAGGTACTGAAATACCTCAATCGGCTGTCCGATCTGCTGTTCGTGCTGGCCAGGGTCCTCGCGCGCCATGAGCGCGGCGTCGAGGTTCTCTGGCGTCACGATCGAAGCAAGCCCGCTTAGCGCTGACCCGTATCCGTGCTCTGCAGTACCTGCCGCCAGCGAGCCCAGTCGAACGCCGGCCCCGGGTCGGTCTTGCGTCCCGGGGCGATGTCGCTGTGGCCGACGATGTGCGCCGGGGTCAATGACGGATAGGTCGCGAGCAGAGCTTGCGCGAGAAGCGCCAGTTTCTCGTACTGCGCGTCGGTATAGGGGACGTCGTCGGCCCCTTCGAGCTCGATCCCTATGGAGAAATCATTGCAGCCGGAACGGCCGCGATACTCGGATAGCCCGGCGTGCCAGGCGCGGGCGCCGAACGGCACATACTGAACGATCTGCCCGTCGCGGCGAATGAGCGCGTGCGCCGAGACGCGCCCGCGGGCCATGGTTTGAAAATAGGGATGCGCATCGGCCGGCAGCCCGCCTGTGAACAGCCGGTCGATCCAGGGGCCGCCGAACTCGCCCGGGGGCAGGCTGATCCCATGCACGACGAGGAGCTCAGGCCGCGTGCCGGCCGGGCGCGCATCGAAATGCGCCGACAACACCTGCCGGACTCCGATGAGCAGGCCGGTAGCGGGATCGACTTTCAAGGGCGTTGATACGGAAGCGGATTGCATACGCGTGCATGGCCAACCATCGCGAGGATCATGCCACAATCGACCTCATGACTACCGGCAACGCACCCTACGTCGCGCGAGATCTGGCGCACGTCTGGCATCCCTGTACACAGATGAAGGACCACGAGCAGAACGTGCCCCTGATCCCGATCCGACGCGGGCAGGGCGTGTGGCTCGAGGATTACTCCGGGCGGCGCTATCTGGACGCGATCAGCTCGTGGTGGGTGAACCTCTTCGGCCACGCCTACCCGCGCATCATTGCGGCCTTGCGTGAGCAGGTCGACAAGCTCGAGCAGGTGATCCTGGCCGGCTTCACCCATGAGCCGGTGATCGAGCTCTCGGAAGCGCTGGTGGCGATCGCTCCCGAGGGCCTGACCCGATGCTTCTATGCCGACAACGGCTCGGCCGCGGTCGAGGTCGCGGTGAAGATGAGCTTTCATTACTGGCGCAATGTGGGCCGGTCAGCCAAGCGCCGCTTCATCACGCTGTCGAACAGCTACCACGGTGAAACATTAGGCGCCCTCGCCGTCGGCAACGTCGAGCTCTACAAGGAGATCTACCAGCCGCTGCTCATGGACGTCATCACCGTCCCGTCACCGGACTGCTACGAGCGTGAGGCCGGTGAGAGTTGGGCGGAACATTCGCGACGCAAGTTCGCGCACATGGAGGCCACGCTCGCACGTCACGCGCATGAGGTCGCGGCCGTGATCGTGGAGCCGCTCGTGCAATGTGCCGGCACCATGCGCATGTACGATCCCGTATATCTCGAGTTACTGCGCGATGCGTGCAATCGCTACGAAGTGCATCTCATCGCCGACGAGATCGCGGTCGGATTCGGGCGCACCGGGACGATGTTCGCCTGCGAGCAGGCGCACATCCGACCCGACTTCATGTGCCTCTCGAAAGGCCTCACCGCCGGCTATCTTCCCCTGTCTGCCGTCATGACCACGGAGGCGGTTTACGCCGCGTTCTACGACGAATACGAAAAGCTGAATGCGTTCCTCCATTCACACAGCTTCACCGGCAACCCGCTCGCGTGCGCGGTGGCGCGCGCATGTCTGGGGATTTTCCGCGAAGACAACGTCCTCGAGCGCAATCGCGCCCTCGCCGCACATATGGGCGCGCGGGCGCGCGAGCTCGAGGAGCATCCCCACGTCGCGGAAGTCCGGCAACGCGGAATGATCGTCGCGATAGAACTGGTGCGCGACAAGGCAACCCGTGCGCCGTATGCGTGGCAGGAGCGCCGTGGACTGGTGATTTACCGACACGCCATCGAGCGCGGTGTTCTGTTGCGCCCGGTCGGTAACGTTGTCTACTTCATGCCTCCGTATGTCATCACACCCGACGAGATCGACCTGATGGTGGAGGTCGCACGGGAAGGAATTGAGCTCGCAACATGCGGCTGACCCGGGTCTATGTGGATACGCCGATCACTCTCGGCAAGAGACTCGTCATCGAAGGCAGCGCCGTGAACCACATCACGCGTGTCCTGCGCCTGCGCAGCGGCGATGCGCTCACTGTCTTCGATGGCCGAGGGGGCGAGTACAGCGCGCGTATCGAGGAATTTCGCAGAGACACCGTGGTGGTCGCGGTCGATGAATATCGCGATGACGAGCGCGAATCCCCGCTCTCACTCACCCTTGCGCAAGGCATCTCGCGCGGGGAGCGAATGGACTGGATCATTCAGAAGGCTACCGAGTTGGGTACGGCGCGCATCATTCCGGTGTTCACGAAGCGCAGCATGGTGAAACTGGATGAGAGGCAGGCGGAGAAGAAATTGCAGCATTGGCGCGGCATTGCTGTCGCGGCCTGTGAACAGAGCGGACGTAATCGCGTACCCGACCTGACCTCACCGCTCGATCTTTCGGAAGTCCTGCGCGATGGCGACCCGTCCGCCACGCGCCTGCTGCTCTCCCCTACGGCCGATCTGGGCATCGACGACCTGGAGCTCACTGCACCGGGAATCACGGTGCTCATAGGGCCGGAAGGCGGATTAGCGGAAACGGAGCATGCGGCAGCCGTCGCGGCCGGCTTCAGGCCCGTGCGCCTGGGCCCTCGGGTGTTGCGTACGGAAACGGCAGCGATTGCCGCATTGACCATAATCCAGCACTACTTCGGCGATCTGTAGCTGCCCGCCGCCGATCGTCGATAATGCTTCCGTGAAGTACCTCCTCATCACGCTTCTTGCGCTCATCGTGGGCGGCTTCGTGGGTCACATGATCTGGGGTGAGAAGAAGCCGGAGGCCGTCGATCCGGTCCAGGTCATCGTCACGCAGGTCAGGACCCACGCCATCATCGAGCACGAGCGGCAGCTCGCGATCTGGTACCGGGCCTGCCCGCAGGTGCTCGGCAAGACGCCGACGATCTTCATCGCGTGGCCGGCGAAACTTTCTTATGAGCTCGAGCTGGCGGATGTGCAGGTGACGAAGCAAGGCTCCGTCATCAAGGTGAGCACTGCGGCCATTCAGGCGGACGAGCCGTCCATTCCGACCGACTTCGTGGACTACCTCTCGACCACTTCGATGTTCACGTTCGCCAACGAGCAGGAGCTCGTCAACCACGAAATCGGGAAGGCTTCACCGATCGCTCGTTATCTCACGACGTATTTCCTGACGCACGACCCCTCGCTGCAGGCGGATTTCGCCAACGAGCTGCGATCGCTGGTCGAGCATCTCGCGGGCGCGCTTGGCGTGCCGGTAACCCGGGTCGATGTCGAGATTGCGAAAGTCGTGGTGCCGATGGCGAGCTGGCCCAAGCTGCCGAAGCTCGAGTTGTGTGCGGGCAGCATGGCGGCGGTGAATGGGATGCCGTTCGCGAAGGTGGACGACGGCTACACGGTGCCTATCGGTTTCCGCCCGCCGCCATCGCGGCGCTCCGCGGGCTCGCATCAAACCCCCTCAGGTACCGATGCGGCCGCCGACAAGCCGAAAGGAACCGCGACGGTCTTCCCGATGCGCTAGGGAGCCTTCCCTACTGGCTGATGCTGGTCTCTTCCGCGATCATCTCTTCGAGCCGCTCCAGGTCGGGCACGAGCGGTGTTTCGTTGATCATCCGCACCTGACAGATGACCGGGGCGCGGTCGGGAAACACCCGGGAGTTGTCGGGACGCACGACGTCATTGCTGACGCGGACGAGTTGCGGAAACCCTTGCGAGACGATCGCGAAATTACCGCCTTCGACCCGTGTACCCAGGCAGTGAAGGATCACGATGCGCGTACGGCCGGAAGCAGGCGGAATCATCTGCCCGCAGGCGCCCTCGAACGAGACGAGCGGCACCGCTTTGCCATTCCACGGCACCGTGCCGACATACCAGGGCGGGGCGCCGGTCATTTCCGATGGCGTCTGGAATCCAACCACTTCGGCAACACAGGCGCGCGGAATGATCAATCGCCCGTCGATGAGGGGGACCAGCAGGCTGTAGATCTCTGTAACGCGTTCAGCCATATCGGCTCCCTTCAGACGCGCTGCGCGCCGCTATTTCCGCAACGCTCGCGGGTTCGCGTGAGCTGCGTGCAAGTGGCGCGCCGCGCATGAACAACCTTCAACCCAACTCTGCGGCGTACAGGTGGCTGCCTATGGCCACGCGGCGTCGCTCCACAAGCGGCGCGATGGCTTCGAGCAATTGGGCTTCCTGATACGGCTTGCCGAGGTAATCGTCTACTCCGAGCTCGATCGCGCGCGCACGGTGTTTCTCGCCGACGCGGGACGTGATCATGATAATCGGCACATCTTTCAGGCGTGGGTCATTGCGCACGTGCGCGGCGACCTCGTAGCCGTCCATGCGCGGCATCTCGATGTCGAGGAGGATGATGTCGGGCACATTGTCCTGCAGTAGCGACACCGCATCCATGCCGTCACGTGCGGTGAGCACGCGCATCCCGTTTCGTTCGAGAAGTCGCTGGGTAACCCGGCGGACGGTAATGGAATCGTCCACCACCATCGCGAACACACGCTTGTCGCCCTTTTCCTTCGGCACCACCGGCGTCTGCGGGCGCGTGCGCCACTCGGCGCGTACCAGTGCACCGATGTCGAGAATGATCACGATCCGCCCGTCGCCCAGGATCGTGGCCCCCGAAATACCGCGAATGCTGGAAATCTGCGGGCCGACCGACTTCACCACGATTTCGCGGCTGCCGACGAGCTCGTCGGCGACGAGCCCGGTCGAGTGCTCGCCAGCGCGCACCAGCACGACGGGAATGGTGACGTCCTGCTCCGGAAGCGGTGACGGCTCCAGGCTCACGAACGTCGCGAGATGTTGGAAGCGGTATTTCTGGCCGCCGTAGTCGAACGCGGCCGCGTCACGGCCGAGGTGCGCCAGGACTTCGGCCTTCGACAATCGCAGCACGCCTTCGACCGTCGGCAACGGCAAAGCGTAGAACTCTTCGCCGGTACGGACGACCAGCGCGTGGCTGATCGCCAATGTGAACGGCAACCGAATCGTGAAGACGGTGCCTTCGCCGGCTTTCGTCTCCATGTGCAAGGCGCCGCCAAGGCGTTTGATCTCCGTGGCCACGACGTCCATGCCGACGCCTCTGCCCGCCTGTTGCGTGATCGCGCCGGCAGTCGAGAAGCCGGGTTCCAGGATGAGCTGCATGGCATCTTCATCGCTCAGTGCCTGACCGGCAGGGATGAGTCCCAGGGCCGTTCCCTTGTCCCGGATGGCTTTCAGGTTCATGCCGCCGCCGTCGTCCGTGAGGCGCACCATCACTTCGGCGCCCTCGCGGTGCAGCTCGAGAACGATGCGCCCGCCCTCGGGCTTGCCGGCACGGACGCGGTCTTCTGGCTTCTCGATACCATGTACGACCGCGTTGCGAAGCATGTGCTCGAAGGGCGGCAGCATGCGCTCGAGCACTTGCCGGTCGAGCTCGCCGGAGGCGCCCTCGACGATGAGCTCGGCGCGTTTGTGTGTGTCCGACGCCGCTTGTCGCACGATACGAGCGAGTCGTTGCACGTGGCGCTGGAAGGGCACCATGCGCGTGCGCATAAGGCCGTTTTGCAGCTCGGTGATCGTCCGCGCCTGTTGCTGCAACAGGGTCTGCGTGTCTTTGGCGAGATTTTCGAGCAGCTGCTGGATGCTCGCCACGTCGTTGGCGGTCTCGGCCAGGGCGCGCGAGAACTGCTGAATCGACGAGTAGCGGTCCAGCTCGAGCGGATCGAACTCGCTGCGATGGCCGCCCTCGTCCTCGTGGCGGTGCAGAATCTGCGCCTCAGTCTCGATTTCGAGGCTGCGCAGCTGCTCCTTCAGACGCGTCACAGTGCGTGAGAGCTCGCCCAGGTTGAAATCGAACGATCCCAGCTGCTGCTCGAGGCGAGAGCGCGCGATGCTCGCTTCACCGGAGATGTTCAGAAGTTGGTCCAGGAGCTCCGCGTCGACGCGCGCCATTTCCTGGCGTTCGGCCGGCGCAACCGGCTCGCGGCCCGGGGGGACCGGTTGCGGTGGCACCAGCCCGTCTTCGTTCGTTCGCGCCTCTGCGCGGCGCTCGAAGCTGATGGAAACACTTCTCGCGGCCGAGGCGGCCGGCTGAGAAGCCGCTGGCGTGGCATGAAGGCCAGTGGCTGCGAGCCGCTCCAGGTCAGGTGCGGGAGCATCGAGCTCCGGTAGCACATCGAATCCTGGGGACTCTTCGATTACGACGATCCCAGCGCCCGCGTCCGCGCGCGCACCAGCGCTCGCGTTCGAATATGCGCCCACGCCAGCGTTCGCATTTGCGCCACCACCCAGGTTCGCATTTGCGTCGGCGTCACCGTTCGCGTCTGTATCCGCGCCGGCGTCAGTGCCGGCTCCCATGTACGCGTTAGCGTCGAGGTCGGTCTCGGTGATCACATAGGCGGCGGGGTTGGCGATACCGTTTGCGTCGTTCGCATCGGCATCACTGTTCGCGCCGTCGTCGTTGGGCTCGGCCTGCCAGGGAGTCTGTCGCGACTCCGTCATCCAGGACTGCTCAGGGGCCGGCTGAGACTGCAGTGCATCCGCCACGAAGTGCGCGGGGGAGAGAGCATCGGACACCGAGTCATCGCCGGAAGCGCGAGGCGAATCCGTCAGCGGGTCGATGTTGAGCGGTTCGTCCGAATCTGACGCAACGACCTGGGACAGGGCCTCGGCGTGCCCCGCTTGTTCGGATGACCGGGGTAACTCCGACGAGGGGCCAACACCAGGCCACATCGTGTCTGACGGAGGCGCCTGTTCGTCCGGCACCTCAATCGGGGCGTCCAGCGAAAATGCGTGCGATGAAGGCGCGCTTGGCTCGTGCTGCGGTGGCGCCGAATGAACAGTGTCGGCCCTGAGCGTGCCGCTAACTTTGCCGACGTCCGATGGCGCCGCCTCAGTTGCCCCTGTCACCGGCGCAGGTGGCGCGGGCTGCGCGGCCGTCGGTCGTGACAAACCTTGAATGCGAGCAATCATGGCGCGCGCCGAGGCGACGCGGCGGCCGTTCGCGACGAGCTCGCGCATCCGCGCCAGCTCGTCAAGACTCGCTTGGACGACATCGAACAAAGCGTGGTTCGCGGCTACCGAGCCGTTGTCGACCTGCATGACCAGAGTTTCCAACTCATGGCTCAGATCGCCCATCGCCATGATGCCCGCCATGCGGGCTCCGCCCTTCAAGGTGTGCAGCGGTCGCTTCAGGGCGGAGCGGTAATCGGCGCTGGCGGGCTCTTCACGCCAATTGCTGAGGGCGTGCTCCGACGCATCGATGAGCTCCATCGCCTCTTCAGTGAAGATCGCGGCGACCTCGGGATCGAAGTCACCAGCATCGTCCGACGCTTCGTGCTCGGCTTCGGAACTCAATTGGTCTGCCGATGGCGAAGACTGGTCCTTGGCATGCGCAGCGGCGGCGGCGATACGCTGGTCCAGCGTCCTATCCGCCTCGACGATGCGCTCCTGCAGCTGCCAATGATTGATGAAGTAGCCGGTTGCCTCGTCCAGATGCGTCGCGACAGACTCCATGGCCATCATGCAATCGGCCAGGAGTGTCAGGTCTTGCTGTTGCAATCCGAGGCCGCTGGCGAATACCCGCCGCAGCCAATGGTCGAGCGGCTCGGCCACGCGAGTCCCGTGACGGGCCTGCGCCATCTTCGAGCTGCCGGAAAGTGTGTGGCACGCGCGATAGACGTCCTCCGGAAGAACGTGCGGGTCTGCGACGCCTGCTTCGCGGTCGATGTATGCGCGGACCGTGGCGATGTGCGTGTTCGTTTCGCGTGCGTAGATCTCGCGTAATACCTCGTCGAGGCCCGATGGCTTCCCTTCGTCGGGAGATTCGGAAGCTGAAGCAGCTTCGGATGCGAAGGATGCGTCGCTGGCCTTGGCCGCCGTTGCCGATCTATCTGAAGGCACGGCTTCGTGCCTCGGGGGTTCCAATGGGGCGCCAGTACCTGACGCTGACTGCGGTGCCGAGGTCGACGAAGACTCAGGCGCGGGCGACGGCGCAGAGGACTCAAACTCCCACGACGAGTGCACCTCTGTTGAAGCCGGCGTCGATTCATCCGTCGAGGACGCAGGAGCGCCTGATTGAGACAGCGGCGATTCAAAAGGTGACGGGGAATGATCCGACGCCGACGCTGGCGCCGATGCCGACGGCGACGCCTGAGGCGATGTTGACGAAGTCGCGGACGATGTACCCACCGGCGACTCTGGCGAAACTACAGACGATGCAAGCGCTAGTGATGGCGATGCTGATGTGCGCTCGGTGGCGTCAGCCGACGACGATGAACGCGCAGCCGATGAGGAACCCTGTGTTCCAAGCGTCGACGGCTGAGCCAACGTTGACGGAATTTCCGGTATCACAAACGTGGCCGACGCGGATAACGACGATCCGAACGTCTGCGAAGTGGACGTTGAGGATGTCTCAGACA
>JAQGOC010000027.1 GCA_028293805.1 Gammaproteobacteria bacterium
GAGGCAGGTGAGCGTGCAGCAGGCCGGTGACATCACCATCCCGGGACGAAAGCTCCTCGACATTTTCAAATCGCTCCCGGAAAAGACGAGCGTGACGCTGAGCACCGAAGGCGAGCGGGTGTCACTCCGAGGCGGCCGCAGCCGCTTCAGCCTTTCCAGTTTGCCGGCGACGGATTTCCCGGTGATCGAGGAGATCAATGCACAGCAGACGCTGAGCCTCGAGCAGGGCGAGTTCCGCCGGCTGATCGACAAGACCCACTTCTCCATGGCGCAGCAGGACGTCCGGTATTACCTGAACGGGCTGCTTCTCGAGACGGATGGGAAATCGTTGCGGGCGGTCGCGACCGACGGGCACCGGCTGGCCATCTGCGAGATGGTGCTCAAGGATCACAGCAAGAGCGGGCAGCAGCAGGTGATCGTGCCCCGCAAGGGCGTTCTGGAGCTGCAACGGATCCTGGGCACCGAAGGAGCGATCGAGCTGGCCATCGGAACCAACCACGTTCGGGCCCAGATCGGCGACATTCGGTTCACTTCGAAGCTGATCGATGGACGATTCCCGGAGTACGGACGTGTCATTCCGGCCAATCCCACCAAGAAGGTGGAGGCGGACCGGGAATCACTGCGTGCGGCGCTGCAGCGGACGGCGATTCTCTCGAACGAGAAGTATCGCGGTATTCGGCTCACGGCAAAGACAGATCTCCTTGTCGTTCAAGCACATAACCCTGAGCAGGAAGAAGCTGAGGACCAGGTCGAGGTGAGCTACAAGGGCGATGAGGTCGAGATCGGCTTCAACGTCAATTACCTCTTGGATGCCTTGAGTGCGATCGAGACTGAGAAAGTCGAGATCGGGCTGACAGACGCGAACAGCAGCTGCCTGATCTATGCGCCTGGCACCACGCATACGCGGTATGTCGTGATGCCAATGCGGTTGTAGCGGTTCGCGTGGGACGACCTGACCGGGTAATAGTGTTTGCTGAGCGTGTATCCGCCGCGGTAAAGAGCGATGAAACCCTCGGAAGCACTGCATCGTGATCGCGAGCCGTTCGGCGCGTGATCGAGTCTCACCTACCCGCAACGCGCGGGTTTGGTTGTGCTGCGCGGTGAGCGGGGATACTCGGTAGCCGGGCGATGAGCGGCTGCAAGATAAGGGGGCTGAGCATGACCTCGGCCTATGAGGCAGAAGTAGCGGGTTTCCAAAGGAATCCGCCGTAGTTGAGGATTCTCGACTTCTGGCTGCCATGTCCAGGCGCCATAAGGCCACCGCCTACATCTCCCCGATTTCAGCGGGCCCTTTCACTAGGATCAATGCACCCTCCAGCGCGCGCTATGCAGGACGCCGCGCCTGATAGGCTGCGCGCATGAGCCTCGCTGAACTGACGGTTGATGACCTTCGATGCATTGAGAGGGCGGAGCTACGCTTGCACGCAGGCCACAACCTCATCTGGGGTGGAAATGGCTCGGGCAAGACCTCTCTACTGGAGTCCATTTTTCTATTGGGCCGAGGAAGGTCGTTTCGGACACGGAGCTCTGAGCGGCTGATCCGATATGGGAGGGACCGGCTGGTCGTGTTCGGGCGAACCGAGGGAGAGGTCAGCCAAGCGCTGGGTGTGCAGGTCTCCAAGACCGACGGAACGATGGCTCGCATTAGCGGCACCACGGCGGCGTCTCTCACGGAACTGACGCAGATCTTCCCTGTGCAGGTCATCGACCCCGGTGTACACAAGCTGGTCGAGGAGGGGGGACACCGGCGGCGCCGCTGGATGGACTGGGCGGTGTTCCACGTGGAACATCAGTTTGGTGAGGCGTGGGTGCGGTACACCCGAGCGCTCAAGCAGCGAAACGCTGCCCTGCGAACTCAGGCGGCTGAAGTGGGTGTGTGGGACGCTGAGTTGGCTCGCTTGGGCGAGCTCATCGCGGAGTCCCGGCGCGCCTTTATCGAACGGCTTCTCCCTTACTGGCGCGAGTCGGTCGTTGCGCTGAGCGGGCTGGAGCCTGAGCTGCACTACTTCAAAGGATGGGCGCACGACGTCCCCTTGGCCCAAGCGCTCGGCGCCTCCAAGGCACGTGACGAAGCACGCCGTGTCACTCACCCGGGACCACACCGCGCCGACGTCATCGTGCGGTTGAACGGTCGACCCGCCCGGGAGGTCCTATCGAGGGGTCAACAGAAGCTGGTAGCCGTTGCAATGACCCTGGCTCAGCTCAATCTATTGCAGGAAGTGACGCAAACCACGCCGACACTCCTGTTGGACGACCCGGCGGCAGAGCTCGACGAAAGCCACCTGCGGCGATTTATCGAGGAGGTCATGAGACTGCGCTGCCAGCTCGTTTTGACGTCATTGCAACCCGAATCGCCCCTGTTTGGCACCCCGGATCGTGTGTTCCACGTGGAACAGGGGAGGGTCCAATCTGTATAATGTCCCATCCTAAGATCGAGCTACTTCATGGCATCTGACGACGTCTACGATTCAAGCAAAATCAAAGTTTTAAAAGGACTCGACGCAGTCCGAAAACGCCCCGGGATGTACATCGGCGACACCGATGACGGGTCGGGTTTGCACCACATGGTTTTCGAGGTCGTCGACAATGCTATCGACGAAGCTCTCGCCGGACATTGCGATCGCATTGTCGTCACCATCCACGCCGATGAGTCCGTCACCGTCTCCGACAACGGCCGGGGAATTCCGGTCGACATGCACCCGGAGGAGGGGCGTTCGGCAGCCGAAGTGATCATGACGATCCTGCACGCCGGCGGGAAATTCGACGACACCTCGTACAAGGTCTCCGGTGGCTTGCATGGCGTGGGCGTATCGGTGGTTAACGCGCTCTCCGAGTACCTCCTGCTCATCATCTCCCGCGATGGCAAGGTGCACCGGCAGGAGTACCGCCTGGGCGAGCCGATGGCACCGCTTGCTGCCGTTGGCGACACCGCGGAGCGCGGGACCGTCATCCGGTTCAAGCCCAGCTCGCAGACCTTCACCCACATTCAGTTCCAATACGACATTCTGGCGAAACGCCTGCGCGAGCTGTCGTTCCTGAACTCCGGTGTCCGCATCGAGCTCATCGACGAGCGCGAGAATAAGAGCGACGTCTTCGAGCACGCGGGTGGCCTGCAGGCGTTCGTGAAATATCTGAACCGCGCTCGCGTGGCGGTTCATGAGTCGGTGTTCTGGTTCAAGACGCAGGAAGGCCCGGTCGCAGTGGAAGTGGCGATGCAGTGGAACGACTCCTACCAGGAGAGCATGTTCTGCTACACCAACAACATTCCGCAGAAGGACGGTGGTACCCACCTGGCGGGATTCCGTAGCGCCTTGACGCGCACCTTGAACGACTACATCGAGAAAGAGTCCTCAGCGAAGAAGGAGAAGGTTCCGACGACGGGCGACGACGCTCGTGAAGGCCTCACGGCCATTCTGTCAGTGAAGCTGCCCGACCCGAAGTTCTCTTCGCAAACGAAGGACAAGCTGGTGTCGTCGGAAGTCAAAGGCCTCGTCGAGACAGCGGTGGGCAACAAGCTGCACGAGTTTCTACTCGAGCATCCGCAGGAAGCGCGCGCCATCGTGGCGAAGATTGTGGAGGCCGCCCGCGCCCGTGAGGCCGCCCGTAAGGCGCGTGAGATGACACGCCGCAAGGGTGCACTCGATATCGCCGGACTCCCCGGGAAACTCGCCGACTGTCAGGAAAAGGATCCGGCGCTCTCCGAGATCTTCATCGTCGAGGGCGATTCTGCAGGCGGATCGGCCAAGCAAGGCCGCGACCGGCGAACGCAGGCGATTCTGCCGCTCAAGGGCAAGATCCTGAACGTCGAGCGGGCTCGCTTCGACAAGATGCTGTCTTCCGCGGAAGTGGGCACGCTCATCACCGCGCTGGGCGCCGGCATTGGCAAGGACGAGTTCGATATCGCCAAGCTCCGCTATCACCGCATCATCATCATGACGGACGCGGACGTCGACGGGTCGCACATCCGCACGCTGTTGCTGACGTTCTTTTACCGCCAGATGCCGGCGCTCATCGAGGGCGGCCATATCTACATCGCGCAGCCGCCGCTCTACAAAGTGAAGCGCGGCAAGCAGGAGTCGTACGTCAAAGACGACATCGAGCTCAACGCAGTACTGCTCAACACGGCTCTCGAAAGCGCTGCTCTGCATGTCAACGCCGGAGCACCGCCGCTGCAGGGAACGGGGCTCGAGATGTTGGCGCGCAAGTACATGGAGGTGCAGGCGATCATCAAGCGCTGGTCACGGCGCTACGACGACCGGCTGCTCGAGCAGTTGATCTACATGCCTGAGGTGACGCCGGACGATTTCGACCGCCCTGACTGGCTGCGCGATTGGGTTCAACACCTGAACCAGAGCCTGAATGCTCTTGCCGACGGCACTCGCACCTTCCGTGTTGAGGTGCGCGCGGCGGCGGACGGCCATGGCGCACGCGTCATCATCCACAAGACGGAGCACGGCACACCCAGTCAGAAATTCCTACCGCGCGAGTTCTTCGAGTCCGCGGAGTACCAGCGCATTGCGGATCTCGCACGAACGCTGGCGGGACTCATTGGCGAAGGCGCCTACGTCGCGCGCAGCGGCGACCGGCTGGAGGTGGGATCTTTCAAGGAAGCGATGAAGTGGCTTTTCGACCAGGCACGCAAGGGTCAAACGATCCAGCGCTACAAAGGCCTGGGGGAGATGAATCCGGAGCAGTTGTGGGATACCACGATCAACCCGGAGTCCCGACGCTTGCTGCGGGTGAAGATTGACGATGCACTGACGGCGAATGACGTCTTCACCACCCTCATGGGCGATCAGGTGGAGCCGCGGCGCGAGTTCATCGAGAAGAATGCATTGTCAGTGGCCAACCTTGACATCTAGGCGATTTTCTCTCGGGTGAGCCAATGACTGGCCGGATCAGCTGAGATTGTAGGCTGATCCGGTGCAATCTCCTGCTTTCACAGGACTCCTTTGCCAGCACGAAGGACCGTGCGCGTCTCGGTCTCGCCGCGATCCAGCGATTCGCCCGCGATGGGCGCCCCTGGCTAGACAGACCGCGTCTGCAGATCCTCATCGCCAGGGCTGGACTCCAGGCGGCTGAGGGTCGCCTCTATCCACCCCTGAACCGCTAGATTGATCTCCCGCACGTCGCGCCCGGCCGCCTCGATGGGGGGGCCGATGACCACGCGGATGGTTCCTGGCTTTTTCATCAGGCCCCGTCGCGGCCAATACGTCCCGGCGTTGTGCGCGACGGGAATGATCAGCCGCCCGGTCTCGACCGCGAGCAGCGTGCCGCTCACGCCGTATTTGCGCGTCTGTCCCGGGAGCATCCGCGTACCCTCGGGAAAGATCATGACCCAGTCCCCTTCCGCAATCCGCTGCTTCCCCTGCTCGACCACCTGGCCCACGGCCGAGTGACCCGACTTGCGGTCGATTGCGATGGCATGCAGTTGCCGGATGCCCCAGCCGACCACCGGGATCCAGAGCAGCTCGCGCTTGAGTACCCATACCTGCCGTGGGAAGACCACGGCCATGGCGATCGTCTCCCACGACGAGGAATGCTTCCAAAGCGCGATGTGATTATCGGCCGGGACGTTCTGCGCCCCCTCGATGCGGTAGTCGAGTCTGCAAAACCATTTCAGTGCAGCCAGCAGCACCGCGGCCCAGACCCGCGCCAGCCTGAACCGGTGTCGGAACGGCAGGAACAGACAGGCGATGACGAAGAAGATGGCGTAGAAAAACGTCCAGACAAACAGAAACGCCGTGAAAATCAGCGAGCCGATGAACTGCATGAGTGCGTTGTACCGAAGCGTTAGGCGTTATCGCCGCCATCCGCGGTCGAGACCCGCGGATGTCCATGAGTGTTGTGTGTCAGCATTCAGCCGGGCAGGCGCGACAGGTCAGCGACCCCGGCGAACAATCCCCGCAGCTGCGCCAGCAACGCCAGACGATTGGCCCGCAGCTTCGGGTCCTCATCCATCACCATCACCTGGTCGAAGAATTCGTCCACGGCCGGCCGAAGCTGTGCCAGTCGTCCCAGCGCGTTAGCGTACTCCCGTTGCGCGGTTGCGACCGAGACGGCGTCGCGCAGTGCTCGCATCGAATCAAAAAGCCGGACCTCCGCGGACTCCCGCAGATGCTCGACGTCGATCTGCGTAGAGGGAGTTCCACCGGCTTTGCGCAGTATGTTGGCAATCCGTTTGTTGGCAGCGGTGAGGCTCACGGATTCCGGAAGATCGAGGAAGGCGCGCAGCGCTTTCAAGCGCGCATCGAAGTCCAACGGCGAGGCCGGCGAGCTCGCCAGCACGGCATCGAACATCTCGGTGGTCATCGTTGCAGCCCCGACCGACGGTCGGGTACCGCCTCCTTCCAGGTAGTACGCGCGCAGCCGCTCCATGATGTAGTCATAGACATCCGCCGACACACGCTCCGGAACGATCACCGGAACCGGCTTGCCTGCCGTGGCCGCGATTCTCTCAATGTCTGCACGGGCCAGCTCGAGCGCTCGAGCGACCCAATGCCGCAAGTCCAGATCCAGTCCCGTCTCGATGAGAATTCTGAGCACGCCGATGGCCGCGCGCCGCAGCCCGAGCGGATCCTTCGTTCCCGTCGGCTTCTCCCCCACGGCGAAGATGCCGGCCAGCGTGTCGAGTTTGTCGGCGATGGCGACCGCCAGTCCCGGGTGTGTTTCCGGCAGCTCATCGCCGGCGCCGCGCGGGAGGTAGTGTTCGCGAATGGCCACCGCGACCTCGGGGGTCTCGCCATCGGCAAGCGCGTAGTACGTGCCCATGATCCCCTGCAGCTCGGGAAATTCCCCAACCATGGCCGTCAGGAGATCGCACTTGCACAGTTCCGCTGCCCGTTCGGTCTCCGCGCGTTCCTTGTTGCGGACAGCGGCGATCTCGCCGGCGAGCGCGCGGACGCGCCGCGTCTTGTCGCCGAGCGAGCCGAGCCTCGCCTGAAAAGTGACCGCATCGAGCGCAGCCCGCCGGGCGGCGAGCGGTTGCTTGCGGTCCTGGTCCCAAAAGAAGGCCGCATCTGCCAGGCGCGGCCGCACGACGCGTTCGTTTCCTTCACGCACCTTCGAGGGGTCGCGGCTTTCGATGTTGCTCACGGTGATGAAGCAAGGCAGCAGCTTGCCGTGCTCGTCCTCGACGGGAAAGTAGCGCTGATGCTCCTGCAGCGTCGAAATCAACACTTCCCGGGGTAGCTGCAAAAAGCGCTCTTCGAACCGACCCGCGAGCGGAACGGGCCACTCCACGAGCGCGGTCACTTCGTCGAGCAGAGCCTCGCCGATCAAGGCGCGACCGCCTAGCTCGGCAGCCGTTTCGGTCACTCGCTTCCGTATCAGCTCGCGACGTACCGCGAAATCGGCTAACACGTAGCCGCGCTCGCGTAGAGCGCGTTCGTAGCTCGCGGGCGCCGTTATGCGGATGGCCTTCGGTGCATGAAAGCGGTGCCCAAGCGTAGTGTCTCCCGCAGCGGTTTCGAGCAACGTCGCAGGGACGACGTCTTTCCCGTACAACATGATCACCCAGTGAACCGGACGCACGAACTCCGCGTCGCTCGAGCCCCAGCGCATGCGTCTCGGAATAGGGAGCCCTTCGAGCGCCGTTCGCACGAGGCCGGGCAGTAAATCGACGACCGCCGCGCCGGGCTTGGTGCCGATAAAGTAGAGGAACACGCCCTTGCCCTCATCCAGTCGTTGCAGTCCCTCCACCGTGGTTCCACAACTCTCCGCAAAGGCGAGAGCTGCCCGCGTCGGTGCGCCGGCCGCATCGAACGCTGCGCTCACAGGTGGCCCGCGGCGCCTGATGTCCTGATCGGGCTGGCGAGCCGCCAGCCGCTTCACCCATACGGCGAGGCGGCGGGGGGTTGCAAACGAAACGAGATCGCCGTGCTCGAGGGCCGCCTTGTCGAGACCCGAACGCAGACCCGACGTGAACGCCTGTTCCAGCCCGCGAAGCGCCTTCGGGGGCAATTCTTCGGTGCCGATCTCCACAAGAAAGTCGCGGCGCTCGACTTTCATGCGGGCACCTCGGGCCGGCCCGCGACCGGCTCACTCGGCGGCGCGACCCGCTGCAACATTGGAAACCCAAGTGCTTCGCGACTTTCGTAGTACACCTGGGCCACGCCGCTTGCGAGCGTTCGCACCCGAAAGATGTAGCGTTGCCGTTCGGTCACGGAAATCGCGCGGCGCGCGTCGAGCAGATTGAACGTATGCGATGCCTTGAGCACCTGTTCATAGGCGGGCAAGGCGAGCTTTGCCGCAAGCAATTCCTTGCAGGCCTTCTCGTGGTCCTCGAAATGACGCAGGAGAGTCGGCACGTCCGCGTGCTCGAAGTTGTAAGCCGATTGTTCCACCTCGTTTTGATGGAATACGTCACGGTACGTGATGCGGCCCTTAGGCCCTTCGGTCCACACGATGTCGTAGATGCTCTCGACGCCTTGCAGGTACATCGCGAGGCGCTCGAGTCCGTACGTGATCTCGCCTGTCACGGGCCGGCACTCGCGGCCGCCGACCTGCTGGAAGTAGGTGAACTGCGTGATCTCCATCCCGTTCAGCCACACCTCCCACCCTAGTCCCCAGGCTCCCAGCGTGGGCGATTCCCAATTGTCCTCGACGAAGCGCACGTCGTGCACGAGGGGATCCAACCCCAGCGCGCGCAGGCTCCCGAGGTAGAGGTCGAGAATCTCGAGCGGGGAGGGTTTGATGACCACCTGGTACTGATAATAGTGCTGCAGCCGGAACGGATTTTCACCGTAGCGGCCGTCGGTCGGCCGCCGCGACGGCTGGACGTAGGCGGCGCTCCAGGGTTCGGGGCCGATGGCCCGCAGGAAGGTGGCGGTATGAAACGTGCCCGCGCCGACCTCCATGTCGTAGGGCTGCAGGATGACGCAGCCGTGGTCGGACCAGTAGCGCTGCAGGGCGAAGATCAGCTCCTGAAACGTTTGCGGCGCGGTGCCGATTTTCATGCGAACAACTCGTGTGGGAGGAGGCCTTGGCGCCCGGCTGGCTCAAGGGGGCCGCAGCAGGCGAACCCGAGTCAGGCAGGCTCCTTGGACCCAAGGCCAAAGCGCGCGAGTATAGCGAGTTGCCCCCTTACGGTCTCACGGTGAGCTCCAGCGGCGCGCAGCGCGCACGAGTCATTGATCCAGCAGGCGAAGCTCGTAAATCCGGGCGATCCTCTCGCCGTCCCATACGTAGCGTAGATGGGTGCCCTGGCGGAGATTCTGGATGAGTCGCGGACGGTAGATCGCGAGGCACTGGCCGCCGGGGTGGCGCACGCTGTCGTAGGCGATTCCGTTCGAGCCGGCGAGCTTCAGGGCACGCGCCAGGTTCTGCGAGGCGACGTAGCTGTTGGGGTCGTAGATATCGGGCATTCGATCCCGCTTGCCACGAATGTCATGAAAGCTGGCGGCGACGTCGCTGAGATAGCTCCGCATATCGAGCTCCATCGCCCCCTCATGCGTGGCGCGGAGGAACAGCTCGCGGTGATAGCGGGTTTCCGCGATCGAGGTGGCGAGACTGGCCGCGGCGTAAAAGGCTCCGAAGGTATCGTCGGCAAAGCGGCTGCCGTCGGGGTTGAGATGCGTGAACGCCGCCATGATGACCGAGGCACCGGGCCCGAACACTCGCTCCTCGCGCGGCACGAGCTCGATCTCCCCCACCTCGTCCCGCAAGCGGGAGTTCGTCAGTGATTCGAGCCAGTAGAGCGCGTCCCAATCCTCCGCGTTCGCCACGCGTTCGAACAGGTGGATCGGCGGGAAGCGGCTCGAGATGACTCGGAAGCACGGCTGCCAGCGCACCTCGCCGACAGCGAGTGCCGGGTGCGAAGTTCCCATGAGTGCGCCTCAGCCGCGTTGCGCGTCGAGGTATTGCCGCACGATGTAGAGATCCGCGACGTTGCCCGAGAGCATGCGCTCGAGCGCGGCTCTGCCGCCGAACAGGGGCGCATCGTTAGGGCGGCGGATCCATTCATCGGCGGCGCGAGTATCCGGCAGCAGCAGCTGCAAGGCCTTGTAGATGCCGAGGAGATAAGAAAGGCGCTCGAGGGTGTCGCGCGGGAGTTTCGGATGGGGCTCCTTGCGCCACTTGAAGTAGGTCGATCGCGAGGTGATGCCCAGCAGAGTCAGTTGCTCCGGTATCGAGAGATGCCAGAGCTCGGCGATCCGGGTAAACGCCCGTAACCCCGCGCCACCTGCGGCGGCCGACTCCTTCGAACCGACCTGTTTCCCCTGCGCCGAATGGAGCGGTGTGTTCACGGCGATCACCTCGTCTAGTCCATATCTGGACTAATATTAACACACGTCCATAAATAGACAACGGTGCACCAAGAACAGGCATCTACGCCGCTGTGCGTGCCGACAAGAGTCCAAACGAGCGCTTAGTGCTGCGCGATTGTGGTGCAACGCCTCTTGCAAGCGCACCACAATGGCGCGAAGCTCCAGACTGCACTACCTAAGCGATTGATTCTCCTAGACCGTCAGATTGGCATAGGGCCTGCACTGCCAGCGAAGCTCCGCCACGCAAGCGGCCGGCGTGGATCGCTGTCGCCCTCCACGTGAACGGCCTGGCTTCAAGCTCGGCGGGCAACTATTTTTCCCGGAGGCGATATGTCACCCACTGATGTCATCAAGCTCATAAAAGAAAAAGAGGTCAAGTTCGCGGACTTGCGCTTCAC
>JAQGOC010000056.1 GCA_028293805.1 Gammaproteobacteria bacterium
GTGCTGGACGCTTAGAAAGATCAGGCGCGATCCGGCAATGAGCACGACCGCCAACACCACCGCAGTGGGCAGCCATCCGGAGCTTTGCTGGCGGATCGATTTGGTCACCGCGCGGTACCCGCACTACCTACGTGGAAAATATAGTTCAGTGTCACGGTAGCGCGCTTGCTGCCCGACAGGTCCTGGTAGTCGGCGACCAGAGTCAGCTCGCTGCGCAAGGGCGCCAACGGCTTGGTCACGCCCACATACCCTTCCTTGAGCTGGTGGCTGGGTGCCAGCACGACCAGCCTGTCCGATAGCGTTCCAAATATAATCGGCGAAGCCTGGCCGAAAGCCACGCCTGCCAAGAAGCTCATCTTCGACCCGTACCTGTCGATTCTTACGGACGTCAGCCGCGTGCCCAGATTGCCGTCCACCGAGTAGGCGTAGGAAACAGACGTGAGTATGTGAGGTGTCCACAGATACGAGAGCGCGAGCTTGGGCAAATTTCCGTGTATTTCTTTGATAGCGAACTTTCGATCCTCCAACTGCGCCGTAAAGCGATGGAAATACGTGGCGACGACTCCAACCGCTTCAGTGGAATAATGAAAGCTACGCGGACCATCATTGCCTGCACCCTCATGCGCTTCCGCGTTGATGCCGTAGCGCGCATTACCGGAACCCCGCGTCAATGATCCACTGAGCGAACCAAAGGTCCAATGCGCATTGGCGATCACCTGGTGCTCGACCGCGACCCCGACAAGTGAATCCGCATCGAAGTTGTGCAGCCACCCGACCGAGCCGCCACCGCCGCCATGGGTCCCTGTGAGACTCAAGGCGTCGGCGCTCAGCGCGATTCGATCGTCGGAAGTCGAGGCTGTGCCAAACACTACACACGGCATGAGCAGTAAGGCCGCTGCGATGGCTATCGTGAATGGCTCATGTTTCATCGCAATTGTCTCAGCGTGCCGGTGACCACGGTCGGGCTCGTTCCGAAAGGATCAGGCGTACCCGCCTTGGCAACCGGAAGGAATGAGGCCGTAAAGATGCGCTCTTCCTCGCCCGCCAGGGCGACGGCGGAGCTCGTGACCTGATAGATTCGGGAGCCGATTTCGACATGCATCTTGCGGCGCCCGGTCAGTCCGGGCTCCCACCACGGCGGGCCGTTATCCGGCCGCGCCAGCAGCCGCGCTGCGTCCATTCCGATTTCCGGTCCCCCGAAGAGCCCGGCCGCGGGCTTGTTGAATGCGAGAACACGACCGTGGGCGTCCACCACCAGAGCGGCATATTCGGACGTATCCAATGCCGCCTTGAGGCAGAAGGCCTCCGTGGCGTCCTCTATGGTCAACAGCGACAGGCGGCGCCCCTTGTGCGCGACGTGCAACACCCGTACGTGTGTGACCCGCAGCTGGTCCTCTATTCGGATCACCGTCAGGGGGGCGGCGCCGTCCGAACCGAAAATGAGCTCCTGGACGATGTCGGGATAAGAGAACCGCAGTGCCTCGAACAGGTTCCGGCCCACGAGCGGGACCTCTCCGCTGCGCAGATACGTGACTGCGAATTCGCTGCACGAGACGACCCGCAGGGAATCCGGATCGACGAGCAGAGCCGGCAAGGGCAGCCGTTCGATCAGGCTCGCCCACAGCTCCTGGCCGCGCTCCGCTTCGGTCCGTGCCAGCAGCACATGAGCATTGAGCCGTTCGAAAATGGTGCCGACGTACTCGGCGGCCGCGGCGCAGGCAAACAACACGATGGCAAACACCTCGAGCAGCACGACGAGATAGCTCGACGGCGCATAGAATCCCGAAAAAGACGGCTGCGAAACTGTGTCTTGACGGCCGAACAACCACGCGAGCCACGTATCGTTGCCGAGCAGCCCGCTCGCGTACCACCGTAGCTCCGGTGCCTGGCTCAAAGCGATGACCCCGACAACGAGGACGCCGACGGCCGCCATGAGATAGGGATGCCAGCGCGACAGAAAAATCGCGCCCATGACAGGCAGAGCAAATACCATCAGAAACATGGGGTTCTGCAGGGCACCGACGTGCTGCCAGATAAAGCCGATGAGCACTACGCCGCTCACGTCCAACAGGGTCAACATCCGGTCGCGCCAGCGGCCGTGCAGGCGCGCCGGGGATGCCAGCAGGGTGAATGCGATATGGATCCCGCCGAGCGCCAGCAGGCCCCAGCTCGCCATTGCCACGCTCACTTCGAATCCGCTGATGAACCACGGCACACCGGTGGCTATCAGGATGGCGGCGATGGTCATCAGCCAGATATCGTCCAGAAGATGCACACGCGGGTTTTCCCACACCGGGCGCGGAATCAACTGCGTGCTGTCGAGATTCGGTCTCACGGGAGCTCCGGACTAGCGGCGCCGGGGCTGTGCCGCGGCGGTCGCGCTGCTACGGCTGACCGGACTGTTGCCGAAGTTATTGTTGTCCAGAAAGGGCTGCGACCGCACTTTCTGTCCGCTGACCGGCTGAAAGTCCTCCACGTGCAGTGCATAGGCATGGGCACGCAGAATCTGGTTGCGGCGCAGGATCGGCGAGTCGCCGATCACATCGATGCCGTTGAATTTCGGCTCGATGATCGTGTTGTCCACCGCCGTGCTGACGCTGTGCGCATCCCCGAGCACGAAGGCGAGCCCGTAGCCGCAGTTGTGCAACCGGTTTGCCTTCACGAGGGTATTGGAAGACCCCCGGACCATCACTCCATAGGCCGTCAATCCCTCGAGCTCGTTATCCTCGATGATCGCGTCCCGGGCGTTCTCGGCGACGATGCCCATGGCCGCGCCGCCATCGATGCGGTTCCCGCGAATCACCGCCCCGGCCCCGACCAGATGCACATCCGCCTCATGGGCATTGACGAAGTCATTCCCCTCCACGAGCACCGGAATGTTGCCCGCCACGATTCCAATCTGGTCTTCCGTGAACTTGTTGTCGTGTATACCGATGACGGCGTCATGCGAATCCGGCGCACTGCGCACGGCCCACAGGCCCGCGTCCTTGTCCTGCGAGAATTCGTTGTTTGCGACCGCCGTGTTGTGCCCCGACGCGCCGAAGCGCACGCCCAGCCGGTTCTTCAGGAAGTGATTGCGCTCCAGCAGCGTGTCGCTCGCGTTCTCGGCGACTTCCACGCCGACCTCGCACGACTCGATGGTCGCTGCGGAAAGATGGAAGTGCACGGCCCGCACCAGGATTGCGGCACCGGGACAACTGCTGATGGTAAGGCCCTCGATGGAGGTATTCGGTCCGGAGATATCGAATACCGGACCGGAGCTCAGGGCCTGGGCATCGATCCGCGCGCCGGTGGCCGGCGCCACGAGCCTGACTCCGCGCCCGTTCACGAAGGCCGGCAGGGCGGTTTCCAGATTGACCTGCGGAACTTCGATCGAAATCGTCGTGGGACCGGTTGCTCCCGCGACGACGAACAAGGCTTCGCGCAGCGTACCGGGGCCTCTGTCCGCGGCGTTGGTGACGTGCACCAGGACCGCTTTGGCGGTGGACTGCTGCGGCTGCGCGCGCTGCGTTTCGTACCAGCGGCCCAATGCCACGACCACGGCGAGCAACACGAAAACAGCAACGGCTACTATCGAGCGGCGTCCGATGGCCATTGTCAGTTCCTCCCGAATCTGTGTTCCAGGACGAACACGGCGTGCCAGGAGCGTCCGACGGCCCGGCGTCCAAAAAGCGCCTCGATCGGCAATGAGAGCGCGGTTGCCAGTGCCAGCAGGCTCCAGGACAGGTGGCGTGGCAACGTGCGGACGTGGGGCAACAGCCGCGTTCTGAACGGCGCCGGATCGACGCCCGTCAGCGCCCTGAGCTCGAGATTGCAACTTCGAAACAGATCCAGGTAAACGTCGCGGCGGCGCGCCCTGAAGACCGTCGAATCGCACCGACTCACCGCGGCTACCGGCGCGGCCTCGAGCAGGATCATGCGTCCGCCGGGCGCGAGGTGAGCGGTCATCGCCACGAGCGCGCGGCGCAGCGCGGCTGCGTCGAGAATGTGTTGCAGCACGGTGACCCCCAACACGCGGTCGAACTGCCCGCCCACGTTGAGCTCCGATAGGTCCTGCACTTCGAAACGGCACTGGCCCGCAAGGCCCGCGATGGCCGCCCGGCGTTCGGCTTGCGCGACCATCGTCGGGCTCAGATCGACGCCGGTCACCAGCGCTCCCCTTGCGGCAAGCAGCCGGCTCCAGCGCCCGACACCGCATCCAACATCCAGGACCCGGGTTCCCCTGCCCACCTTGAGCCAAGGCTCCAGCGCCAGGCGCTGCCCGAGGTGAATCGCACGATTGTAGAACTCAGGCATGCCGTACGCACACACAGCCGCGAGTCCGTCGCCCTCGGCGGCGAAGCGCTGGGCCCGGTCCTCCCAGTACGCAGGGGGCCTGTAAAGTGACGGGGCGGGAATACCGCGGACACTCATTCGCTCATACTCACTTTTCCGCGACCACATCGGGATTCGCGGGACTTTCGTAATGATCCTGATAGATGCGCCGCCGGAACAGCTTGAGCGTAAAGAAGTTCCCGAAGCCCACTGTCATGGGCACGATGTGTGTTATGGCGTAACACAGGTACAGCGGGACGATGGGCGCGGTATAGGCCCGCTCTGCCTTGGGGACGCTGGTGTACAGCGCGATGAGCCCGAGCGCCAGATAGCTGGTGAGCGCGGCGATGAAGTATTCGGGATTGGCGAATGAGCCCTGCGGCACCAGGTCATCCAGCAGCAGAGCGTCGAGCCCGCTCAGAAAGCTGATCAGGAGGAGCGTCGCGCTCACGACCTTCACCAGATGCATCGCCAGCGACAGGCCCCCGACATAGATCAGATAGTGATACATCGCGAATGGGGAGCGGCGGCTGACCCGCAGCACTTCCGGGAAGCGCTCCGTGTAGACCTTGAGCAGCCCGTGATACCAGCCGACCCGCTGCGAGAACCAGCGCTTCAGCGAGCCCGGACCCTCCGTGCTCACCACGAGCCGTCCGTCATAGTAGATTCGCTCGCCGTGGCTGAGCAGGATCACCGCGTTCTCGAAGTCCTCGGCGTAGACGGACAGTGAATGCTCGTTGAGCGCGCGCACCAGCGCGCTGCGCCGATAGAACGACACTCCCGAAGTGATGCTGAAGTCCGCGAGACTCTCGCGCCCGACGCGGAAGGCGAGCGCGTACTCGAAGGCCTGAAAACGCGCCAGGAACCCATCCGGCTCGATCATGATGCGCGGGCACGCCGCGGCGGCGCCGGATTGCTGAAAGTCGCTGACGAACTGATCCAGATCGATCGTGCTGCCCTCGCTCAAGCCGCGAATGCGGATGTCCGGGTCGATGACCATGACGGTCTCGATGTGTGCCGGCACACGCTCGAGCAGGCGGCGCAAGGCACCCGGCTTGCGTCGGTTGATGCCGTCGTCGAAACATCGCCAGCCGGCCTGGCGTAACCGCAACACAGTGTTGTCGGTGGAACCGTCGCTGATGAGCCACATTCGGTCGCGGTATGACCCGAATGCCTCCATGAACTCCTCGAGCTGATCCTCGAGATTGAAAATCGACGCGACGATCGCGAACGGGGATGCCGGGACGACGCGCCTGGCATCGGGCGGGAGAATGGCATTGAGGTTGATCGAGAGGTTGCCGTTCTGGCTGGCGCCGGAAATGTCGCCGGCGGCGGCCGTGTGACGGCGCCGCATGTACAGACGCAGGGCGAAGTCCACCGCGTCGGTGTACACGATCAGATTGGCCACGGCGAAAACGAAGATGGAGAAGCCCACGGCCTGGGCGTTGGCCAAGGACAAGGCGATCCATCCGGCGAGCAGCCCGCAAACGGCCAGAGGGGGCAGAATCGACCAGGAGCTCATGCGTTCGCGGCGGCGAATTGCGCCGCCTCCCGTCGCAGCGTGGGAAGCCGGGCGTACAACTCCGCCCGGACCTCCTCCTCTGCGGCAATGTGTTCGCCGAGCTGCGCCATGATCGGCACGGAACACAGAATCCACAGCAGCGAACGCACTCGCGAAGGCAGGTGCGCCACCTGCTTTTCGAGCAGCGCGAGCAGGGCCTCGAAGCTGCGCTCCATGCGCAGAATCGCGTCCGCGACGAGCGGATCGATCGGGAGGATTTTCGCCGGCTGCTCCCATGAAATGGAAGTCCCGGCGACCTGCCGATGAGCAAAGTGCGTATGCGGTGCGAGAGCGGGATCCCTGGCGAACGCGGCGCCCGAAAAAGGAATGACGTAGGGATACATTCCGATCTCGCACCCCTCGCGCAGCCATCGGTACGCCTCGCGAAGGGTTTCCGCGACATCTTGCAACGTGGCGTGCGGCGAGCTGAGGATCAGATCGAGAAACGGCGTCACGCCGGTCGCGAGAGCCGCGGAGAGCATCGGCTCGATATGCCGATGGATCTGCGCCTTGTTGAATTCGGAGAGCACCTGCCGGGAGAAGCTCTCGATGCCGAAACCCAACACACGAAAGCCGGCCTGGCGCATGGCCGCGAGCCGCTCGGCCGACATGGCATCGATGCGGTTGGTGCTGATGAACTGCAGCTGCGCCGGAATCCGGCCGCTGCGTTTCGCCTCCACGATCCCGGCGCACAGCGGCAGCAGGCGGTGATCGCGCGTGAAGGTAAAAATATCATCTTGAAAGATGACCGTGCGAACGCGCGGATGTGCCGCGACGATCCGCTCGATCATGACGAGGCATTCATCCGCCTCCAGCCGCGCGATCGCGGCGACACTGCCTTGGGATTCATGCAGGAAATTGGTGGCGGAACAGAACGTGCAGCCCATGGGGCAGTAGTTGAGCGTGATCAACCGCACGGAGCGGATTTCCGCAAGGTGCGCTTCCCGCGCTGCTTTGCTCGGCAACGCTCCGACGCGATAGGCCGCTTCGAGCCGCTCCCAATAAGCCGAATAAGGCATCGCCTCGTATGGAGTGCTGTAAATCGCGTCACGCAACTCGATCCGGCTCAGCGAGCGCTGCGGGATGGAAAGCACCTTCCCTTCGCGATTCAAGGCCGCGGTGCCGGTGATACCTAGAAGCGATTGGCCCGCGCGCAGGCGGGCCACCAACTCCAGAAGCGGCCGCTCGCCCTCCCCGAGCACGATCAGATCAAAGGGTCCGAGCTCGAACAGCAAGTCCGGACGAAAGGTCGCCTCCATGCCGCCGGCCACGATAAACGCCGCGGGCGCGGCTCGCCGCACGATGTGCGCAAGCTCCAGATCGAAGCGAAGCGTCATCCCTGTAGTGGAAATGCCTACAACGTCCCATGAGCCGGCCAGCAGTTCGCGCTCCAGTGCGCGCTGCGGCGGCTCGCGGCAGCAGTTCGGATCGAACACTTTCGTCTCGATGTCCGCCGACCCGAGCACTCCGGCAAGCCGCCATACGCCCAGCGGCGGCGCCAGGAAGGTGTATTCGCCGCCGTGCGGATCGTATGGGCCGATCAGCAACACCCGGGGCGAGCGTGCAGTATTCACGTCGATTTGGCTCCTTGGCGCCCGCGGGCACGGGCCGGCAGGGGCTTTCCCGAGGCTCAAGCTCTCGTTTGGGCGATAGCACAGCAGAAAATGTACCCGTGGTGGCCGGGGGCCCGAGCCCAGCCGTCGAGCTGAGGCTGTGCCGCAGGCTCGTCGCGTCGGAGTCGCTGTCAGCCCTCGAAAGGGGCCGCTGCGAAGAGCTCGGCGTGCGCAAGCTGACCGCCCTACTCGAATCGGTAGACCTGGACCTCTATGTCGCCGGGAAGAGTACGTCCGACGATCGATGACTAATCCGCCCCACCCCCGCGTATTAAATCCGCCCGTGGCGGCGTCCACGGCACGGTCCGAGGACAGTTAGCGGAAGACGGCGGCGGCAGCTCGATTTCAGCCATTCCGAGTTGCGGTTCCCGATCGAAGCGCAGATCACCTATGATCCAACGGCGTTCGAGCTCGGTTGCAAACGGCGCTCGCGCGAATCGCATGAGCGCCGCAGCCTCGCAATGCATGCCCACGAGCGTCGCCAGGCGTGTTTTCGACATCGCGAATTCGCCCAGCCAGTGAATTTCGCCGGAGTCAGGCGCCGGCACTTTCACCATGGGGGCAGTCGTATGGCGATCGATGGACATCCGCGGGCATTGGGCCGCCGTCATCAGCGCCGGCGCGTTCGCAAGCACACCGTGCCGGACTGTATAACGATCGCCAGCGGTTTCCAGCAGGAGTACGTCCCAGCACAGCGGATTCATCGGCATCGGTGTCAGCACGTGATCGATGATCCGATCCGCCGGAAAACTTGCACTGGCGATCGAATCGATGCGGCGCGCTGCAAATTGTCCGTCGACGATGAACACCGCAGTGACCGCGACCATGAATGCCGCGCTGGTCAGCGCGGCCGTAAGCGCCGATGTGCGCGCGCCGAGGACCAGGAAGGCGCTCGCCAACAACGCGAATCCGAGGCACCAGAGCGGGCTTACGAGCTGCGAAACAGCGCTCAAGATGAGCGCCGCAAGCAGCGCAAGCGCTATGATCACCCGCGCCGTCGTAGAACGCACCACGAAGAAAAGCGGCGCGGCGGCGGCCCAATAAAGCGGCTCGACGATGAACACGGAGTCGCCGTAGAACCAGCGGTTTTGGACGGGCCAGAGCGGGTGCACCCCGTAGCTATTCAAGGCGTCCATCGCGAGATGCAGCAGTGTTCCGAACAAGGCCATTGCGGCGAGCGCCAGCCGGTCGTGCCGCGTGAAGGTCAGGCGCTTCCATCGCGCCCACAACTGCGTACCTGCATACAGCAGCGCAGCGAGCAGCACGCAGCCCAGGACGGTATGCGTATAACCACGATGCTGCAACAAATAGCCCAGCTTGTCGTGCGTGACGCCGCGGAAGCTATAGAGAAGATCGAGATCCGGCAGATTGCCGCCGACTACGGCGAGCGTAACGAATATTCCACGCCGGACATCGGGTGCCAGGCCGCCCCGGCTTGCGGGCGTCGCCCGCGCGATCGACTCGCCGGCGATGAGTCCAATCAAGCTGTGGGTCAGATTGTCCATGGGACCATTCCGACCTGCTGCTAGACAGTCGAGCCCAACCTCTTCACTGCATCCTTCGTGCAGCTCGAAATCACGTTCAACAACTCTTTTGAGACTCGTTCGTCGATTTCCGCCGCGTGCTGCAGTTGTACGGGATAACGGACCAGCGCCTCCACACCGGCAGCCGAGAAGTGCAATTGCACCTGGGGCAGCGCGTTGCCGGCGGAGCTCGAGACGGTAGTCCTCGCGATCTCCTGAGTCTGGCGCACGATTTCCTCGTGATACTCCTTGACGACGTCGCTTACCGCCGTCAGCAGCCTGTCCTTTACCGCCTCGTAATCGCACCCCGCAGGCAGGCTGACAGTCGTCTCGTGCCACGCAAAGTTTACGCCGGGGATCTGTTTGAATAATCCGCCGGACGTCTGGAACACGATCGAATTCGCAAAGGCCACCACCCGGCCCGTCGGCCCCAGGGGCCCTTGCGAGCTGAGCTCCATGAGATGCATCCGGACCAGCCCCAGGTCGATCACTTCGCCGGTGACGTTGCCGATCTGCACCCGGTCCCCGACGCGAACGCCGTACTTGCCGATCAGAAAGAAGTATCCGACGATGGATACGAGCACGCTTTGCATAGCGACCGCCACACCCGCGGTGATCAGGCCGGCGAACGTCGCGAAGGAGCTCAGCTCAGTCACAAAGGTAAGCCCGACAACAGCGACCACCAGGGTCCACAGGGCGAGCTTGCGCAACAACAGCAACTGGTAACGACGGCGCGGCTCGTGGACATACCGAAGCACCACCCGCCGCCACAACTCGGCGCCTGCGAACAGGATTGCCAGCAACGCTGCCAGCGTGCCCAGGCGAATCCCCAGCGCGCGCAAGGCCTCGCGATATTGGCGTCCGATCGCTTCGCGCCAACTGCTCAAGTTGTGACGGTATTGCTCCAGCAGCACGCCCTCTTTGCTCAAGGGAATCAGGATTGCCGAGGTCTGCTTGAACAACCAGGCGAGCGTATCGAACTCGTCCCGCACGGCCTTCAACCCCGCACCATTCGCAGTATCCGCCTGCAGCGCCAGCGCATCGCTGCGGGTCGACAATGCTTTCAACTGTTGGAGCGGCGGGGTACGGATTTGCAGGAACGTGGCTTCGAGGGCCGCCGTGCGCCGATCGATTGCCTCCATCGTGCTGGCCTTTCTGGACAGCCTGAGAACGTTGGCCGCGAGATCCCATATCCCCAAGCGGTCGGGTGCCATCCCGCCGCCCGCATACACAGTGGGCGTCGACGCGGCGGTGCTTGCGGCAGGCGACGTCGTTGAACTGGCTGGCGAGCCCGCGACGCCAGCGTTGGCCGCTGGCACCGATGCCGCGATGGCGTCGATATGAGCCTTCAATGCACTCGCGCTCGCTCGTTTCGCGTCGCTTTCGTTAACGAACTGCCCCATGGTATCGAGAAGGTTCTTGCGCGCGTCGATCATGTCGAGCTCGCCCTGCAGCTCCGATACTTTTGCCGCCAGGTCCGACTTGCCGGCCTTCCCGGACGCTGCCAGCTCCGCCCGGGCGGAGTTCATTTCTGTCTGAATCACTTGACGCTGCGCAGCCAATTTTTTCTGCTGATCCAGCAGCGCCTGCGCGGAAGTAGCCACCCCGCCGGCAGTTTGCGCCGTGCTCGCCTCACTGCTCAGCAACTCGGCGTTGGCTGTCGCGATCTCGAAGGCAAGGCCTACGACCTTATCGGCCGTCTGGCGATTGGCATAGAGGATGAGCAGATCGCTGGGCTCACTCGCGGACTGCTGCTGAGCCCCTAGAGTTCGATACCAGTCGACCGTCTGGTCCAGAATCTGGACGACCTGAGCTGCGGTCAGTACGGAGACGCGGGGATTCGGGACCGGCGCGGAGGGTTGGGAAGCCTCGCCGGCCGCGCGCGCATTGCCGAGACAGGTGCCCAGGGCGACGAATAAAAGGAGTGGGAGGTAAGTACGCATCAGCGGATCGTACCGTACCTTGGGGGGCGTTTGGTCGAGGAGTCGTTGCGCGAGCGGGTTCTGCTTGGTCCTTTCCTGGCCATGACCCGGCGAGTTCAGGCCACGAGCGGGCGACACATCGACATACGCCGCGAGCTCGAGCGCGCCCCTTCCGGTCTGTGATCTCTCAGCGTACCTCGCAATCGACGTTGGCCGATTTCGTGGCGTTGCTGCCGCTGCCCGGGACGACTGTGGATGAAAACGACGGGGGTGGTGTGAACTGCATCCCCGGGTTGGCCGGGAGAACCACCGGTGGTTGCGTAATGCTGGGCACAAAGCCGAATTGGCCGGCACTGAAGCTCTGCGTGCCGCCGCCATTGCTCACATGGATCAGTCCATCCAACACCTGCACATAGAGTCCTGGAGCATGCTGCCCCGGGACGGGGATGTTCAGAGCGATTTGCAACCGTCCCGAAGTATTCGCAGCGCTTGCGGGCACAGGCCTATCCGATAGCTCGATGGCGTCGCTCAATGCGAAGCGCAGCGGCGCTTGCGTACCGAAAGAAAGCATTCGCACGGACCTATATTGGCCTGTCGTGTGCCCGATCGCGCGTTTCTCGGACGCAGCTTGCTCCGGCGGACCGACGTGGCTCCAGGCAATCCCGGCCCCGGTACGCATGATGTACTCGGCGACCAAAGTGGCACCGCGGATATCTATAGCCGTCGACGCCGCGGTCAGGGTGAAACTGTCCGTATCGCGCGTGCCTAAAACGCCTGCGGCGATGCGCACCTGACCCCTGTTGAGGCTGATCAGTGCAACGTCGTTTTGCGGTGTCGTCTCGTGGAAGGAATACTTTTCGATCGTCAACTCCGTATTCGGCCCGAGCGTCACGGAACTGTGGTCGGACAGGGTGAGTTGCGCGTAGGTGTCTTTCCTCGTCGAGAGGATCTGGCCCTGCTCCACGGGCGAATCGATCGCCAGCACCTTGATCGACCCACTCAGGGTCTTCACCAGCAGGGGCCCGCTCAAATCGGTGACGACGCCAATGGGGCCGGCACAGGCCTCGTCTCCAATGAGGAGTAGGGCGAGCGCGAGGCATGCCTTAGTTGCAATATAGTTTCTTAGCGTCATTTTTGACTCCGCCGGCGCCGCCGGCTCCCGATGGGTCACTCGATCCCGTCGCTCCCGCGGACGTTTTGTCCGTACTCGTAACGGGGCTTTTAGTATTGAGTGCAACCGGGACCACAGTGGTGGTACTCGTATTGATGATGTTGATCGTGGTGCTGATGGCTTGGGAAATGGGGGCCGAGTCCCGAGTTTGAGTCGCCGGTGGCAGCACCACAATGCAACCGGCCGCTTGTGAATTCGAAGTACACATCGTCAACGTAGGCAGCACCGCGCTGCAACCGGCTAACGTGGGCGCCACCGTACACTGTGCTAATGACGGTAATACCACGCCGCAACCGGGCGCTGTCGGCGTCGCCGTACATTGAGTCAATGAGGGTAGGACCGCGGCGCAACCGGTTAACGTGGGCGCCGCCGTACACTGTGCCAACGACGGAAGTACCACGCCGCAACCCGGCGTTGTCGGCGTCGCCGTACATTGAGCCAATGATGGTAGGACCGCACTGCAACCGGCTGCCACAGGCGTCGATGTGCACTGTGCCAACGTCGGTAGGACCGCGCTGCAACCCAGCGTTGTCGGCGTCGCAGTACATTGAGCCAACGACGGTAGGACCGCACTGCAACCAGCTGCCGCAGGTGTCGATGTGCACTGTGCCAACGTCGGAAGGACCGCGCCGCAACCCGGCGTTGTCGGCGTCGCCGTACATTGAGCCAATGACGGTAGGACCGCACTGCAACCGGCTGCCGCAGGTGTCGATGTGCACTGTGCCAACGTCGGAAGGACCGCGCTGCAACCCGGGGCTGTCGGCAACGCCGTACATTGAGCCAATGACGGTAGGACGGCGGTGCAACCAGCTGACGTGGGGGCCACCGTACACTGTGCCAAGCTCGGAAGCACCACACTACAGCCCGGTGTCTGGGGCGCCGCCGAACACTCTGCCAATGTCGGCAACACCGCGCTACAGCCAGCTAGCGTCGGGGCCGCAATGCACTGGGCCAGAGACGGCGCAAGCGATGTCGGCGGATATTGGAGCGGCATCTGCGTCACGACGCCGGTTACCTGGCCGGTGATGCCGATCGCGCCTCCGGCAAACAATGCGACCGTGACGCCGGAGACATTTCCATCAATGGTAAGTGCGTTGGAGCTGGCGTAGGTCCCGCTCGAGACGTCGTAACCGGCGGACAGCCAGACTGCGTCGGTGGCCGAAACGACCGCCCCGGCACTCAGGACCATGGGTCCAAACGCCGACAACGTGACGGAGGAGCCGGAAATGCTTCTAGTGCAATCGCATGCCGCGGCAATAGGCGTGTTGAGCGATCCGCCGGAACTGACGTTCACCACGCCGCTTGCCGAGATGAAATCTATCGTGAGATTTCCGGTGTTGCGGAGGTAGACACCTCCCTGCGAATTGGCGCTCCAGAGCGAGGCGACATCGACGAGGAGCGGCGTACCGCTGCTGCCTACACCTGCGACGCTCCCTGCACCGACCGCTAGGGAACCCGCCGTAATCAGACCGCCCGTCCCCTGCACGACTGCTCCTGCGGCCCCCACCAAGACTTCGGAGCCTCCTGCCTGGATCGGCGCTGCAATCGTAATGTCGCCTTCAAGAGGGGTTTGCAGGGCAACACCGATTCCGGACGCGTTGGACACGCTGATGCCGCCCACCGCTGAAAGGATACCAGCGCCAGAGACTGCTCCCACGGTGAACCCAACGTTGTCCACCACAGAAAAATTTCCGTTGGCCCTGCCGGCAACGACGCCGATCGAATTGGTTGCATCGACCAACAGCACTCTGCCATTTGAAGCAACGGCAGATGCAGCCGTGGCCACAATCGGACCATTCACCTGGCTGATGTCACCGGCAGCAGCAGCAAGCCTGACTGTCCCGTTGCTACTCGTGATCCCCACTGCCGAGCCCACCGTTCCGACGGCAATGGGTCCGGAGTTGGCGAAACTGAATCCCTGCTGACCGGTCCCGGCAACCGCGCCGGAGACATTATTGGTCAGTTCGGTCAAGGTCACCGTGCCGCCAGGAGCGCTGGCGGCTAGCGAAGCGACGGAAATTGCGGGCGGCACTGAAGCGTTGATGGGCTGTGTGATGCTGCCGTTTGCCGCCGTCAACACCAGCGTGCCCGTGGACGCGGTAATCGGCGCATCGATATTGACGTTCTGGTTCGCGGCGAGAGTGAGGCTATTCGCATTACTCCAGGACACTGGCGTCGCGACGGTGATAGAGCCCCCAGAAGGAGCCGACGCGCCTGAAGAAGTGGCAACCGTTACATTTCCCAGATTCAGCTGGTTCTGCAGATCGGTTACGGACAGAACCGACGTGGGATTCGAGCCGGTGACCGTGAATGGTGCCGACCCAGGCAGGGTAATGTCGCCCGTCGAGGCCCCCGATTCGATCGAGATATCACTGGGATCCAGCAATAAAGTGCCCACGCCGCCCTGCGGTGCGCGTAAATCGACCAGACCCCGATAATCGAGACTATTCCGGCTCGAGGTCTCGACGAGGCCGCCATTGCCACCTTGCGCCCCGCCGCGGGCGGAGATATCGCCATACATCTGGGTCTGCTGATCCGACCAAACGATGACTGCGCCGCCGGCACCGGACTGCAGGGCGTCAGCTTTGATCCGGACGTCCGGCCCTACGTAGGTCAGCGCGGCATTTTGAATTGCCGCATTGCTGCCGTGATTGTCGCCGCCGATCAAGACCACGCCGCCGCCGGTTTGGCCACTCGCATCCACCCTGGCATCTGCGGTGAGGCCCACGCGGTTGCCGAGCACCTGGATCTCGCCGCCGGTGCCGGCGCCCGTAGCGGTCGTTACGCTGCCCGCACCGAGCATGGTGTCGCCGCTGGATTTGAATACAACCTTCCCGTTGGCTCCGGCTACTGCGCTGTTGGCGCTGACGACACCGAGCTGGTTGATGAGCGCGCCGTAGATGCCGACCCGGCCGCTTTGCGCGACGACCTTGCCGACGTTGAGCGCCTGGTCACCGGGTGCGCTGACGACGACTCGCATGTCGGGATCATTGGAATCGGCGAGCTCGACACTTTGCCCTGCGGCCAGCATGACATCCCCGCCGGGAGACGTGATGATGCCCTCGTTGCTGACATTGGGTGCGATCAGGTAGACCTGTCCGCCCCCGGGGGTGGTGATGGCGCCGCGGTTGCTGACGTCTCCCGTTCTGCCCGTGCTGCTGAATTTCAGCTTGCCGGCCAGGAAATCGGCGTTGCTCAATTCGAGGCTCGAGGCCACCAGGCCATTGACATTGACCTGCGCACCCGCTCCGAACAGGATGCCGTTCGGATTGATCAGGAATACTTTGCCGTTCGACTGCAAGGCCCCGAGGATCTGCGATGGATTCTGGCCCGTGATGCGATTCAACACGCTGCTCGCCGCAGTCTGCTGGATGAAGCGCGTCAGCTCCCCCGGCATGATCGAGAAGCTCTGCCAGTTGATGATCGCGCCCGGCGAATTCGTGATCAACAGCTGATTGCCGGAGCTGACGGCGCTGACCTGTCCGGCGACGGTCTGCGCGCCGGTCGGGTTGGCGACTGCGTTGGCGGCCAGTGCGCAGGCCAAGACCGTGGCCAGCACCCGCCGCAGGCACGGTGCGGTGCGGATTTCGTTCGGGTCACTGCACCTGTTCAAGTTTGGCTCCCGTTGGCATGAGCGTTAGAAAGCCAGCGCCAGCAAAGCGTGGAGGCGCTGATCGCCTTTTTGCCGCGGGTCCGAGGCGCTGACCACCCGTCCAAAATCCATTTGCAGGGACAGTGTCCTGCCGCGGGTGACGCGCAGGCCGGCTCCGGCGCTGCTCACCGATTGATGCGTCTCCTCGCCGGGCAGCGCGTCGTTGCGGGAAATATGCCCGTCGTCGAAGAACGCAAGCGCCATGCAATGCGTGACGGGGCCCCGCAAGGCCGCACACAGGTTGGGGGTATACACTTCGGCGTTGGCCGTAAATCCCTTGTCGTTCGCAAGCTCACGCTCGTGCAGGCCGCGAACCGAGGCCGCGCCGCCGACTCCGATCTGCTCTCCCGGCACCAGCGCAGCGCGTGTCGCCTGGCCATTGAAGGTCAGCCGGATCAGCCAGTCCCGCGGCAGCGGCCGGGTAAAGCCGGCGCCATAGCGCAACAGCCCATATGACGAGGTCGCGCCGAAACGAGCCGCTGTGAAATTTGCGTCGCCGGCTTGCGAGCCTCCCGGCACGTTACGCACCCCGGTCAGGTAGAAATTCAGGTTGCCGGCGGGCAGGGCCCACTGCCCTACGTAAGAAAGACTGAGCGGGTCGACCGTGACATCGCCCCCGAGCTGCAATCCCTGCAATTCAACACTGTTGCGAAACGCCTTGCGATCGAATCCCACGACCAGTTGCGAATCATATCGTCCAACGCGCGGGAAATCGTGATTGAAATGCACGCCGAACACCGTGCCGGCGCCGCTGACACTCAGCTCGAGGAGTCCCGCCGACACCGAGCCCGCGTCGATAGTCGAATAGCTGCCGTACAAATCCACTGAATCGGCCTCGCCGTACAGCGGTAGGTGATACCCCGCACCGTAGACGCTGATCCTGCTCGGATTATCCAGGCTGGTCGTGTACTGCATGCTCAGAACGTGATCGAGACCGCCTAAATTGAAGTTCTGGTACTGCGCGGTCACGTGCGTGCGGCCGGTAGAGTCGACACCGGAGTTGTCCAGCACGGCGCCGGCCGACCAGGTCTTCTCATCGGCGACCTCCACCAGGGCATCGATCACGCCCGGCTGGTTACTGCCCTGCAGCTGCAGATTGACCTTTTTGGACGGGTTCTCGTTGGCCATCCTGAGATTGGCCGAGAGCCGGTCGGCGTTGGGGATGGTGTCCTCCGCCAGGGCGGGCAGGCTGCGGCGAATATTGGCCGCGCTGTGAAACACATTGCCCGCGACTCGGACCTTGCCGAGGCGCATTTCGAGCACCTTCAGGTGCACCACGCCCTCATTCAGCTCCTGCTCCGGCAACATCACCTTGACCAGGCTGAAACCGCGGCGCCGGTAAGCGTCCTCCAGGGCGGCGATCGCCCGCTCGACAGAGTCGAAGTCGCGGCTCTTGCCGGCGAAACCGGCTACTGCGGCCTGCACGGCCGACGAATCCAACAGGGTATTGCCCGTCACTTCGAAGCGCGTGATTTCAAATGCGCCGAGCGGATCGCCTGGCGCGACCTCGGCGTGCAGCGGCAGGGCAACAAGAGCCGACAGGCAGATCATCCGCCACGAAGAAAATGGTGTGCGCATCGCGGTTAGTTACATGCGGCGTGGAACACCGCTTGATAGTCCCTGTTTTTCGGTAGTTCGGTCGGCAACCGCGTGTGGATTCTTATACTCCGACCACCCGACACCCAGGCGTGAGCGGATCGACATCCTGCTCAGCCTGGGCCGCGTCAGGATTATGACGCATCAGGCCTGTCCTACGGCCCCCCGGCTACGCCGGACTATTTTCCCAGGCAGCGTTTGAAGCGCTCGTCGACTCGATGAGCGTACCACTGCGTCGTGAGACTTCGGCTGAGTTTCGGGCCGTGCAGCTTGATGCGCGGCATTATTGCCGCAGGCAGCGGCCGCCCCTGTTCCGCCTGTTCGGCGAGGGCGAATACCCCCTCGTAAAGCGGCGTTTGTTCGAAGTCCTTGGTTCTGGCCTGCTCGAGGGCGCTGTGTATCGCACCTTCGCTCAGGTTCAGACGCCCAGCCAGCGTCCGCACCGCAAGCTCGGTGCTGCTGGGACCATTCGCGCTGCCGTCGTGTGACAACAGCGCACCGTCGGGTGTCAGAGGGATGCCGGATGCCGTGCTGACGGCACTCTGGAAAGCGGCGTTACGGCTCGCATACTGGCCCGCGTTGAAGTCTGCGAAGCGGTAGACGTATCGATCGTAGGGCGCCGGGTATCCCAGCAGGTGAGCTATACCGAAGTACACACTCCCGCGACGCGTAAAGAGCTCGTCTTCGAGGCTGCCCTTGACAGGGTACGGGTAAGATCGGGCGGCGGCGGATTGCTCGACGAAGGCAACGTTGACTTGCATGGGACCGCGCGTGCGTACCGGGTTCCAGCCCGAAAACAACTTCCGGCCCAGCGGCACGGTACCGATGAAGTCCTCGAAGATGTCGCTGAGCTCCTTTTCGGTTCTTGCGGCATCGATTCGCTCGCCATAGCTGCGTCCCGTCGAGGACTTCAGCTGCAATGCCGCGTGCACTACGAGCGGCGGCACACCGGCGCGCCCGGCGCGAGTATCTATTTCCCGCCAGGCGATCGCTCCCAATCCGGGCACCACCGGGTTGACGTGAAAGCCCGATTCCTGCTCGATCACTGCGACCACGGCGCAGACATTCTCTTGGGTGGGCTGCAGGGCCTGCGCGGCAAATCCGGCATACAGGTCGGTGACCCAGCCGGCGCGGTCCGCGACATTACGCGGGAGCGCTCGGTCGATCAGCGCCCGGCCCTGAGCGGGGCTCAGCGCGGGCGCCGACGGCGCGCGCCGCTCGCCCGCACAGCTCACCAACAGTACTGCGCAGGCCGATACTCCGAGCAAGACACCAATGCGTCGTACAAGGGATCGACCGGCGGGCGCGCTGTATCGATTCATATGCGGGAGTACCCTAATCGACTCTCCGGTCGAGCGCAAAATGCGCTGTTCCTTGCGCCCCGGGGCGCCCGCTCATTGCGTGTGTCGCAAAACGTCGCGTGTGTCCTCCAACCGGTCACCGGCGAGCGTCCTTCTGCCGTAAAATCCGCCGCTCGGATCAAACCCTGGAGCGATGGCGACGATGTTCAATACGATTCTACTCACCGCGGTGCTCACCGTTGTGCCCTTCGCGGCCGACGCGGCACTCAAGAAAGACGCGCCCACCGTCCTCATCACCGGGGCAAATCGAGGTATTGGACTCGAACTGGCCAGGCAGTATGCCGATCGGGGCTGGAATGTCATTGCGACATCCCGCCACGCGAACGGGGATCCGGGCCTGGCCGCGCTCAGCGAAATTGCCTCCACGCATCCGCAGGTTGCTCTCGAGCGCCTGGACGTGACGGACACGGCGATGATCCGCGGGGTCGCGGAAAAATATCGCGGCCAGCCGATCGACGTTCTGTTGAATAACGCCGCGGCCGTCGAACCGACCTTTGCGGCAGATATGGCTGCGGCCCGGGAGACCTACGACACCATCGACTTCGACGCCGCTCGTCGCGACTTCGACGTGAACACGCTCGGCCCCATGCGTGTCGCCCAGGCATTCATGTCGAACGTGGAGCTCTCGAAGGCAAAAAAGGTCATTTCGGTCACCTCGCTGGCCGGATCCTTTGGTCGTCCGCTGCCGGGCGCAATGGCGATGAACTACGGTGCGAGCAAGGCAGCGCTGAACAAGTACATGGTGCTGCTGTCGATTGCCATGAAACCCAAGGGAGTGGTCGTGGCGCTGGTGCAGCCGATCTTCGTCGCCAGCAAGGCCGATATCGCCAACATGAAGGGCGCCGCCCCGATCGGCCAGGAGATCGCCAAGCTCATCAAGGTGATCGATGCGATGACCCTGGAGAGCGCCGGCAGGATCACGAACTTCAGCACGGGGGAGACGGATCCTTTTTAGCGCAACCCCTTGTCCCTAGCCCAGCCCGCTGCGCTCGAGCGCCTCTTGTTCGGCTGCCGTATAGATCGACTCCGGCACAGCCTCGAGCCGTTCTCGCGGTATGGGCTCGCCACTGAGATCCGAGAACCCGTAAGTACCTTCTTCTATCTTCTTCAGCGCACGGTCCACGCGACCCGCACGCGCTAGATCACGAGCCGCCAGCGTACCGTCGAGTTCCAGAAGCGTCAGCCGCTGCGCTTCATCCTCGTGCTCCCGGGGCCGGTCGCTGCTTTCGGAATTCAGGGCGGCTTCATCGCTCTGCGCATCCTTTGCCGCGCTCTGGAGTGACTCGCGCAGCTCCAGCAGGCGCTGCCGTTGCTTCTCGATGAAAGCAGTATCGAGTTCCGGTCCTGTGCTGCTCATGACTGCTCCGGCGGGTTCGTCAACGTGACATCGTCAGCTCTCGCAAGGAATCCAGGCCATCATCGCCCCGCCGCGGCCGCCCTACGCGGCCGCGGCATCACCTGCGCTACAGGCCGGCGCAGACGGCCTTGGTCTCCAGATAATTATTCAGCGCGTCGTGGCCCATCTCGCGGCCCCATCCCGACTGCTTATAACCGCCGAACGGCAGAGCCGCATCGAAAATGTTGTAGCAGTTGATCCAGACGGTGCCGGCACGCAGGCGTGCGGCGAGACGATGAGCCTTCCCGAGGTCCCTCGTGTAGATGCCTGCGGCCAGGCCGTACAGGGTGTCATTGGCGCGGCCCAGGAGATCGTCGTCCACGCTTTTGAATGGACTCGCCGTGACGACCGGCCCGAAGATCTCCTCGCGATACACCTTCATGTCGTTCGAGGTATTCACCAACACCGTGGGCTCGACGAAGTAGCCCGTGCCGGGCACCTGCTGGCCGCCGCACAGCGCTCGGGCCCCCTCCTCTGCGCCAGAGCGCAGATACCCGGATACGCGTTCGAGCTGCGTCTGTGAAACGAGCGGCCCCATCTGCGTGCGCACATCGAGCCCGGGACCGATCCGGATCTCCTTGGCGAATTCGGTGATGCCTTCCACCACCCGGTCGTAGTGCTTTTCGTGCACGAACAGCCGCGAGCCGGCGGAGCAGCACTGGCCCTGGTTGAAGAAGATCGCATTCGCCGCGCCCGGAATGGCCAGCTCGAGATCCGCATCCTCCAGGATGATATTGGGCGATTTGCCGCCGAGCTCGAGGGTGACCTTTTTCAGATCGTTCGCGGCCGCCTTCACGATGAGCTTGCCGACTTCCGTAGAGCCGGTGAACGCGACCTTGTCGACCTGGCCGTGCGCGGCAAGCGGCGCCCCGCAAGGCTCGCCGAATCCGGTGAGCACGTTCAGCACGCCATCCGGAAGACCCGCTTCCTGACACAACTCGGCCAGCCGCAGGCCGGAGAGCGGCGTCTCCTCGGCCACCTTCAACACGATCGTACAGCCCGTGGCCAGTGCGGGTCCGAGCTTCCAGGCCGCCATCAGCAACGGGAAGTTCCACGGGATGATCTGCGCGACGACACCGATCGGCTCGCGACGCGTATACGCGTGATACTCGGCGCCGGGTGTATAGGGAACCGACAGCGGGATCGTGTTGCCTTCGATCTTTGTCGCCCACCCGGCCATGTAGCGGAACAGATCCGCCGCGAGCGGCACGTCCGCTGCCCGCGCAACCGCGATCGGCTTGCCGTTGTCGAGGGATTCGAGCTGCGCGAGCTCCTCCAGGTTATCCTCGATCAGATCGCCTATCTTCCAGATGATCCGGCCCCGCTCGGACGGGGACATGCGGGGCCAGGGGCCTTGATCGAACGCCTTGCGCGCTGCTGCCACGGCAGCGTCTACGTCGGGCTTGGTGCACGCCGCCGCCCGGGCGATGCGCTGGCCGGTAGCAGGATTGAATACGTCGAAACTCTCACCGCTCTTGGCGGGCACCCAGCGGCCATCGATCAGAACTTTGCGCGGCTGGGAGATGAACTGTTGCACTCGTGCATTGAGGGCGACCACTTCGGAGTTGGCATTCATGGGGGATCTCCGTGGACCGGGGGTATCAACGGGAGAGCCGATTTGACAGCGGATCGCGCCCGGTCGCAAGCCGGAGCGGCGGGAACACGCGCTGGCCCAGGACGACTGTCACTCTCCCGTGACAGTGGTCCCGTAACGGTCGTGCCTACGCTCGATCCTCGTCCAACGATCAGCGAATCCGGACCGAGGCGACGAGAGCCGCGCTCCATGAGCGCAGCCTCGCCAAATCAGTGGTCTCTTTTTCCTGCAGATCAATGGTCTCGTTGACCATGACCTCCTGGCCGCCGACCAAGCTGTCCGGCTCACTCTGGGGCGACGGATAGGCCTTTTTCGCCCCGACCTGGCCGTAAAGCACCTGCGCCTCCTCGCCAGAGTCCTTTGCGTAGGCCGTGACGCGCAGCGCCGAGCTTCCGGTGACTGTCAGCACCATCAATCGCGACCGCACGATCAACGGCTGCGCGCCGGCGGAAGCGCGGATGAAGGCATCGCCATCCACCCTGATCTCCCGGCTCTGCGGGTACGAGCCGGATGGCTCGATGCGGGTATCGGACAGATAAAAGACCTCCGTCCCGTCCGCAAAGCGCAAGGCCCGCGGCGTCGGAGTGAGATAGTGATGGAGCGCGAAGGCACCACCCACAACGGCGCTCAGCGCGACGAACGTCAACGCGACTCGCCTCTTCGAAACCAACAGTCGACTCACACGGAGGCGAATGACACGCCGATGGCGCCCAGCGCGCCGTAGTCGGCATGAATGACCTCGCCGCTCTTGATGTCCGCGTAGGTGCGGCTCGGCTGTGGAATGGGTTTGCGGTCGCGCTCGGCAGGCAGCAGGTCTTCAGCGCAGCGGCGGCGTTCCTCATCCGATAGCACAGCAGGCTCCTTATCTCGGGCTCGAGGCCGAAGTAGCGGGTCGACGGGTCGCGGGAATCACTTGATCGGACGCCGGGCCAGCACGGCTTCTCCCGGCTCCATGATGTAGGTCTTCGAAGCGCCGACTGCAACTACGGAAGTTTACGCCTGCAGAATGGCGCGCGGAAGCTCGTCGAGAGAGAGGATTCTGTCGACTGCCTCCATACGAATGGCCTCCTTGGGCATCCCGAAGACGACGCAGCTCTCTTCGTCCTGCGCAATGGTGCTGGCGCCAACATTGCGCATCTCCTTCAGGCCGCGCGCACCGTCATCTCCCATTCCCGTCATGATGATGCCCAGAGCGTTGCGACCCGCGGCCTTCGCGGTCGAGCGGAACAGTACGTCGACTGACGGACAATGGCGGTTGACGGGCGGTCCTTCCCGGACTTCGACGAAATATTGAGCGCCGCTGCGCTGGAGCAGGAGGTGCTTTCCTCCCGGAGCAATGAGTGCACAGCCCGGAACGACACGGTCGTTGTTCTGTGCCTCTTTCACGGTAATCCTGCACACCCGGTCCAAGCGTTGCGCAAAGGCCGCGGTGAACGAGGGAGGCATGTGCTGCACGATAACCACGGCGGGACAGACCAACGGTAGAGCAGCGAGGATATGTTGCAAGGCCTGAGTGCCGCCCGTCGAGCATCCAATCGCGACCACATGCTCCGTGGTACGCGCCATTGCCCGATCACTCGCGGGGGACAGAATGACATCGGCGTTGTTCTTCTTTTGTACTTCATGCGGCTTGCTGCCTTCCGCCCGCGCAGCCAGCCGTTTCACATTGGCGCGCGCCGCCATCTTGACCGCCGCCAGCAACTCGTTCGCCGCATCGTTCAGAAACTGCTTCAGCCCGATCTTGGGCTTGGTGATGACCGTCACCGCCCCGGCAGCGAGCGCCTCGATCGTCGTCGACGCGCCGGCTTCGGTGAGCGTCGAGCAGATCACCACGGGCGTCGGACGCTCGTGCATGAGTTTTCGTAGAAACGTTACACCGTCCATGCGCGGCATCTCGACGTCCAGCACGATGACGTCCGGCCACTGCGTTTTCATGCGCTGCATGGCGAACAACGGATCGGCGACGGCGGCAATGACTTGGACGCCGGGATCCGCTCCCAACAGCTCGACGAGCACCTGCCGGACGACGGCCGAATCGTCGACGATCATGACTTTGATGGCGGGGGTAGCCGGACTCATGCGACTTTGCGGTAAATAGCCGGCGCGATGAGCTCTACGGCCTCGCTCACCTCGATCAGGCTTTCCGAATGGCCGATCAGCAGATAGCCGCCAGGCTTAAGGGCGCCCAGGAGGCGGGCGACGACTTTTCGCTTCGTCTCGACACTGAAGTAGATGAGGACGTTGCGCAGGAAAATGATGTCGAACGTGCCGAGGTGCGGCAGCGACGCGTTCAGATTCACCTGCAGGAACCGCACCCTGTTGCGCAAGCGGCGATCGATCAGCAGCGTCCCTTCCTGTGCATCCCTCCCTTTCAGGCAGAACCGCTGCAGGTACCCGCGAGGGAAGTTGGCAATACGCTCCATCGAGTAATGTCCCGCGCGCGCGCGCTCCAGAACGCGGGAGCTGATGTCGGAGGCGACGACTTCCCAGGTCTGGCCCGGCAGGCAATCCTCGAGCAGCATGGCAATGCTGTAAGCCTCCTCGCCGCTCGAGGTCGCCGCGCTCCACACCCTCAGAGGCGCGGCCGGTGGGGCGGACTTGAGCTGCCTTCTGAGAAACTCGAAATGCTTCGGCTCACGGAAGAAGTAGGTCTCGTTGGTGGTGAGCAGATCGACGGCAGTCTGCAGCTCCAGCGGCGACTCGCCGCTCATCAGCAGGCGGAAATAGTCCCCATAGTTGGCAACCCGGCACGCCTGCAGACGCTTGGCCAGCCGGCCGCTCACCAGCGCCTTCTTGGCGTCGGAGAGCGTGATGCCGGCGGCTTCGAAAATGAAGCGCTGAAAGTGCCCGAACTCGGTATCGGAGATTCTGATCATTACGCCATTTCGGTGGCTGCGGCGCCCTGCGCCTCGGTGAGCACGTGCATCTCATCCGCCGCGAGCACGTGATTGACGGCGAGGAGGATCACGAACTTGCCGTTCACCTTGCCCATACCCTGGATGAAGTCCGTGCGGATGCG
>JAQGOC010000045.1 GCA_028293805.1 Gammaproteobacteria bacterium
TCTCGGGGCAGAGTCTGGGGGATGACAAATTCCTGCCGATCGTCATCGACCAGATCCACCGCAGCGGGCTAGATGCCCGGAAGATCTGTTTCTAGATCACGGAGACGGCCGCCGTCGCGAGCTTCTCGCAGGCGAACCGTTTCATCCAGGCTCTGAAGGAGCTCGGCTGCAAGTTCGCGCTCGATGACTTCGGCACCGGTCTGTCGTCGTACGGGTACCTCAAGCATTTCCCCGTCGACTTCCTCAAGATCGACGGCAGTTACGTGCGCGAGATTCTGCGCGATCCCATCGATCGCGAAATGGTCCGCTCGATCAACGAGATCGGCCACCTCACCGGCAAGCAGACCATCGCGGAGTTCGCCGAGAACGCCGAGATCATCCAGATGCTCACTAGCCTTGGCGTGGATTATGCGCAGGGATACGGTGTCGCTCAGCCGCAGCGGGTGTTGAAGTCCGCCGTCGCCTAGTACGCGCAAATGGGACGCCTGGGCGCTTGCGATGCTCCGGGTTGCGCGACCCACTCGAACTAGCCACGCGCTCGCAATTTATCGAGCGATTCTCGGGTGGCTGAGGTGACGACGTCGCCTACTGTTCAGCAGAATTCGAGCCGCATGGACAGGTCGACGGCGCGCACGTGCTTGGTAATGCTGCCGACCGAAATATAGTCCACGCCGGTTTCGGCGATGGCGCGCACGGTTTCCAGCGAGACGCTACCCGAGGCTTCGATCTTTACCGGATGCGCATGCCTTCGATTGAGGGCGACCGCCGTGCGCATATCGGCCTGGCTGAGCTCATCCAACATGACGATGTCGGGTCGTGCGGCGAGCGCCTCTTCGAATTCGGCGAGCGATTCGACTTCGACCTCGACCGGTAATCCCGGCGCGGTGCGCCTCGCAGCCGCAACGGCAATCGACAATGAGCCCGCGGCTGCGATGTGGTTCTCCTTGATGAGAGCCATGTCGTACAACCCGATGCGATGGTTCTGAGCGCCGCCACAGCGAACGGCGTACTTCTGCGCGGTGCGCAGGCCCGGCACGGTCTTGCGGGTATCGAGAATCACGCAACCGGTTCCGGCGACAGCGTCGACGAAGCGGCGCGCCGCGGTTGCGGTTGCCGACAGGAGTTGCAGGAAGTTGAGCGCCGTCCGTTCGCCGGTCAGGACCGCGGGCGCGGGGCCGTCGATCTCGAAAATCACGCGCTCCGGCAGAATCCGCTCGCCATCGGCCGCGTGCCACGTGAGACGGATACCCGCGTCCAGGCTGCGGAAGGTCGCATCGACCCATGGGCGGCCGCAAAGAACGGCGTCCTCACGAGTGATGACACGACCACGCACCTGCTGGGTAGCGGGAACGAGTCGCGCGGTAACATCACCGCCGCCGATGTCCTCACGGAGGGCAGCCGCGACCTGGCTATCTAAGTCTTTCGGAATCTCGGGCATCGGGCCGGCATGCAGCGAAGTGGTCACGCAAGGGTACCCGACTTGCCCCCTCCTAAAAACGACCTACCGCTCCCGCTGGCCCTCTATGTCGCGAGGCCACCCGCCTTGGCAAAGCCAGGCTGTTCGCGGCGGGCGCCTTGCCCCGCGGGCCGGAATCCTCCGTGCAGCGCGCTCGCTGAAAAGCGCCCTTTAGGGCGCTTTTCAGCCCGCAAAGGCCTCTCAGCCCTTGAAGAAAGGCAGTCCGTGACTCGCCGAAGCCATGCACATCAGCATCGGAATCGACAGCACGAAGTTCGTGCGCGAGGCCAGCAGCGCCACCCGGCGTGCCTTGGCCTTCTCCTCGTCGGTCGCGGGGACGATGCCGAGGATCTTTTTCTGCGCCCGCCAGATCACACCCCAGACGTTCAGCAGCATGATCGTACCGAGCCAGGCGCCGATGCCGATGATGAGGTAGTAATGCGTCGGATCGTCGAGGCCGGCCCCGAGTGTGAACGCGCTGCCGAATTTGGGTCCCAGCAGCCAGGCGCCCCCCAGCCAGGTGAGCAGCGCGGTCCAGCGGAACCAGAACAGGGCTCGCGGGGCCACGTATTTATTGATCGCGGCTCCCCCGGGTCCACCCTTGTCGGCGGCGGCATCGGCCATGGCCGGGGTCTGTGCGACGTTGAAGTAATAGAGCAGCCCGATCCAGAAGACCCCCGAGACGATGTGGAACCAGCGTGCGAGGCCGAGCGAGTTGAAATGCGTGCCGCCGATCCCCACAGCAAGGAGCAGCGCGAGGACGATGCCCAGAATCAGAGCGTGGCGGTGGTTGTTCAACGGATTCATACGGTGGCTCCCTTGCGAAATGCGGACCCTATGACCATCCAAGTTCTTGTTCTGGCTGGTTACGGGCGGTCTGTGGCGGGTTTGAAGAATAGGCCACACCCCCTCATAATTCAACGCGGCAACGCTTCGGCTGACGCCGGGCGCGGCGGTGCCCGGTATGCCATCATCGCCCGATGCGGCAAAGTGAAGCGCTTTTGGACCGGCAGGAACGTCCGCCATCGCCCTGTATCAATGTCTGCGCCCTGGACGCGCAGGGGTACTGCTCCGGGTGTCTGCGGACGGGTCCGGAGATCGGGCAGTGGCTTTCAATGAGTCCGGCGCAGCAGTGGCGGCTCATCGCGGAGCTGCAGCAGCGCCGCCGGGTCCGCAATTTTTAATGGCGCCTGTTGCGCCGCACGGGCTTGGCGTGCGCTGGACGCGCTGCCCGTAAGTACTGCGCCCTGCGCATGAATCTGAGGTACTGAGCTTTATGGACGTCGTCGAAAGAATCAAGACCGAGCTCGGCTCGAGCCCGGTGGTGCTCTTCATGAAGGGCACCCCCGATTTCCCGCAGTGCGGGTTCTCGGCGCAGACAGTGGCGGCGCTGCGCGCCGTCGGCGCCGAATTCAAGCACATCAACATCTTCGAAGAGCCGGAGATACGCGAGGCGCTCAAGCGCTTCTCCAACTGGCCGACCTATCCGCAGCTGTATGTCAACGGCGAGCTGGTCGGCGGTTGCGACATCGCCCTCGAGATGTATCGCAGCGGCGAGCTGAAGAAGCTCGTGAGCGAAGCCGCCGCGACGAACGAAGTCGCCACGGCCAAGTAAGCGGCCGGCCAGGTGCGGCCGGCCAGGTGCGGCCGCCAAGGCTCGCGCCTCGAAGCGTTCTCCCGCGTCGCTCAGGCGAGCGGCGGCAGGGCGGGCGCCGGAGCTTCCGTCTCCAACTGCGGGTCTCCGCCCCCCGGCTCTGCGGTCGCGGCTGCGAGCCACCCAAGGGAGCACGCGCGTTCTTCCGCCTCACGAAAGCTGTCGCGCAGGCGGTTGGAAATGATGCAGAAGAGATCCGCCGTGAGCTCCGCGTCGTAAGAGGCTGAGTGCGCGCTGCTCGCATCCCACGTCAGCCCGGCAACCGTCACAGCTTTCGCCAGCACCGTTTGTCCGAGCGCGGCACCGGCGAGTGTCGCCGTGTCGAAGCTCGAGAAAGGGTGAAACGGGTTGCGCTTCACGTCCGCCCGCGCCACGGCGACGTTCAGAAAACCTAAATCGAATGCCGCATTATGCCCGACCAGGATGGCACGCCGGCAATTGTAATCGCGCACCGCATGGCGGATTTCCCGGAAGATCCTCTGCAGGGCATCCCGTTCCGGCAGGGCCGGGCGCAGCGGATGATGCGGATCGATCCCGGTGATGGACAGGGCCGCCGGATCCAACCTGCCGCCTTCGAACGGCTTGACGTGATAGCTGTGTGTTGGACCGCGCTTCAGCGTGCCGTCGGGGTCCATTTCGATGATCACGGCCGCGACTTCGAGCAAGGCGTCGGTTGCCGCGTGAAATCCGCCGGTCTCTACGTCAACTACCACGGGCAGGAAGCCCCGAAACCGTCGTGCCATGAGGTGCGCCGCCGCCACTCGCGAAGCCATCAACGCCGCCTCGTTCATCTTTGCCTTCTCCATACGCAACGCACACCGGTCAAGAAGCCGGCCATTCAGTTCTTGAGGCGCCAGGTGATGCGCTCACCCGACTTGAGCGGGACGAGCTCATCGGAACCAAATGGGTAGTGCACCGGAACGTCCCAGGCTTCTTTCACGAGGGTGATCCTTTCCTCGTTCTGCGGCAAGCCGTAGAAATTGGCACCGAAGCGGGAAGCAAAGTCCTCCAGGCGCGGGAGCGCGCCGGCGGCCTCGAACGCTTCGGCATAAAGCTCGATGCCCGCATGGGACGAGAAGATTCCCGCACATCCGCAGGCAGTTTCTTTCGTGTGCCGCGCATGCGGCGCGCTGTCCGTGCCGAGGAAAAATCGCGGACTTCCGCTTGCCACCACGTCGAGCAGCGCGCAGCGATCGGGCTCGGTTTTGAGCACCGGCAGGCAATAGTGGTGCGGCCGAATCCCGCCAGTGAACAGTGCATTGCGATTCATTAGAAGGTGTTGCGGTGTGATGGTGGCGGCGACTCCGGGTCGCGCGTGACGAACGAAGTCCGCGGCGGCGCGTGTCGTGATGTGCTCGAACACGATCCGCAGCTCACTGAACTGCTCGACGATTTTCGCGAGCACGCTGTCTATGAAACGGGCCTCGCGATCGAATACATCCACGTTCGGGTCGGTGACTTCACCGTGCACCTGCAGGATCATGCCGAGCTCGCTCATGCGAGCCAACACGGGCTCGATTCTGCGGATGTCGGTCACGCCGGAATCGGAGTGGGTGGTGGCGCCTGCCGGATAGAGCTTGAAACCGTACACGCAGCCACTGGCCTTCGCGCGATCGACTTCGGTCGGATAGGTATGGTCCGTCAGATACAACGTCATCAGTGGCTCGAAGCTCATACCCGCCGGAAGAGCTCCGAGTATGCGACGGCGGTAGGCGAGTGCCTGCTCGGTATCCGTCACCGGAGGCTTGAGGTTCGGCATCACAATGGCGCGTGCGAAACGTGCAGCGGTAAAGGGTAGCACCGCGCGCAGTGCCTCACCGTCGCGCAAATGGAGATGCCAGTCATCGGGACGTCGAATGGTGAGGGTTGTCACGCGGTTTCCAGCGACTCGAGAACCTGCTGCTTCAGGATCAGCTCGAGCGCGTAACGGACTCCGAAGCCCGTGATTTCGGTGTTGATATGGCCGAGGCCGCCGGTGCGGGTAGAAGAGGAGAGATCCACGTGAGCCCAGGGAATTTCCTGCGGAACGAAGCGGCTCAGGAAGCGGGCGGCGAGGATGTGATCGCCTTTCCCGTCGGTCGTGCACTGCAGGATATCGGCGATCTTGCTCTCGAGATCGCTGTCGTAGTCGGAGTCGAACGGGAAATTCCACACCCGCTCGCCGCTCGCGCGGCCGGCTGCGACCAGCTTGTCCACCAGCGCCGGCCGATTCGTAAAGACGCCGCTCATCCTTTCGGTGAGCGCGTGGACGGCAGCGCCGGTCAATGTGGCGAAGTCGATCATGAATTTCGGTTTCGTACGGGCGGCCAGGGCCAGTGTGTCAGCCAGCACCATACGGCCTTCGGCGTCGGTGTGAATGACCTGGATTGTGACGCCATTCGCAGCGCGCACCACTTCCTGCGGCCGGTAGGCTCTGGGGCCGATGTTGTTCTCGGTTATCGCGAGCCACGCGTCGGCCGCGATCGGAGCTCGCAATTCGGCTAACGCGAGCAGCGTCGCGAGCGCTACCGCACTTCCGCCCATGTCGGTGTGCATGTCGAGCATCGAGCGATGCGGCTTGAGGTTCACGCCGCCGGTGTCGAATAGAATGCCTTTGCCCACGAGGGCGATGTCCGGCGAGCCCGCGGCCTTGCGGCGCCCGGGGCGGTATTTCAGATGCGCGATACCGGCGACTCGCTCTTCATTTGCGGCGGACACGGCTAAAAAAGCGTTAGCACCCGCACGCCGCAGGGCCCGCTCGTCGAGCCACTTGAACGTGAGGTCGTGGCGACGGGCGAGTTCGGCAATCGCACGGTGGTACCCACGGGCATCCAGCATGTTGGGTGGCAGCGCCGTGAGCCAACGCGCGAGGTTATTGCCGCGAGCAGAAGCCGCTGCATAGCGTGTGTCGATATCCCCATTGCCGAGGACAACGATGCGCTTTATGTGGCGTTCGTCGGTAGAGGGTACGCGGTACGTCGGCAGGGAAAACGCCTTCGCATATGTGGCCGCTACAAGGGCGTCGAGCGCGGCCTGCGCCGGTGCCGCTTGGCCGAACGCGATGAGCCCCACCGTCTCGGGACCCCGGGCCTCGGTCTCCTTGAGCATCCGTCCAGCAAGGGACAGCCTCTCGAAAGTGCTCGCGTCCGCCCCTATATAGCCCAGCACGGCAAGCGACTGCTGGCGGTTGGAAAGGACCGTCGTGCGCACCGTTCCGGGGCGCGGCTGCGCGCGTGCGTTGAGCTCCTGCCAGCGCTCGCTATCCGGCAGCCGGCGGAAAATCTCCTTTTCGGGAGCGTCGGGTACGATTGCGAGCACCGCGTCGAGCTCGCCCGCGGCCTGGACGCCGTTCTTGACGATCTCAGGAGAGCTGGAAGGCGGCAGAAGCGACATCTGCCGAGTACTGGAAGCTTTCGATCTCACATGATTCCTGTGCCAGCAGCTTGCTTGACCATCGCGAGTGAAACCCGGATCATTGCGCCGCTTGTGTAGAGGCGAATTCCCTCGCTACGTTGCTGCTGGCGCAGCCTATTCT
>JAQGOC010000088.1 GCA_028293805.1 Gammaproteobacteria bacterium
GCGGTGATTGAGCAAAGAATAATCGGCCACATCAGCGGGCCGCCGGCCCGCACGATTTCCCACATCCAAGTGACCCCAAGCCGGTGATCCGGCAACAGCGACGCGGCATCATACCGGAGACCCGCAGGCGCTCAAGGCGACAGCGCCTCCTGTCGGGTCGCGGCGACGGCCAGCGCGGCGGGCAGCACGGCGCCGGCCGCCGCGCTGGAATTCCAATTCCCGGGCGCGCCACTTGCGACCGCAAGGCAGGACCTCGAATCAGCGGCCCGGCGCGGGCGGACCTGCGTGGCCGATGCAGATGCCTCGCAAAGTGTTCTGGTAGAGTCAGCGCCCCTCATGCCGCGCCGCTTACTCAAAAAGCTCTGCCCCTCCCCTGGCTCACTGCAGAAGCGCTGGTTTCTGCGGCCGTTCGGGGACCGGATCGCCGACCCGCGCCTATGGACCCTGCACCGCCGGGCCGTCACCGCAGCCTTCGGCGTTGGCTTGGCCATCTGCTTCATTCCACTGCCCATCCACCTGCTGGTGGCGGGCGTGATCGCCATAGCCCTGCGCCTCAATCTCCCGGCCATCTATGGGGCCACGCTGCTGGTCAATCCGTTGACCTGCGTACCGATTTATTACACGGCTTATCGGGTAGGTACCACGCTTTTGGGGGTCCCTCCACAGACCTTCTCGTTTCAGTTCAGCTGGGACTGGCTGCAAACCGGCCTGCAGCCGGTCTGGAAGCCCTTTCTGCTGGGATGTGTGGCCTGCGCGATCCTGGCCGGCCTGTTCGGGTGGATGAGCCTGGAGCTCATCTGGCGGTGGCGCGTGAAGGCGCGCTATAAAGCCCGTCACCTCGCCTCGACGGCTGCCTAGCAATCAGCGATTTCCGACGTCCACTGTTCGCGTCCGGCCCTTACGTCCGGATTGCGCGAATCGTTACGTAACGGCTGCCGGTAGCGGCCTCTCCTGTAGGATCCCGCCGTCGATCTCGAAAATGCGCTCCATGCGGGCGGCCAGCCGCATGTCGTGGGTCACCACGATCAGACTGGTTCCCAGCTCCCGATTGAGCTCGAGCATCAGGGCAAACACCGCTTCCGCATTCGTGCCGTCGAGATTGCCGGTCGGCTCGTCCGCCAGCACGATCTTCGGCTCCGTGACCAACGCGCGGGCGACCGCGGCCCGCTGCCGCTCGCCGCCGGAGAGCTGGTCCGGCCGATGATCGAGCCGCTGGCCAAGACCCACCCGCGCCAGGAGCGCGTGCGCCTTGGCGCGCGCTTCCGCCACTTTCATGCGCCGTACGAGCAGCGGCATCGCGACGTTCTCGAGCGCCGAGAATTCCGGCAACAGGTGGTGAAACTGATAGACGAAACCCAACGCGCGATTGCGCAACGCACCGCGCTCCTGCTCGGTCTGCTCGTGGATATCCCGTCCGTCCACCAGCACCTGGCCGGTCGTGGGGCGGTCGAGCCCGCCCAGGATCTGCAGCAGGGTCGTCTTGCCGGACCCCGAGGCGCCCACGATGGCGATGCGCTCGCCGGCGGTCACGGAAATCTCGATCCCCTGTAAAACTTCGAGCGTGACCGGCCCCTGACGGAAGCTCTTGTGGACGCCGCGAGCCTCGAGAATCGGTTCCGCCATCAGTCCTTCCTTCCTCATCGTCTTCGGCTCATTCATGTCGCAGAGCCTGCGCGGGCGCCGTGCGCGATGCGCGCCACGCCGGGTAAATCGTCGCGAGCGTGCAAAGAAGAAAGGCAACGGCGCAAATGCGCAGAACGTCCCCGCCCTCTACGTATGCGGGCAGGTCGCTGATGTAGTACACGCGAGGGTCGATGAACTGGGTGCCCACAAGACGCTGCAGTCCCCCGACCAGCTTGCCTATGTTATCCGACAACACCGTGCCGAGCCCCGCTCCGAGCACTGTCCCGGCGAGGCCGATCAGTACCCCCTGGACCGCAAAGGTGAACAGTACGTTCGGCGGACCGGCACCGAGCGTGCGCAGGATCGCAATGTCGGTCTGCTTCTCCTTCACGATCATCACCAGCGTGGCCACGATGTTGAATGCCGCGACCGCCACGATCATGAGCAGGATGATGAACATCATCGACTTCGTGGTCTGGATGGAGCGGAAGAAGTTGGCGTGGTCGGTCGTCCAGTCGCGGACGTAAAACCCGTTACCTCCCAGCGCGAGAGCGATCCTGCGAACAGTGGACGGGGCGCGCAGCGGATCCGCGAGCCCCAGACGGATGCCCGTCACGCGATCGCCCAATCGAAAGAGCCGCGCGGCATCCGTCATGTGCACGAGCGCGAGACCGCGGTCGAACTCGTACATGCCGGATTCAAACAGGCCCACGACGCGAAAGCGGCGCATGCGCGGCATGACGCCCGTAGGCGTCGCGATTCCGTCCGGTGCGATCAGCACGACGGAATCCCCGACGCGTACATTCAACTCGTGAGCAAGCGCACTGCCCAGGACCGTGCTGAATTGGCCAGCCTGCAGATCCGCAAGCCTCCCCTGCGTGACGTGCTGAGCGAGCCCTGTAGCACTGCTCTCCTGCTCGGGCAGCACTCCGCGCACCGTGGCTCCCGCAATATGACTGCCGTTGGCGAGCATTGCCTGCTCTTCGATGTAGGGCACGGCCGCCTGCACGCCCGGCTGGCGCAGCGCTTCGCGTTGCACCGATTGCCAGTTCGACAAAGTACCCTCGAGGCCCATGAGCGTCGCGTGCGAGGTGACGCTGAGGATGCGGGTTCGGATCTCCCGCTCGAAGCCGTTCATGACCGACAGGACGACAACGAGGGTCGCCACGCCGAGCGCCAGGCCGAGCACCGACACAAGCGCGACGAAAGACACGAAACCGCGTCGATGTGTCGAGCGCAGATAGCGCGTGCCTATGATCCATTCGTAAGGGAGGCGCACCGCGGGCTACTCGTACCGAAGCGCTTCGGCGGGGGCCGTCCGCGACGCACGGATCGCGGGATACAGCGTGGCAAGACCCGTCAACAGCAGTGCCGCACCGCCGATGGCAGCAATATTCGTCCATCTCACTTCGGAGGGGATGGTCGTGACGTAGTAGACGTCCGCGTCCATGATCTGGAAGCCAAACGTGTGCTCGAGAAACGGAACGATGGTGCCGACATTCAGGGCAAGCACCAGGCCGAGCGCAATGCCGATGGCCACGCCGAGCCAGCCGATGACGAGTCCCTGCGTAATGAATACCCCCATCACCTTGCGGGGCGAGGCGCCGAACGTGCGCAGAATCGCGATGTCGGTGCGCTTGTCTGTGACCACCATTACGAGCATCGCCACGATGTTGAAGGCGGCGACCGCGACGATGAGAAAGAGAATGAGCGACATCATCGTCTTCTCGATGCGGGTGGCGCGAAAGTAATTCGCGTTGTCCTGGGTCCAGTCGGTGATCTCGAAGCGCTTCGGCAACGCAGCCCGAATCCGCGCAGACAGCGCGGGCGCGGCCAGGACATCGTTGAACCGTATCCGCAGGCCGAGCCCGCTCTCCTGCCCCGGAGCGAGCGCGCGCACGTCATCGATGTGCGCGAATATCAGCACCCCGTCATGATCCTGCAGCCCGACTTCGAACACGCCCGCGACCTTGAGCTGGCGCAGCTTCGGGGTCGGCGCACTGTCGGCGGCGACGGTGGGAATGAGCAGCGTGAGACTGTCCCCCGGCGCCAGGCCGAGCCGTTCCGCTATCACCTCGCCCACGATGATGCGGTCCGATCCGGGCGTGAGATCAGACAGATGGCCCTGTGTTATCGAGCGCGCCACTGCCGTGACTCTCGCCTCCGCCTTCGGATCGATGCCGCGCAGGACAACAGGCAGCATCTCCGGAGTTCGCAGAGCCAACGCCTGAATTTCCGCGTATGGCGCAACGGCCGCGACGCCTTGGGAGCCACGTACGATTCGCTCCGCCTCGAGCCAGTCGGCGGAGGACGGAGGCGGGGCATTCGCATTGGGTGTAACGCGGGCGTGCGCGCTCAAAGACAGCAGGCGATCGCGCAATTCGCCCTCGAAACCATTCATGACCGAGAGGATGACGATCAGGGCCGCGACGCCCACGCCCACCCCAACCAGCGAGGCCCAGGTGATGAATGAGACGAAGAATTTGTGAGACCGCGCGCGGACGTAGCGCAGACCCACGTAGAGCGAAAGCGGGTGAAACATCGTCGCGATTTAACCACAAGTTGCCCCTGCCCTCGCCGAATCACGAACCGCGTCACAGATTGACACCGCCCTGCGGCCCAATCGCTTTGACAGATTTCGCCCGGTGCTATAGTCGACCGCGCCTGCCGAGGAGTTCCGTCATGCAGACTCGCGTTCTCGTAGCACTGCTTTGCAGCTGTGCGGCCACGACGGCCGCCGTGGCCGAAACGATCCTCGTAGAGGATCAGGTGAAGCTGCGCGACTCTGCCGTCGATACGCCGAAGCGCGGCGTTACCATGACCCAGGTCGAGGCGCGCTTCGGTGCCCCGGCTACGCGTCATGAGGCCGTTGGCGCCCCTCCGATCACCCGCTGGGACTATCCCAGCTTCTCGGTATTCTTCGAGCACGATCGCGTCATCCACGCCGTCGCGACGCCGGGATCCACTGAACAGGCCGGGTCCTCGTCGAAATCAGCCTCCTGATTATGGCGGTCATTCTGCGACCGTATAGCTCATTTCCTGTGCGAGACTACACGCCTCGTGACTCCCGCTGTCGATGACCGAGCGGAACCTGGGCGATCTTCCCTGCTGAGCTGACGTCCCTTTCATACTGCTGAAACGTTCAGGCCTTATCCCTTAGCGCTCCCAGCTCGCCGGGCAGCCGGCGGCGGCTGCTCCTTCCGCCCGCGACCCTCAGCCGACGAGCCGGCAGTGGTGGCCGTGTGCGCGCCAGTGGTAGGCTGACGTGGGCCTGATAAAGAATTTTGGGGATATAGCAGTGTCGGTGGACGAGCCTTTAAGGAACCGTATCGAGGCTCTTGTGCGTGCGGGCACCGTACGGCGCAAAATCGCGGCAGTGCAGCTGGAAGCAGAAATCCGGCGGCGCGAGGAAGTCATGCGGCAGACCTTCCGCCGCTATGTTTCGCCGCGGCTCGCCGACAAGATCCTGGAGGACGCGCAATTGCGCGATACCCTCCTCTCCACCGCTGACGTGCGCACGCACGCCGTGGTGCTCTTTGCCGATCTGCGCGGCTTTACGAGCATCTCCGAGCGGCTCGAGCCTCACGAGGTCGTCCCGCTCCTGAACGAGTATTTCTCCCTCCTCACTGAGATCACCTTCCGCCACGACGGGACCGTGTTCCATATGGCGGGCGACTGCCTGATGCTCGGGTTCGGGGTGCCGCTCCAGCAGCCGGACAGCCCACAGCGCGCCGTCCGCGCGGCGCAAGAAATGCTCGAGAGCTTCGCGGAACTCGCCTGCTCCTGGAAGGAGCGATACCAGATCGAGGCCGGCCTCGGTATCGGTATCAACGAAGGGGACGTCGTCGCCGGCAACATCGGCTCGACCGCGTACATGAACTACACGATCATCGGCGACACCGTAAACATCGCCGCACGTCTGTGCCAACGCGCCCGCGCCGGCGAAATGCTCTTCTCCCGCGCGCTCAAGCAATCACTGGACGCAGGCGGCCTCGATGTAGGAGCGACGCACCTACCCGCGATGCAATTACGCGGCCGCTCGAATCCCATCGACATCTACTGCGTCCCCACCGAAACGCGCCTGCAAGTGGCGGTAGAGCCCGTGCCCGCAGCCATCTAGCGGCAATCCTGGCGCCAAGACCGTATATCGGCGCGCGGACACGAGCGATCAAGAGAATTTCTGAGACGCTAAAAAGCGGGGCTCGGTGCGCAGCACCGAGCGGCTTTTGACATGCATGGCAAAACCCCGGGCTTTCTGCGCCACGGCGCAGAAAGCTTTTTGCGAGCCTCCAGGGGTGCCACGCGTGCGTCGCACGGGTGGCCGGAAGGGCTGCCCCCCATCTCAGCACTTCCGGGCCAGCGCTCGCGCCAACCGGCTTCCGATTACGTAGGGCGGCCTCAGTGGTTAACGGCTGGTAAGCTGTCGCGCTTTTCGCGATCCCGACTCCGACCCCGACCTATCCATCGATGCCTTCACTCTTAAAGCCCCCCGTCCCCACAGACACCAAGCGCCGCCTCCGCTGGCACCAGCTCTACGGCAGCGCCGCCGCGCTGGCTCTCTCCGAAGCTACCCGCGCCGACAAGCGGCTTTACGTCGTGATCGTCGACGCCGCGCGCGAGCTGGAGAGGCTTACCGCCGAGCTACGATTCTTCGCAAGCGAGTCCCTGCCGCTGCTGACGCTGCCGGACTGGGAAGTCCTGCCGTACGACCTCTTCTCTCCCCACCCCGACATCATCTCGGACCGCCTCCGTACGCTCTTCGAGCTGCCCCGCGCGCATCACGGCTGCCTCATCGTGACCGCCGACACTCTCATGCAGCGCCTCCTGCCGCGAACGTATGTGCAGGGCCGCGCCTTCGAGCTCACCGTGGGCGATGCTCTGGCGATCGAACCATTTCGGCAGCGACTCATCGAGGCCGGCTACGCGAGCGTGAGCCAGGTGGTGAGTCCCGGTGAGTTCGCAGTGCGCGGCTCGCTACTCGACGTCTTCCCGATGGGCACGACGGCGCCCCTGCGTATCGACCTCTTCGATGCCGAGATCGAAGCGATCCGCACCTTCGATCCCGAAACACAGCGTTCGCTGGATTCGCTGGAGAACATCCGCCTGCTGCCCGCGCGCGAGGTGCCGCTCGATCCCGAGGCGATCAAGGAATTCCGCCGCCGCTTCCGCACCCGTTTCGAGGGCGACCCGACCAAGACCAGCATCTATCGGGGGGTGAGCGAGGGGATCGCCCCGGCCGGCATCGAGTTCTACCTGCCGCTGTTCTTCGAGGGAACCGCAACCCTGTTCGATTACCTCCCGCCCGATGCCGTCATCGTGCACGACGCCGCCCTGCCTGGAGCGCTCATCAAGGCCTTGGAGGATGTGGGAAGCCGTTACGAGGATCGCCGCCACGATATCGAGCGGCCCGTGTTGCGCCCGGGAGAGCTGTTTCTCGAGCCCGCGGAACTCGACACCCGGCTGGCCGCCTTCTCCTCGATCACCCTCGAGGTCTTCAAGGCAGACACGCAGTTACAGGGCCCCGATGAGAGCGTGAGCAACTTCCCGACCTCCGCGCCGCGCGAACTGCGGATCGATGTGCGCGCCGAGAAGCCATTTGCGCCATTCGACTCGTTCCTTGCCGATTTCGCAGGACGAGTGTTGATTGCGGCGGACTCACCCGGCCGCCGCGAAGTCCTGCAGGAAATGCTGCGCGCCCAAGGCCACGCCGTGGCCTCCGTACAAAGCTGGGATGGGTTCGCGAACGGCAAGGCCGCGCTCGCATTGACGGTCGCTCCTGATCTGGAAGGGCTCACCCTGACGGAACCTCGGATCGCGGTGGTTTCGGAGGCGCAACTCTTCGGCGCCCGGGCCCGTCAGGAGCGGCGGCGCAAGCGGGCCGCTGCCGATCCCGAAGCCATCCTGCGCGATCTGCAGGACCTCAACCCCGGCGCGCCGGTGGTGCATGAGGAATACGGCGTCGGGCGTTATGTTGGATTGCAGGTGATGGAGATCGCCGGTCAGCAAGGCGAGTTCCTCGTACTTGAATACCAGGATGGCGATCGCGTCTACGTACCTGTGCACTCGCTGCACCTCGTAAGCCGCTACACCGGTGGTGCCCCCGAGAGCGCGCCGCTCCATAAGTTAGGCACGGATCAATGGGCGAAAGCCCGCAAGCGCGCCGCCGAGCAGATCCGCGACGTTGCCGCGGAGCTGCTCGATCTGTACGCGCGGCGCAAAGCCCAACTGGGCTTGAGCCTGCCTTTCAACGAGCTCGACTATCAGGCCTTCGCCAACGCCTTTCCGTTCGAGGAGACCGAGGATCAGGCGCAGGCCATCCGCGCCGTGCTGGCCGACCTCAGCAGCCCGCGCCCCATGGATCGGATCGTGTGCGGCGATGTCGGCTTCGGTAAAACGGAAGTCGCCATGCGTGCTGCGTTCGCGGCAGTACAGGGCGGGAAGCAGGTCGCCGTGCTCGCGCCGACGACGCTGCTGGCGCAACAGCATCTGGCCAACTTCCGCGATCGCTTCGCGGATTGGCCGGTGCGCGTCGAAGCGCTGTCGCGTTTCGGAAATGCCAAGGAGACGCAAGCAACGCTCGAAGGTGTGGAGCGCGGCTCTGTCGACATCTGCATCGCCACGCATCGCCTGCTGCACTCGCATGCACGGTTCAAGGATCTTGGCCTCATCATCATCGATGAGGAGCATCGGTTCGGCGTGCGTGACAAAGAGAAGCTGCAGGCGCTGCGCGCAAATGTGCACGTCCTTACCCTCACCGCGACCCCTATTCCCCGCACCCTCAACATGGCGCTCGGGGGTCTGCGCGACCTGTCGCTGATCACGACACCGCCCGCCGAGCGGCTCGCCATCAAGACGTTCGTCATCGAATGGCACGGCCCCACGCTGCGCGAAGCTGCGCTACGCGAGTTGCGCCGCGGCGGCCAGATGTATTTCGTGCACAACGAAGTCCGCACGATCGAGAAGATCGCGGCGCAAGTGCAGGCGCTGGTCCCGGAAGCCAGCGTGCGGATTGGCCATGGCCAGATGCGGGCGCGCGATCTCGAGCAGCTGATGGTCGATTTCTACCATCGCCGCTTCAACCTCCTCGTATGCACGACAATCATCGAAAGCGGTATCGACGTGCCGACGGCCAACACCATCATGATCAACCGCGCGGATCACATGGGACTTGCGCAGCTTCATCAGCTGCGCGGCCGCGTCGGCCGCTCGCACCATCGCGCCTTCGCCTATCTGATCGCCCCGCCGCGCAAGGCGCTGGCGGGCGATGCCGCGAAGCGCCTCGAGGCGATCGAATCGATGGAAGAGCTCGGTGCCGGCTTCGTGCTCGCCACCCACGACCTGGAGATCCGCGGCGCAGGCGAGCTCTTGGGCGAGCAGCAAAGCGGCCAGATGACCGAAGTCGGCCTCGCGATGTATCTCGATATGCTCGAGCATGCCGTGCAGGCGCTCAAGGAGGGCCGTGAGCCGGCGCTCGACAAGCCGCTGGCAGCCGCGACCGAAGTCGAGTTGCGCCTGCCGGCGTTCGTGCCGGAGACCTACATCGCCGACGTGCACGTCCGTCTCGGCCTTTATAAGCGGATCGCGGCCGCCGCCAGCGATGAGGCGTTGGATGAGCTCATGGCAGAGATCTACGACCGCTTCGGACCCCTGCCCCCCGTTGCGCAGAACCTGCTGAAGATCGCGAAGTTGAAGCTTGCGGCGCGCGCGATTGGCGTACGGCGGCTGGATATCGGGCCGCAGGGCGGCTCGGTGACCTTCGAGGAGCGCAACTCCATCGATCCGGGCACCGTCGTGCGCATGGTTCAGAAAGGCGCGCGCGAATACCGGCTCGAAGGGCCGCTCAAAATGCGGCTCTCCCGGCAGCTCCCGACCGAAGAGGCGCGCTTCGTGTTCGCCGACGCGCTGCTGAAGCTGCTTGGCGAGAAGCCAAAGCCCAAATGATGCCTGTGGCCAGCGGGGACTCCCGCCGCAGCTTTTCGTCGCCACTGGGCGTCACGGCCCGCTGAGTGTTTTCTCCAGTCGCTGCAGTAGAATGCCGCCATGAACCTTCGTACCGCGCGTTCGCGAACGCTTTGCCTCACGATGCTCGCCACTATCTGCTGCGGGCTGCCCGCCGTTTCGCAGGAATCGGCGAGCCCGGCCTACAACATCGAGCTCGTGGTGTTTCGTGCCACGTCGGCGCAGGGCGGAGCGGAGAACTGGAGCGCGGAGGCCGGCACGGGCAATGTCATCGCGGGTGAGGAAGCCAGCAGCTCCTCGCAGGTGGGTCATTTCGTCAGCGCCCTGCCGGCGACGTCGTATCAGCTTGCGGATCTCGAGAACAAGCTGCGCTCGAGCGGGGCGTATGTGCCGATCGCCCACGTGGCCTGGTCGCAAACGGCAAGCGCGTGGGGCACCCGTGCAGGTTTCCCTGTTCAGCGTCTCGGCATGGACGTCCCTGGGTTCAGTGGCACTGTCTTTCTAGAGCGTGGGCAGTATCTGCATCTGGGCATGACGCTGACATACGCCATGCCCTCGCCGCCCGCAGGGATGGGAGCCGGACCGGGGGCGACATTCACGATCAACGAGAGCCGCCGCATCCGCTTCTACGAACGCAACTACTACGATCACCCGGCGTTCGGCGTCATCGCGCTCGTCTCACCGGCGCAGGGCGCGAGGCCGCCGGGAAGATAGGAACGCGTGCGCCGGCCGCACGCAGCAGATCACTGAAAGTCGGTCGCTTCGGCCGTAGAGATGCTGTTCTTTCCCAACCCCTTGGCGCGCTTCAGCGACGCGCGACACGCTTTCAACAGCGAGTCGAGCGAAAGCTCGCGCGGCGGCACCAGGCTCGCCACTCCCGCGCTCAGCGTAACAAATCGCCCGGACCCGGCGCGAGGATGGTGCATGAGCAGGTCGCGCACTCGTTGCGCCACGACTTGTGCGTAGTGAGAAGCTTTTTCCGCAGCATCGCCTTGTGTCAAAACAGCGAACGTACCGCCTTCCCACCGTCCGACGAGATCGCCACCGCGTCGATACGAAGCGCCGATCACACGGGCAATACGTCGGATACACGCGTCTCCCGCCGCCTTGTCGAACGTTTCGTTGTATGTACCGAGGTCGTCGATATCGAACAAGGTGAGCCCGATCTCGTGCGAGTCCCGCTGCGCCAACATCCAGTCGCGCTGCAAGAGCTCTTCGAAGTAAGCACGCGAATGCAGTCCCGTGAGGCGATCCTCTCGCAGCCACGGGGGTAGCCCGTTCGTCGCGCGCTCCGCGTTCTTCAAACGCTCGCTCGCATCCCGGTGATAGCCGATGAGGTGGGTCAGGCGCCCCGAAGCATCGCGTACTGGTTGGATGACGGTCTCGTTCCAGAACAGCGAGCCGTCCGGGCGATAGTTGCGAATGAGGACGCGAGCCTGCTCGCCCCGCTCGACAGCTTCACGCATGCGCTGGCGCGTTTCCTGGTCCCGGTCATTTCCTTGCAGCACGCGCAGATTCGTGCCCAGCAGGGCCGCAACCGGGTAACCGCACATCTGGGAGAAGGCGGCGTTGACATAAATGACCGGGTAGTCGGGAGCCGATGCATCGCAAATGACGATGCCTTCGGGCGCTCCTTCGACCAGGGCTCTCCAGGCTTCGGCGGACCAGTTGTTCATGACTGCCCCGGCTCCAGTTCGAGCGCGGGAGGCGCGGCAAAGCGTGCCAGCAGCTCCTGGCTGCGAATCCATTCCGGCAGAGCCGTCAGCGCCTGGCGCGACACGCCGTCGCGCCCGTGCAGGCGCACGAGCCGCAGACGCGAGGTCGGCTCGGGCTCCACATCCAGCCCGTCGAGCAGCGCGATGACGCTCGCGCGATTGTTACAAACCGGTAGCATGTCGCAACCTGCGGCAAGCGCCTGCTGGGCCCGGGTCACTACGTCCCCGTACGCCGCGGCGGCTCCTCCCATTGAAAGATCATCCGCGAACACTACGCCCTGAAACCGTAGCTCACCGCGCAACACGTCGCGAATCCATCTGGACGAAAGGCTGGCCGGTGCAGCATCGACGGCCGGAAAGAGCACGTGCGCGACCATCACGGCCGGCAGACCGTTGGCAATGAGCCTCCGGTAGGGGGCCAGATCGTCGGTCATGTCGACGAGTTCCCGCCGGTCCACCGGCAGGGTCAGGTGCGAGTCGGCAGCGACGGCGCCGTGTCCGGGGAAGTGTTTAGCCGTGGCGGCCATGCCGGCATCACGCATTCCATGCGTGTAAGCGACGGTGAGCTGGCCGATAGCGTCCGCATTCCTGTGAAAGGCCCTATCGCCAATGGCCTCATTTACGCCGTAATCGAGGTCTACACAGGGGGCAAAAGAGATATCGATGCCATGCGAGCGGAGCTCGGCCGCCATGAGCCACCCCAAGCGCCGCGCCAGTTCGAGCCCCTCCTTGGGACTGAGGTCGAAGGCGTGGCCGATCTGCCTCGCAGGCGGAAGCCGCGAGAATCCGGCGCGAAAGCGCTGCACACGGCCGCCCTCCTGGTCGACGGCGACTATCAGCGGCGGGCTGCGCTCAGCATGAATCCCCGCGACCAGCGCTGTGAGCTGCTCGGGATCGACGTAGTTACGTGTGAACAGGATCACACCGCCCACGAGCGGATGGTGAAGCAGTTCACGCTCCTCTGCCGTGATCGAGGTCCCAGCAAGATCGATCATCAGCGGGCCGAGACTCATGAGGAAGTCGCCTTGGCCTTACCTGGCCGTGAGAAGAGCCAGCGACTCGAAGTGAGCCGTATGGGGAAACATATCGAGGACACCTGCCGCCTCCAGCGTAAAGCCGTGTTCGTTTACCAGCACGCCCAGGTCCCGTGCGAGGCTCCCCGGATGGCAAGAAATATACAACACCCTTTGTGGTTCGAGCGCGGCCACGGACGCCAACACCTCACGTGCCCCTACTCGTGGTGGATCGAGAACCACGTGCGTGTATGCCTCTCTCAACCAGGGAGCGGCCTTGCCTGCCGCGCTGCCCGGTAAGGGCGGCTGCGCGAGATCGGCCACGTGGAACTCGGCATTCTCGCAACGGTTGAGCTGGGCATTGTGTCGAGCCCTTGCGACCAAAGCAGCATCGCCCTCCACCCCGACCACACGCCCTGCCGACTTGGCCATCGCCAGGGTGAAGTTGCCCAAGCCGCAATACAGGTCGAGGACCCTGGAGGATGGCGTCAGCTCCAGGAGCTCGACGGCTCGCGAGACCAGCTCCTCATTCACCGGACCGTTGATCTGGATGAAGTCTGTCGGAACGAACTCCAGCTGCACCGCGAACTTGGGCAGCCTGTAATGCAATGGTGGCGCGCCGCCTCGGGCAGCGCCGCCTCCCTCCTCGCCAACCGGCCCGAGCTCATGTATGGAATCCAGACCTTTCGGCTGCAAGTACACTCTCACTGCCTGAGCAGTGCCGAATTCCCGCAATCGCTCGAGATCGGCGGCGGACGGCGCGTCCAGCACGCGGAAGACGAGCGCGACGGCGTTGTCGGCGACGGCGACCTCGATCTGTGGCACACGCTCGCGAATACTCAGTCCCGTGAGCATGTCGGACAGGGGTGTGATGAGGTCACCCACCGGGGCAGCCAGCACGTCGCAATGGCGGACGTCGGCAATGTAGGGTGCAAGCCGTTCGCGGAATCCCACGACAACCCGCCCTTTCTTAGTCACGAACTTTGCGCCCAAGCGGGCGCGGCGCCTGTAGCCCCACACGGGCCCGCGCAGAGGCGGCAACCACGTCTTGGGGGTCACGCGTCCCACGCGGTCGAAGTTATCTCGCAGCTCCGTCTGCTTGGCTTCGAGCTGTGCCTCTGGCGAAAGGTGCTGCAACGCGCAGCCGCCACATACGCCGAAGTGCGGACACCGCGGTAACACACGCGCCGGGGCCGGCTCCAACACCTCGAGCAGTTCCGCCTCATCGTGCTGGCGGTGGCTGCGCGTACGGCGGAATCGAATGCTCTCACCCGGCAACGCTCCGGGAACAAAAACCGTTTTGCCGCCGCGGACAATCCCCTCGCCGGTGTGCGTAAGACCGGCCACCGTCGCAGCTTCGACGGTCTGGACGGCGAGCCTGCGCCCGCTCAAGCCGGCGATTCCCAGGCGCGCAGGAACTCAGCGAGATGCGGCTCCTTGCCGGCACGCAAGAGAACTTTCACGCGCTCCACCTCGTCGGCATAGCGCTCACGCGTAAATCGTCCGCGCATCATTTCGAAGCGGAGATAGATCAGATAGGTATTGAGCACGTCCGTCTCGCAGTACTGCCGGATCCCCGTCAGATTCCCCGCAAGCCACGTGTCCCACACCTGGGCACCGGAAAAACCCAGCTTTCCGGGCAACCCGAGCAGACACGCCGCATTCTCCAGCGAGACGCGGCCACGCCCCTGGTATCCGGAGAGCACGTCCATGAGATCGGTGTGGCGCCAATGAAAACGGCCGAGATAATTGTTATAGCGAAAGGCGGTGTCGCCATCGCCCGTTTCCCAGTACCGGGGTGCCTGCACGCCGGCCAACAAGGCGCGGTACGTCAGAACCGGCAGGTCGAAGCCCGAGCCATTCCAGGAAATGAGGTCGGGCGAGAAGCGCTCGATCCCATCGTAGAATCGCTCGACCAGTTCGCCTTCCGTGGCGTTCAGATCTCCCAGGCTCCAGACGCGCAGGCCGTCACGGCTGCGCAGTACACAGGAGATCGCCACGATGCGATGCTGCTCGTAGGGGAGGAAGTCACTACCGGAGCTCTGCCGGCGCAGGGCGAACATGGCTTTCGCCACCTGTTCGTCGGACAGGCCCTCCAGACCGTGGAGGCGCCGGCCGAGAGCGACGTCCGGGATCGTCTCGATGTCGAATACCAGGCAATTCATGGTGCGTACAGCGTACCGGCGCCGCTCATGGAGGTGCGGCTTTCATCAATACTGCAACGGCCACCACGAGTCCCGCTTCATCCGTCAGTGTCACATGGCCCTCGCCGATACCCAGGCCGCGCCGAACTTTTTCGCCGCGTTCCGAGAACACCACTTCGGGCCTCCCCCACGAGTTCTGCACGACGCCAACATCCCGGATCCAGACTCCGTGCGCGAATCCCGTCCCCATGGCCTTCACGATCGCCTCCTTGGCCGCGAAGCGCATGGCCAGGAAACGCTCCGGCCGCTGGGTCCTCGCGAGTTGCGCCTGCTCCTCCGGCATCAGCAGATGCTGGACGAACCGCGATCCGAACCGCTCCAGCGTCTCGCCAATGCGCTTCGCCTCCAGCACATCCACTCCTATCCCGAAGATCATGCGCGCGCCGCCACCATCAAAGCCCTCATCTCGCCCACCGCTACCGCGAGCCCGTCGAACAGCGCTCGCGCAATGATAGCGTGCCCAATGTTGAGCTCGACGATTTCGCGGATGGCCGCGACGGGTTGTACGTTGTGATAATGCAGGCCGTGGCCCGCGTGCACCTCGAGTCCGAGGGTGGTGGCGAGACGCGCGCCCGCATGCAGCCGTTCGAGCTCCGTCGCCTGTCGGGAGCCGGACGACTCCGCATACGCTCCGGTATGCAGCTCGACGACGGACGCGCCAGTCTGTGCCGCCGCTTCGATCTGCGGCGCATCGGGATCGATGAACAACGCGACGCGGATACCCTGTGCCATGAGAATGGCGGTCGCTTCCTTCAGGCGCTGTACCTGGCCCGCCACGTCGAGCCCGCCTTCGGTAGTGATTTCCTGGCGGCGCTCGGGCACGAAGCAGCAATCCGCCGGACGGACCACGCGGGCGATGTCGAGCATCTCCTCGGTCACCGCCATCTCGAGATTCATGTGAGTCTTCAGCAGATCCTTCGCAACACGGACGTCCTGCACCTGGATGTGACGGCGATCCTCGCGCAGATGCAAGGTGATGCTGTCCGCACCTGCCATTTCCGCCGCGAGCGCGGCGTGCACCGGATCCGGGTAGCGGCCGCGGCGCGCCTGGCGTACCGTCGCCACATGATCGATGTTGACTCCGAGGGCGATGGATCTATAGCTCATGTGTGCGACTCCCGGCGTGCCACGGCCCTTGCGACGCCACGCGTGGCGAGCGGCCGGCCCTCCAGACATTGTGCCAGCGCCGCCTGCAACAGCCGCCGTGAATCTTCGAGCTCGCGTGCTCCGGCCAGATGCTCGCTCGCCAGCCCGATGAGCGAGCGGCCGGCAAGCGCGCCCGCCGCTTCGGC
>JAQGOC010000104.1 GCA_028293805.1 Gammaproteobacteria bacterium
TCGCGCAGCGTGGCGACCGGCCTCTCGTTCACCAGCTGCGAGAACAGCTTGTAGTGCTCATAGTCCCCGGAAATGACCGCCGCCTGGAGCGCCGCGACCACGTCCGGGTTGTACATGTGGTATTCGCCGCCGTGCATGTACTTGAGCAGTCCGCCCTGGTCCATGGGCTCGCGCGGATTCCAGGCACGCGCTGCGAGCAGCTTGAGATCTGCCTCGAGGTCGTCGAAGTCCGCGCCCTGGATGCGGCTCTCGGTGCCCACGAAACACCGGTCGACGATGTCGTCGGACAGCCCGACGATTTCGAACAGCTGCGAGCTGCGGTAGCTGCTGATCGTCGAAATGCCCATCTTCGACATGATCTTGAACAGGCCCTTCCTGACCCCGGCCCGGTAGCTGCGCCCGAGCTCCAGGCGGGTTGCGAAGTCGAGCTTCACCCGGCCTTTGCGCATCATCTCGAAGAGCACCTGGTAGGCCATGTAGGGATACACGGCCGTCGCGCCATATCCGATGAGACAGGCGAAGTGATGCGGATCGCGCGCCGTGCCGGTCTCGATGAGCAGGTTGCACTTGCAGCGCAATCCGGTTTTCACGAGGTGGTGATGCACGGCGCCCGTCACGAGCAGCGCATGGGCCGGCAGCTTCCCTTTCACCAGATAGCGGTCCGACAGCAGCAGCACGAGCTTGCCTTCGCGAACGGCGGTCTGCGCCTGGGCGCACATCCGCAGGACGGCGGCTTTCAAACCCTCGGCGGGATCGTACTGGAGGTCGATGAATTCGTGCGTGACCTCCTTGAGACCCAGAATCTGCCGCAGCTTCCGCTGCGACAGGATGGGCGAGCCCAGCACGATCTGCCGTGCATGCTCCGGCGCGGGCACGAAGATGTTGCACTCGGGGCCGATCTGGGTCTGCAGCGACATGACGATCGATTCGCGCAGCGGATCGATCGGAGGGTTCGTCACCTGCGCGAACTGCTGGCGGAAGTAGTCGTATAGCGAGCGCACCTTATGGGAAAGCACGGGCATTGGCGTGTCATCGCCCATCGACCCCACCGCTTCGCTCTCGTCCTCCGCGAGCACCCGGATGATCTCGTCGCGCTCCTCCGCGGTGACGTTGAACATCTTCTGGTACAGCGACAGCGTATCGCGGTCCATTGGCTCGGCCGCGAGCCGGGGATCAACGAGATCGCTCTCCAGGTAGCGCACGCCCTTTTTGAGCCATGTCTTATAAGGGTGGCGCGACTTCAGCAGCTGATCGATGTCTTTCGACTCGAGCAGGGTACCGGTCTGCAGATCCAGCGCGATCATGTCGCCGGGCCCGAGCTTACCCTTGCGCACGACGTCCTCTGGCGCGTAGTCCCACACACCTGTCTCCGAGGCGATCGTGAGAAAGCGATTGCGCGTAATCACGAAGCGTGCCGGCCGCAGCCCGTTGCGATCGAGTGTGCAAACCGCGTAGCGGCCATCCGTCAGCACGATGCCCGCCGGACCGTCCCACGGCTCCATGTGCACGGAGTAATACTCGTAGAACGCGCGCAGATCCGAGTCGATCGAGTCGAGTCCGTGCCAGGCCGGTGGAATGAGCAGCCGCATGGCATGCAAGGCGTCGAGGCCGCCCATCAACAGCACCTCGAGCATGTTGTCGAGGCTCTGTGAGTCCGAGCCGGTGAGCGAAACCAGCGGCAGCGCTTCCTGCAGGTCGGGCAGCAGCGGCGAGCGGAACAGGGGTCCGCGAGCCAGGGCCCAGTTGCGGTTGCCCTGGACAGTGTTGATCTCGCCGTTGTGAGCAAGGTAACGGTACGGGTGCGCAAGCCGCCACTGCGGCAGCGTGTTCGTCGAAAAACGCTGGTGGAACACGGCCACCGAGGCCTCGAGGCGCTCATCCTGGAGATCAGGATAGAACTGAGTGAGGTACTGCGGCATCACCATGCCTTTGAAGACGATGGTGGTCGCGGACAGGCTCGGCACGTAAAACACGGGGTCGGTCGCCTGCAGCGCCTTCTCGGCAAGGCGGCGGGCGATGTAGAGCTTGCGGTTGAACGATGCCTCGTCGATGTCGGAGAGGCGGCAGTTCACGAACAACTGCTCGATATGGGGCAGTGTCTTCAGGGCCTGCGTCCCGCACGCGTCCGGGTTCACCGGCATGGCCCGCCAGCCTGCGACCTCGAGCCCCTGGCGCTTCAATTGCTCCTCGACAGCCGCGCGCGCCGCCTGGGCGAGTGTCGGATCCCGATTAAGGAAAATGATCCCGGAGGCAAATTTCTCGGCCAGGCCGATGCCCGCCTCGGCGGCCACGGCGCGCAGAAAGCCCTCCGGCCGCTTCAGCAGCAGGCCGCAGCCGTCGCCCGTCTTACCATCGCCGGCGATGGCCCCGCGGTGCGTGAGGCGATTGAGGGAGGTAATTGCCGTACGGACCAGCCAGTGGCTCGGCTGATCGTCCAGATTGGCGATCAGGCCAAACCCGCAACTATCGCGTTCGTAGGCTTCTTTATGGAGTCCCTGGGTGGCAGCGCGCATCTGTGGCCTCGAAGTTTCTGTGGGCGCCGGTTCGAAGGCGCACGTCGCCGTCGGCCGCAGGC
>JAQGOC010000147.1 GCA_028293805.1 Gammaproteobacteria bacterium
TACTCGTAGAAGATGTGGGCGGGCTCGTCGTGCACGTTCGAGAGGTCCGGTGCAGGAGTGCTCTGCGTAAAATCGACGTTTCGATAACGGCCACTGAAAAACAACAGCGGGCGGTGTGGACGAACCCCCGTGTGCAGCTCGAGCACGCGGCCGATGACGAGCCAATGATCCCCTACTTCTATGACCTGCTCAGGCTCGCAGTCGATCGATGCGAGGCTGCCCTCCAGGCGTGGTGCGGCTCGGGAAGGCACCAGGCGAAACGGCGGCGGTGCCGGATCCTGCCAGCCACCGGCGAAATAGGTCGAGAGCGCCTGCTGGTCATGACGCAGGACGTTGATCGTAAATCCCGATAGGCCGGCGATGTGGCGCGCGAGCTTGCTCTGCTTGCCCGGGCAGAACATCACTAGCATCGGGTCGAGAGAGACAGAGGAGACCGCGGTGACCGTCATGGCGAGCACCTCCTGGTCGGCGCGCGCCACGACGACCGCCACGCCGGTCGCAAACAGGCCGATCGTATCGCGAAAGCGACGCGCGTCCGGGACCTTGCTCATCGAGTAATCCGGCGACTCGTGGCCGCGCCGCTCCGTGTTACGCAGGGTGTTGTCGTCAGGCTGCCCCGAACGCCTCGTCCTTGCCTTGGTTCACGAAGGCTCGCACCTTCTCGGCGTACTGCTGTATTTGCGCGCCATGGCCGGTGACGAGCGCCCCGGCCATACGGACCGGATCGCCGAAGAAGAAGCGCTCGTACAGAACCTGGCGCCCGGCAAAAGCGGAAATCGACGCGTCCCAGGCGAGGCGGAAGAGGGGGATGCGGTCGAACGCTTCCGCGCGAGCCGCCTGGTAGTACTTCCTGATGTCTTGCGCCAGTGGCCCTTTCAGATCCTGCTCGGTCGGCATGGCGACCAGGCCGCTGGCGCCGATCTGCTGGATGATCTCCACCATGCGCGGGTAGAGACGTGGAAACAGATTGCGGGCTGCGTCCAGAGGGTTCCACGCGGGCCGCATCACGCCCCATTCGTCGAGTTGCGCGTCGGCTTCCGCCGTGCGGAGGAAGGCCTTCATCGTCTCGAGGTTGACCCAGATCTCGGCGAGCTTTTCCTGGATATGCTGGAAATTTTCTGCGCCTATGGTGTTCACCATGAGTGAGGCCAGGCCGAGAATGAATTCGCACTTGGCGATGTTCTTCACCACGACCTGGTGTGTCATGTGAACAATGGCGCCCGTGCGCGCGTAGGCTTCGTTGCAGCGCTTGATATCGCGATACAGGAAGATGCGCTCCCAGGGAACGAACACGTCATCGAAGACGACCACGGCGTCCATCTCTTCGAAGCGCGACCCGAGCGGATGGTCGAAGTGAGAGCGCCCGTAGTCGACGCTTTCGCGGCAGATGAAGCGCAGTCCCGGCGTATCGTTCGCAATGGCGAACCCGAACGCATACGGGGCATCTTCTTCCGGATTCTTCAGCAGCGTCGAGGGAAATACCATGAGCTCGTCGGAGATCGGCAGGGTGGCCAACATACGGCAGCCCCGGATGACGATGCCGGCATCGGTCTCCTCCTTGACTCGCGCTGCCAGGAAGGGATCCGCCTGCTTGGCCGAGCTCACTGCCCGATTCGCCTGCGGCGGGATCAGCGTGTGAGTGAGGCAGAGATCGTTCTCGCGCAGGTACTCGTAATAGCGAACGGCGTTCGCCCCGAAACGGGGATCCGCTTCGGCAAGGAAGGGCGCACCCGCGGCGTATCCGGTCATCGCGCGACTTATGTAGTCCGGTACGCGGCCCATCATGCCGTGTGTGTAATCCTCCCACACCTTCATCGCGCCGCTGATGCTTGTCAGCTCATCATGAGTCTTCGGCATCATGAATGAGCGTGCGACCTTGTGGCCGCTGGTGGGCGAGTCGTAAAGCGTGAGGTCCGCGTTTTCCCACTGCAGGTCATAAAGCCTGGCCAGGGTGTGCACGCCACCCTGAAGGGCAGGGTGCGTAGTGACATCCTCGAGCAACTCTCCCCGATACCAGATGGCTGGCGGCTGCTCACGCAGCCGCTGCAGGACCTGCTGACCGCGTCGAGCACCGGCGCCGGCGGATTTTTCAACCATGTGCTGCTCCGGTCGGGTCATCGCGTCGTGGCGCGATGGTTATGGAATGAGAGATGAGTTACGATTAGCGTAATCCGATGCCCCCGGGCTCGTCAAGAGAGCGTCTCGAACCATGGCTGCGCGCAGACCCAAGGCCCAGCAGGGCATCCAGTCGATCGAGGTGGGCGCGCGCATTCTGCAAGCGCTGGCGCAGGCTTCCGGGCCGCAAATGCTGCGTGACCTGGCCGCGACGGCGCGCATGCCGGCCGCCAAGGCGCATCGCTACCTGGTGAGCTTCATGCGGATGGGGCTCGTCGAGCAGCAGGCCGAGACCGGGCTTTACGATCTCGGCGCCTTCGCATTGGAGCTCGGCTTGAGCGCTGTGGCCAGACTCGAGCCGGTGGCGCTGGCCGCTGCAGCTCTAGCCGAGTTACGCACAGAGACGGGACAGACAGTCGCTCTGGCGGTGTGGGCGAATCACGGCGCGACGATCGTGCGCTGGTTGGGAGCCGACACGCCCGTATCTGCGAGTCTGCGCGTGGGTGCGGTCATGCCCCTGACACGCTCGGCTACGGGCGGCGCATTTCTTGCGTTTCTGCCGCAAGAGGCCACGGCGCGCTGGGTCAAGAAGGAGTTGATCGACCACGCGCGCCAAGGGCTGACGCCGTCGACTCGCGAGGAAGTCGAGCACCTCACCGCGCAGATTCGCCGTCAGGGATTCGCACGCACGAGCGAATTCATCCCCGGCATCAGTGGTGTCGCCGCGCCGGTATACGATCACTCGGGAGCCATGACGTTGGCTCTGGTCGCCCTTGGCTACAGCAAACCGTTCGATGCTGCGGCCGCGAAAATATCCGCCGCAGTCGTCCACAAAGCTGCTCTCCTGTCGCAACGCCTGGGGGCAGGTTAGAAACGCCTGGAATTCCCCGCCTGAGTCCACGTCAACACGTCCGCACCCTCTTTACCGCATCTCGCCAGCCCGCCAACTCGTGCTCGCGTGCTGCAGAGTCCATGCGGGGCTCGCACCGCGCCGCGGGTTCCCACAAGCGAGCGATGTCATCCAGCGAGCGATATACCCCGCATCCCAGGCCGGCCAGGCACGCCGCGCCAAACGCCGTCGACTCCGCCATCTTCGGTCGCAGGATCGGCAGGTCCAGGATGTCGGCAAGCCTTTGCAGGAAAAGCCCGTTCTGCGCCATGCCGCCATCCACTTTCAGATTCGCGGGGCGGATTCTATCGGCCGCCATGGCATCCAGCAGGTCGCGAGTCTGGTAGGCGACGCTATCCAGACCCGCGCGTGCGATCTCGCCACGCCCCGAGGCGCGGCTGAGTCCGACGAGAGCACCGCGCGCGTCGGGATCCCAGTAGGGTGCACCCAGCCCGGTGAATGCCGGCACCAGATAGACGCCGCCCGCATTGGGAACCGAGCTTGCCAGGGCTTCGACCTCGGGAGCGCGGGAGACCAACCCCAAGCCGTCCCGCAGCCATTGGATCGTCGCGCCCGCCGACATGATCGAACCCTCGAGCGCATACGTGACTTTGCCACTGAGCCTATAAGCAACGGTACTGAGCAGGCGGTTGGCCGAACGCACCAGGTGGGGGCCGGTGTTGAGAACCATAAAGGCTCCCGTACCATACGTGCTCTTCAGGTCGCCTTCCGCGATGCAGGCCTGACCGATAAGCGCGGCCTGCTGGTCGCCGGCCACGCCGCGAATGGCCACCGCTTCGCCGAGAATGGCCGCATCGGTGCTGCCGAAATCGCCGGCGCTGTCGCGGACTTCGGGCAGGCAGCTCATCGGCACGTCGAACAGTCTGCACAGCGATTCATCCCAACATCCTGTGCGGATGTCGAATAGCGCCGTACGGCTGGCATTGGTGACGTCGGTGACATGCAGCCGGCCTCGCGTGAATCGCCAGATGAGAAAGCTATCCACTGTGCCGAAAGCGATATGACCCGCCTGCGCAGTGGCGCGCGCCCCGGCTACGTGATCCAGTATCCAGGCCAGCTTCGTTGCGGAGAAGTACGGATCGAGCCGCAGCCCGGTTTTCTCCGTCACCTCCTGCTCGTGACCTGCGTCAGCCAGCTCTCTGCAGCGTTCGGCCGTGCGACGGTCCTGCCAGACGATCGCGTTATGCAGCGGCACTCCGGTGCGGCGATCCCAGACCACGGTCGTTTCCCGCTGGTTTGTCAGACCAATGGCGAGGACGGGCTGTTTTTTCGCGCGCACTCGCTCGATGACCGCGCGCGCGGTGGAGATGACCGTCGCCCAGATCACCTCGGCGTCGTGTTCCACCCAGCCTGAGGCCGGATAGAGCTGCTCGAACGCCTGCTGCTCCGCCGCTACGACAGCGCCAGTCGTGGAAAACGCAATGGCGCGACTCGAGCTGGTCCCCTGGTCGATGGCCAGCAGCACTCCCTCAGCCGCAGTCGCCTGTCGGTCGCGCATGCCCTTCTCCGTTGCGACGGGAGCCTGAACTTAGGTCTTGTCTGAGAGCGGGTCAATGCGGGAATACGCACCGGCGAGGACTCGGAATGTTGCAGCGCAGAATAAGGCTTGTCGCGGAGCGCAGGGCAAAAGGATGCCCATCACGATCCATGGGAAGGTGGACGTCAGCACCGCTCGTGGGCGACCCCCTGGCGTCCACCGCCATCATTCGACTATTACAGACGACTCGTCGTCGACCTGCCAGCAACCGCGTGGTAAAGCACCAGCACCACGACCGCGCCGACTACTGCTACCAGCATGCTATAGACGTTCAGTCCCGTGACGCCGGGCATACCGAACGTATGGAACAGCCATCCACCTACGACTGCGCCGATGACGCCGAGAATGATGTCGAGCAGCGCACCTTCCCCGGCTTTATTGACGATCTTGCTTGCAATGAACCCCGCGATGAGCCCGAGGACGATCCAGGCAATTAAGGACATAGAAGCCTCCCATCGGGTGCACAGCGCACCTCGGCAGGTATACGCAAGAATCACTCCCGAAGCGTTGGCAGCGCGGAAGTATCTTTGAGCCTGACGCCGGTCAGCCGTTGGTGACGGGCGGCGTTCATGAGCCAGGCGAGCCGCCGGGCCGCCGGCTCGTAGGACAGCCCGCCGGCGGGCCGGATGTTGGAAATGCAATTTCTCTCGCTGTCCTGGCGCCCGGGCTGCGGATTCCACGTGACGTAGACCCCCAGGCTGTCGGGTGCGCTCAGGCCGGGACGCTCACCGATCAGTACGGCAACGAGTCCCACTCCCAGCCGCTCCCCGATGTCATCGCCCAAGGCCACCCGGCCCTGACAGGCGATGATGATCGGTGCCACCCGCCAGTCCCCGATTCTGGCGAAGACGGCACGTAGCAGCGGAACTGCGTGCGCATGGACTGCCGGCGAAGACAAGCCGTCAGCCACCACGAAGGCTGCCTCGTAGCCCCCAGGTGTCAGCAGGGCGGCATCGATGTCGGTCAGGCGCCGGCCGAGATCGGGCCGCTGCAGATAGGTCTGCCGGTCGGGCGCGCAGCTGCTGACCACGCGCGTCTCGCGGTCACTCAGTCCCGCCACCACCCTGCCGGGGTCGAACGCCTCATGTACTGCATCGCGGGCGCGCGCATGCGCCAACTGGAATTCGAGCAAGGCGCGGGTGGGCAGCCCGTGACCGCAACGGCCCAGGCCGATGCGCGCCGGAGTCGCGCTCCGCAAGCGTTGCAATGGGTCGACGGCCGGGGGTTGCTCGGCGGAGTCGCTCATTTCCCCACTCCACCATAGCTCAGCAGCCGCTCGGAGGCGCCGGCCGTGAGCCGCGGATCCTGGATCCTGCCAGCCGCATCCAGAATACCCAGGCTCATCAGCCAGTCCTCGAATTCCGGCGCAGGATGCAGGCCGAGCACATCGCGTACGTACAGGGCGTCGTGATAACTGGTGCTCTGATAATTCAACATGACATCGTCCGCTCCCGGAACGCCCATCACGAAATTCACCCCCGCTGCACCGAGCAGCGTGAGGATCGAGTCCATGTCATCCTGATCCGCCTCCGCGTGATTCGTGTAGCAGACATCGACTCCCATGGGAAGGCCCAGCAGCTTGCCGCAGAAGTGATCTTCCAGTGCGGCGCGCGCAATTTGCTTGCCATCGTACAGGTACTCGGGACCGATGAACCCCACGACGGAATTCACCAGCAGAGGCTCAAACGCACGGGCGACGGCGTAGGCGCGGGTCTCGAGTGTCTGTTGGTCGACTCCATGGTGCGCGCCCGCGGAGAGCGCCGATCCCTGTCCTGTCTCGAAATACATGACATTCGCACCGACAGTATGGCGCGCCAGGGATAAGCCGGCGTCGCGGCCCTCGCGCAGCATCGCCAGGTCGATGCCGAAGCCGCGGTTTGCGGCTTCGGTTCCGGCGATCGACTGGAACACGAGATCCACCGGCGCCTGTTGCTCGATCGCCGCGATCGTATTCGTGAGGTGCGCGAGGACGCAGCTCTGCGTTGGAATCGCATAACGCTCACGCAGATCGTCAATGAGCCGCAGCAGGAGTATCTGCGTCTCGACACTGTCGGAAGCGGGGTTGATGCCGATCACGGCGTCGCCGCAGCCGTTCAGCAGACCATCGAGGATGGAAGCCGCTATGCCGGTCGGGTCGTCCGTCGGATGGTTGGGTTGGATGCGGACCGAGAGCCTCCCCTTCAGGCCGATGGTATTGCGGAAGGCGGTGACGACCTGGCGCTTGCGCGCGACCGCGATCAGATCCTGGTTGCGCATCAGCTTGCACACCGCTGCGACCATTTCCGGAGTCAGTCCAGGCGACAACTGCGCCAGCGCAGACGCGTCGGCATCATCGGTCAACAGCCATTCCCGCAATTGCCCGACGGTCATGTGCGAAACCCGGGCAAACGCCCCGGCGTCGTGAGTATCGACGATGAGGCGAGTGACCTCGTCGGCCTCGTAGGGTATGACGGCTTCGGACAGAAAAGTCGTCAGCGGCAGATCGGCAAGGACATAACGGGCTGCGACGCGTTGCGCCATGCTGCTCGCGCTGATGCCGGCGAGCACGTCACCCGAGCGCAGCGGCGTCGCTGCGGCCAGTACACTTTTCAGGTCGGGGAACGTATGACGCGTACCCGCCAGTGTCGTCGCGTACATCGCTTCTTTCTCAAGGCGTGGCTAAACTTCGGGTCCCGAACCGTTCGCCGCGAGCCTTTAGCCCATGACGACGCTCTCCTACCGGATCGTGAACGTATTCACGCAGGGCGACGATCCCTTCAGCGGCAATCCGCTGTGCGTCTTCGAGAGCGGCGAATCGCTCGATACCGCAAGGATGCAGGCCCTGGCGCTGCAGTTCAACCTCTCCGAGACGACCTTCATTCTGCCGTCCGCGCGCGCGACCGCGCGAGTGCGTATTTTCACGCCCAACTATGAAATGCGATTTGCCGGGCATCCGACACTAGGAACGGCGCACGTCTGCCGTGCGCTCGGACTGGCGAGCGACACTCTCACGTTCGAAATGCAGGCCGGGATCATTCCCGTCCAGGCCACCGGCAGGCACTGGACCTTGCAGGCGAATGCACCGTGGTGGCGCGAAGTGCCCGAATCACGGTCGACTCTCGCATCGCTGCTTGGCGTGGCCGAGGACGAAATCGGCGATAGACCCCTATGGGTGAACACGGGCACCGAGCAACTCATTGTGCCGCTGACCACTGAAGCTGCCGTGCGTCGCGCGACGGTGCGCGGTGACATTCTGTCGCAGCTGGGGCGTGAGGAGGGCGCGAGGATGGCCTACGTATTCGCACCGGCCGGCAATGGACTGCTGGCCCGTTTCTTCTTTCCGCAGGGCGGCGCGGTGATTGAAGATCCCGCCACCGGGTCGGCTACGGCGAATCTGGGTGGGTGGTGTCTCGCCATGGGGCGGCCTTTGCCGTGCGAATTCGAGATCTCACAAGGCGAGTACGCGGGCCGCCCGTCGACGCTTTTCCTGCGCGTTGGCACCGATCGCAGCATCCGCGTCAGCGGCGATGTCATCGAGCTCGGGCGCGGCTCCATTACGCTGTAGAAGTCGCATCGCCCGCTGTGGTTCACCATGCGCGGCCCAATCGCTGCCCTGCCCGCCTTCGATGTCGCGCTTAACCTGCCAGGCTTCTGCGGGGTGTTACGTTCGGCGATCGTCGGAGCAATAATGGCCGTCCGATGACCGCCGTGAGGGCGCGCAGGGTCTCGGAGCGCCGCGCAACGAAAGTTTTCGAGCGCGACTGGCGGATTCGCGCCTCTGCGTCCCTGGCGGAGCGGCGGGATGTGTTTCATTGAATTATATTCGAGGGGAGACTATGACAGGCATCGAGCGTCTAGAGACCGGCCCGCGCATGAGCCAGGCGGTCATTCACAACGGTGTCGTTTACCTGGCAGGCCAAGTGGCCTCCGGCGCGAAAAGTGCAGCGGTGCACGAGCAGACAAAAGACATCCTGCAGCGTATCGACGCACTGCTGGCGGCCGCGGGAACCGATAAGTCCCGGATTCTCTCGGTGACCGTGTGGTTGGCCGACATTAGAAAGTTCGACGAAATGAACGGCGTCTGGGACAAGTGGGTGCCGGCGGGCTCTACGCCCGCGCGTGCGTGCGTGGAGGCGAAGCTCGCGACACCGGAGTACGCGGTAGAGATCGGTTTAATCGCGGCTCGTTAACGGATCGCCGCAGGAGTGAGCAGGACTGGTCCCGGAAGCCTGGTGGGTGTGGGAATCGGCATGATACTCGGATCGCACATCACGCCACTGGCCCGAAGCTCCATCGAGAAGTCGGATGTCGTCTTACCGGTCTCTCGGACGGGGTCATCGAGCTGTGGCTGGCCAGGCGGGGGCGGCCCCTGACCGGCACAATGTAGGTTTCGCCGCAGCCGGTTTAGCCGCTGCCGGTGCGAGTTGCCTCCCTGCCGCGTGTCTGCGGGGGGCGCCGCGGCTCGCAATGGCCACATGGTGGTCAAACAGGCTCGCACGTGCTGGCGGGCCCACCGCTGCCGCTATGCTGGCGCCGGCGCAATCCCACTACTTCCTTACGAACTCCATCCGAGGCACCGATGGCCGGCAAATTCCGTAAAATCGCAACCGAAGAGGCCTTCTCCATTCCCGAGATCGCCCAGAAGCTGAAGGAAGTTGCCCGGGCTCCGAGCGAGAGCCTCGATCTGCAGCTGGTGCGGGGAATCTACGACCAGGATCCCGGTTACGGCGTGTTGGGATTTCTGGAAGGATTGCTGGACCTCGAGACGGCGCGGCTGCGCGATATGGACGCGAACGGCGTGGACATGCATCTGCTGTCCCTCACCGCGCCCGGAGTACAGATGTTCGATGCCGATACCGCCTGCGAGCTCGCGACGCTGGCGAACGACCGGCTCGCGGAAGTGATCGCCCGTCACCCGACGCGTTTCGCCGGACTTGCGAGCTTCGCGCCGCACGCCCCGAAGCGGGCCGCGAAGGAGATGGAGCGGGCTATCAGCAAGCTCAGGCTCAACGGCTTCATCGTCAACTCACATACCAACAGCGAGTATTTCGACAATCCCAAATACTGGCCGGTGCTCGAAGCGGCCGAGGCCCTTGACGCGTGCCTCTACATCCATCCGCGTGCCGCTTCGGACAACTTCAAGGGACCGCTGCAGCACTACGGCATGGATTCGGCCATGTGGGGCTACGGGATGGAGGTCGGAACCCACGTGGTGCGGATGATGGCCTCGGGCGTGTTCGACCGGTTCCCGAAGCTCAAGATCTGCATCGGCCACATGGGCGAGGCGGTGCATTTCTGGCTCTGGCGGCTGACGTTCATGAATTCCCGCGCGCAGCAGACGGGCCGCTCGCCGAAGACGAAGTTGACCATGGACGAATACTTCCGCCGCAACTTCGTGATCACCACCAGCGGGGTGGAGGATCCCCTGGCGCTCGAGTATTCGATCAGGAAACTCGGTGCGGACAGCGTGCTGTGGGCGATCGACTATCCCTACCAGCCCGCGGCGCCCGCGGTCGCATTCATGGACGCCGCCCCGATCTCGGATGCGGACAAGGCGAAGATCTATCACCGCAACGCCGAGCGGATCTTCCACATCGAGCCGGCTTGACGCGTCGCGCGAAACAGTCCGCCTTTACAGGATGGAGTAATAGCGGAACAGCGAGTGATCGGGATCGTCTTGCGGCTTCGCTTTCGGCCGGCGCTGACCGACGCCAACGATGACGGTCCGATTCAGCCACTCGTGCGGACCCTGAGGCGCGCGGAAGTAGGGCGTGCAACGAAAGTAACCGGGGATCAATGGGGGCTCGCCTTCTGCCTGCCCCGGTGCTCGCAGAGGTCCATGCACATAGCCCAGATTACGGATGTAGATCCGTGCCCCGTCGTCGGCCTCAATCATGTAGTGAGCATTGAGCTCCACCACTCCGTCCTGGCGCACGGTCGGCCAATCCGCGCCGCTGTAGTCGACGAGACGCCCATTGAGGCGAGGCCCGCTCACCGTGCTGCCCGCCCCGACCGAGGTGTACCCCACGTGGGCTCCGCCCGAGATCGGCCCGATCAGCCAGCGCTTGTCGAAGTTGATGCGGATGTCGAAGGCATGGCTGAACCGCAGATCCAACGCCGAATCTTCCATGTTATCCGCCGGCTCTCAGGCTTGATGAATGGCTTTGGTCACGAGGCAGGCCTGCAGGCCCTCCGGCCCATCCTCCGAGCCATGGCCGCTTTCCTTCACACCGCCGAACGGCGAGTCGGCCGCGGCCATGGTGACGGCGTTGATGCCTACCATGCCAGCCTCGATTGCATCTGCGATCAGCAGTGCCCGCTTCGCCGATTCGGTGAAGGCATAAGCCGCAAGTCCGTAGGGGAGGCGGTTCGCATGTTCCACCGCTTCGTCGAACGTAGCGAACGGCGCGAGCACCGCAACGGGTCCGAACGGCTCCTCGTTCATGACACGTGCGTTCAGCGGCACGTTGGAAATGACGGTGGGCTGCCAGAACAGTCCTTCCTTGCCGTGTCGCTCGCCACCGGTATGCAGCTTGGCGCCGCACGCGACGGCGTCGCGGACGAGCTTTTCGATCGCGGCAGGGCGGCGCGGATTGGCCATCGGACCCATATGGCTGCTGTCCAACAGGCCGTCACCCACGTTGACCTTGCGGACTCGCTCGGTGAAGGCCGCGAGGAACTTGTCGTAAATGCCTTCCTGTACATAGAACCGGGTGGGGGAAACGCACACCTGTCCGGAATTACGGAATTTGGCGGTGGCGAGCAGCTCGACGGTACGGCTGAGGTCGGCGTCGTCGAACACGATCACCGGCGCATGGCCGCCAAGCTCCATGGTCGTCCGCTTGACTGTAGCCGCGGCGAGTGCAAGGAGATGCTTGCCCACGACGGTCGAGCCGGTAAAGGAGAGCTTACGGATGATTGGCGAGGCCAGGAGCTGCCGTGACACTTCGTCCGGCACGCCAAACACCAGCTGCGCGACGCCGGCGGGGAGCCCGGCGTCGACGAGCGCCCGGATGACTTCGATGGCGGAGGCGGGGGCCTCCTCCGCGGGTTTCAGGATGACCGAGCAGCCGGCGGCGATCGGCGCGCCGAGCTTGCGACCCGGATTGCCGATCGGAAAGTTCCAGGGTGCGAACGCGGCTACCGGACCCACCGGCTCCTTCACCACCAGCGACCGGGTACCAGTCGGACGGACGAGCACGCGCCCGTAGGTGCGACGGCATTCCTCGGCATAGAACTCGAACAGGTTGGCCGTCACCATCGCCTCGACGCGCGTTTCCGCCAGCGTCTTGCCTTCCTCCAGCGTGGCTACGCGCGCGATGTGCTCGACTCTTTGCCGGATGAGCTGCGCTGCTCCTTTGAGAACCCGGGCCCGCTCATCCGCCGTTGAACGTTTCCACAGCTTGTAGCCTCGATCCGCCGCGCCCAGCGCCCGCTCGAGGTCCGCCGCATCGACGAGCGGCAGTTCGCCTAGCGTAGAGCCGTTCGCGGGGTTGATGACACGGTGGGTGCGACGGTGTCCGACGGCGAGCCACTCGCCGTCGATATAGAGCCTGAGATCGGAATAGGGAGTCATTTTCAGCTCGCCGCCTGAGCGGCCGTCGGAAGTTGATGGGCGGGAGTCCAGTTGCCATGCAGCGCGCCGCGCAGGCGCAGTTCGAGCTTTGCCGTGGCCACGGGGCCGTCGGCCAGGCGCTCGGCGTCGAAAATCAGGAAGTCGGAGCGGCTTTCGAGGAGCCTGTTGACGACCGCGACCAGATAACCCTCGCCTTCGCCCGACCGGCCGGGCTTCGCAATGAAGCAGGGCTCCTGAATGGTCGAGGTGGTCCCTGACCACCAGGTCTGCGCTGTGCCCGTGGCGTGATCGAGGCGCGCCAGTGTGTTGATCATCATTCCCGATGCCGACCGGCCCGGCAGCTGCAGCGGACGCGAAAAGTCCTGCGACAGGAGGAAACCGTACCGATAGGGGGCCGAGGCGTAGCGCTCATCGATGCGGGGGAACTCACCGCTGACCTCCGTGAGGCGCGTCATGCTCTCGAAGGCCTCCCCGCGCGAGTCCATGTCGACCGTCCAGCGGGTCATGTACGAGAGCGACTTCTGCGGATCGAATGGCTCGCCGTGGACGTCGGAGAAAAATGGAAACATGTTGCCTTTGGCCATCGGTACGTCGATGTGAACCTTCGTGCCTTCATTGAAGGCGTTCATTACGTGACTCGCGAAGCAGTTCGGCGCCCTGAACCAGCGGATGTCGCGCGCGTCGCCCTTGCGGGGCAGTACGCCGAGATAGATCTCCTTCGTGGTGTCGAACCCGAAGTGCGGCAGGCCCGCCCGCAGGCGCTCCCAGTTGCTGACGATCGGGATGACGTGGAAGACGGCGTAGTCTTCCGTCACACCGAAGTCGTGCATCATGCAGTAGTAGGGGACCTCGAACCAGACTTCGCGTTGCAGCTTTCCCTGTTCATTGAGCTCGTAGTAGACCATGTCGCGGGTCAGCAGTCCCTTCGCGGCGTAACCGAAGGCGCACATGTCGCCCGTGCGTGGGTCGATCTTCGGGTGTGCGGTGAAGGTGGGACTCTTCACCTGCCCCTGGAAGTCGGTGTAGCCCTTGGTTTCCAGGGTGAGCGGGTCCATTGCGAGGGCTGGGCTGTCTTCCTTCAACGCCAGCAGTTGCCCACCGTACGTGAGAACGTTGGTGTTAGCCGTGCCGCGGTAGCGACCCTCGACGGACGGATCGTCGGTGAGGGGATTGCGGTAGGCGCCGAACAGAGCGTGGCCGGCTCGCTCCTCGAGCACGAATTTGTCAGTCCGTGCCCGGCGCTGCTTGAAATCGATGCGGCCGTTCTCGAACCGGAACATCGAGATCATCCCGTCGCCATTGAACCAGATGTCGTCGCCGAGCCGCGGCGGCAGCTGCGGATCCGGGGCTACGCGGTAGAACGCTCCATTGATGTCCTTGGGGACTTCGCCCTCGATTTCGAGATCCGTAATGTCCGCCTCCACGCGCGAAGGCGCGTGGAATCCCTGGTAACTGGGGGTTGCCGGAAACTTGGCCATGAGAAATCCGCTGTGGCAGTTGAGTTTTGGGTTGGCTACGGGCGATAGTGCCGCCGCCGGGCGTGCGGCGGGCCGCAATCATGCCTGATTCTCGCATTCGTGCCACGGTGCGGTCACTTCGGGCCGCGCGGGACCGCGCTGGCACAAAGAGATGGTCGAAATCCGCCGACGGGATCACCGGAAAAAGCGCCGCCTCGCGCCCGCATCTTTTCCAGATCGCTACAAGTACCTTGCCCGCCATCCGGCTGACATTCGTCACCGTCTGCCCCGACACTGGCGGCAGTCCAACAGCGTAACCGTGATGCAACAAAACCCATCTTGAACATTCTCCGCTAGACGCACTCGTTTTCGAGGGAGGGGGGCCTTAGATGACCGCGATACGTCCTGCAAGCGGCGCTGCTGTGCGCGCCGCCGTCCGGAATTCGAACCAGCCGGAGCCTGCACTTGCGCAGCATAAGTGGCGAACCCTGGGGATCGCGACCCTGGTGGCCGCCCTGGCCAGCACCGCCCAAGCGCAGAAGCCGGCCGACGAGGCCGCGGGAGGGGGTGGCTCGAAGTCATCGATCGAAGAGATCACGGTTACGGGCTCGCGCATCAAGCGCTCGAACGATTTCGATCCCGCGACCCCTACGACGGTGGTCGATGCCAACTATCTCGAGAATCTCGGCATCACCAACGTCGGTGGCGCCCTCACGCAGATGCCGTCGAACATCTCCACGTTCTCCCCGACCACGACCGGCAACTCGAGCTTCTTCGCCGGCTCGATCATCCCCAACCTGCGCGGCCTCAACCCCTACTTCGGCAGCCGCACCCTGGCACTGGTAGACGGCAAGCGCTTCGTCCCCACGAACCAGGGGGACGGACTGGATCTGAACTTCATTGCGTCGGTGCTCATCGATCATATGGACGTAGTGACCGGCGGCGCGTCGGCCGCCTACGGCTCGGGCGCCGTCGCGGGCGTCACCAACTTCGTCATGAACCGCAAGCTTGAGGGGGGAAAGGTCGAGGCCGATTATGGTGAGACCCAGCACCAGGACGCGCGGGACAAGCATATCGGCGCCGCCTACGGCATGAGCCTGCTCGACGGCAAAAGCCACCTCGTGCTCGGCATCGAATGGGAGGACTCCGGGACGGCCAGCTGTCTCAACCGCGACTGGTGCCGCAACGGCACCGGTTATTATCCGATCTCGCCCGGAAATTACGTCCTCGGCAGCAACCTCCGCAGCACACAAGCCAGCACCAGCGGGGTGTTCTTCAACTTCAATCCCACCGCCGCCACGACGCTGCAGTCGAATGCCGCCGGTAACGCCCTCATGCCGTACAACATCGGGCTGCAGCCGTACAGCGCCGGATCGCCCTTCAATAACTTCCCGGGCGGCGATGGCCCGTCGATTTATCAGCATACGAACCTCACGGCGCCCGTAAAGCGGGACGTCGTGACCGGTATGTTCACGGTGGCACTCACCGACAAAGTCAACATGAAGCTCGACGCGTCGTGGGGCCAGGTGAAGACCATCAACTACACGGCGGCTGTGACCTCGAACTTCATATCGATTGCGCCGGACAACGCCTACGTGCAGCAGAACCCGGCGCTCGCCGCGGCCATAGCCCCGGTCGGACCCACTTTCCTCGACAAGCTCTGGGACTCCCAGGTCAATTCCCAGACCAACGTCGAAACGACGGTACGGCGCGCCGTACTGTCATTCGACGGGCAATTCGGCGAGTCCTCCTGGACGTGGGACGGCTACTACGAGTACGGCCACACCTACCGGACCCAGCTCGTGCAGGACAACCTGCATCTGAACGAAGCTTCGCTCGCCCTGGACAGCGTGCTCGTAAATGGGGTCCCGACGTGCCGCTCGCAGGCACCCGGCGGTTCGTTGCCGATTGGCTATACGGCGGATCCGACCCTGGCCAACGGTTGCGTGCCACTGAATCCGTTCGGCACCGCGCCGATCTCGCCCGCAGCAAAAGCCTACGCCTTCGGCAATCTAGTAGAGAATCTGACGTATACGCAGAACGTGGTGGCCCTCAACACGACGGGCAACCTATTCGACGGTATGGGCTTCGGCGCGGGGCCGGTCTCCGGTGCCGCAGGCGTCGAATATCGCACCGAGAAGGGCGAGAACATCGACAATCCGGGCGTGCCGAGCAACGTGGCGAGCGACTACCTCATCCAATACGGCGCGTCGTTCTCCGGGAAGGTGAAGGTCACGGAAGGGTATGTCGAAACGAACATACCGGTGTTCCGGAATATGCCGGGCGCCGACCGCCTGGAGTTCGACGCTGCGCTGCGCGAGTCCCGCTACGACAACCAGGGCCTGGCCGGCACCGATGGAACCGAGGCCAAGCACAATATGACGACGTGGAAGCTCACCGGCATCTGGGATCCGGTGAGCTGGCTGCGCATTCGCGGCAGCAAGTCACGCGACAGCCGGGCGGCCAATTTCCGCGAGCTCTACTATGAGCAGCTGATCGGCGCCGGCGGCCTGTTCGGCTATTGCGATCCGCCCACCACGCAAAGACAGCAGCCCTGCAACTGGACTCTCAGGGGCAATACCGCGCTGCGGCCGGAAAGCTCCGATACGACCACCGTCGGTGTCGTGCTGACACCGAAGGATCTGCTCCCGGGCTTCCAATTCGCCGCCGATTACTTCCGGATCAACATCAAGGATGCGATTCAGCAGGCGAACGTGCAGGCGGTACTCACGGGCTGCCGGGCGCAGAATATAGCCGCCGACTGTGCACTGTTGACTCCTCTTGTACCCGGCAACTATGACAAGGTCACGGCGCTGACCGCACTGGCCAGTAACGGCAGCGGCTACCTGTTCAAGGGCATCGATTTCACGACCAGCTACCTGGTCGACATGGGCAGCGGCCGCAGCCTCGATGTGCGCCTGCTCGCGACGCGGATGATCGATCAGCTCTACCAGCCCATTCCGGGCGGCCCGTTTGTCAACGTCGTGGGGCAGACGGGCACCGGAAACTCGTTCCTGGCCGACTTCCAGCCAACCTCGAAATGGGTCGGTAACCTCACGGCAACCTTCTCGCAGGGCCCGATGTCAATAACGGGCCAGGTACGCTATGTGTCTGCCGGTACGATGAACTACAACGGCTACCCGCCGGGCGTGGCGCTGCCTGTCGCGCCGGCGACTGGATACAATATGGCCACTAACAGCGTGCCGAGCTACGAGGTCTACAACCTCACCGGCTCGTATCGCTTCTCGAACATGCGAAGCGCCAGCCTGCAGCTGTTCGGTGCCGTCGATAACCTGTTCGACAAGGCTCCGCCGGTCGCGCCCGGCGTCGGGGGCTTCGGAGCCACCAATAACTTTGGCGGCACGAATGCGACGTTCTTCGACACGCTGGGCCGCAGCTTCAAGCTCGGCGTGCGCATGACGTTCTGAGGTGCACCGCTTGCGCGTCCCCGGAGGGATTTGATGACGAATGCCAAGGATAAAAACGAGCCGGCCTTGACGGAGTCCGGGCGCAAACGCCGGCGCTTCCTCGAGCGCACGGCATTGACGGCGGGGTCGGCGGCGGCAGCCGGGGCCATGCTGCCTGCGTTTTCGGTAGCCAAGCCGAGAGTGGCGGCTGAGGCCGCGCCGGCCAGTTGTCCTGACACGAAAGCCCCCATGCAGGACGTGGAAGGCAAGGTGGTCTTCATTACGGGCGGCGACAGCGGCATCGGCCTCGGGATAGCCCGGGCCTGCGCGAACGCCGGCATGAAAGTGGTGATCACCTATCGCAGCAAGGACCATCTCGATGAGGCGATGAAGGCCCTCGAGAGTGCCGCAGACCGCATCCATGCGATCGGCGTCGACGTGACCGATCGTACCGCGATGGCGAATGCGGCCGAAGAGACCGTGAAAGTATTCGGTAAAGTTCACGTGCTCATCAACAACGCCGGCGTCGGCATCATCGTGCCCCTGAGTGCCGCAACCTTCGATGACTGGGACTGGGGCATGAGTGTCAACGTGAACGCGGTGTTCAACGGCATTCATGCTTTTCTCCCGCGCATCAAGGCGCAGGACGAGGGCGGGCAGATCGTCACCACCTCGTCCATGAGCGGTCTCGTCATCGGCGCGACGGCGGGTATCTACTCGACCACCAAATTCGCGGTGGTCGGCATGATGGAAGCGCTGCGGGCGGAGCTGGCGAACACCAACATCGGCGCGTCCGTATTCTGCCCCGGTGTCGTGAACACGAACATCCGCGACTCGAACCGGAATCGGCCGGCATCGCTGGGGGATACGGCCTTCAAGCCCTATCCGAAACGGCTGGCGGCGATGCAGGAGGCGGCCCGCAACAACAAGGGAGCCCCGCCCGGCATGGATCCTCTGGAGTGCGGCGAACGGGTACTGCGTGGAATCCGCAACAACGACCTCTACATTCTCACGCATGCGGAGTACGAACAGGGCATCAGGGATCGCAACGAGGCGCTGCTGGCGTCGATTCCGATCGAGACGGAGCCGGCGCCGGAGGCACGCCTCGCGGCGGAGAAGGTCGTGCTGCGCAGTTCCGTCTACATCAACGAACGCAATCGCAAGCTGTGTGAGCGCGCGAGGCCGAAGAAGGCCTGAAGGTCGGACGACGCGGGAAAAGCCGCCCCGTCAGGCCGGCTGGCTTTTTGGGGTGTGGGCATCCGGGCCGCACAGCCCCGGACCTGCGCGATCACGCGTCCGGCGCGAGATGGCCCCACAGGCTCTTGAAAGCCAGTGTCACGAACTGCGTCGAGTCGCCCCACCGCGCATCGAATTCCTTCGTGGGCGCCGCGGCGAGCACCTCGTCGGGTGCCATCCCTTTGCGCAACAACTTCTGCAAGCGGTCAAAAATCGTCGCGTACATGGCGTGCTGCGCCTCGAGGTCGGACTTCGTGAGCGTCGGCCCGTTGGCCGGTACGACGGTCGTGTGGTCATCGGCAAGAGAGGCCAGCATCTGCAGGCCATCGACGAGACCGCCGATCCAGCCGCCCGTCTTGTAATCGATCACCGGCCATCCTTCATTCGACACCACACCGCCGGCCACGATGACGTTGGACTCGCGCAGGAACGCGTAGATGTCACCGTCGGTATGCGCCTGCAGGAGGTAACCGTATTCAACCTGCTCGCGGCCGAATGTCATTTTTTGAGTGGAGTACAGTGTCTCGCTGGGGCGGGCTTTGGGTGGCAGCGGCCCGTAGGTGCCATTGCGTCCCGGCTCTTGCAGCGGGTAGCCCAGCCACAACCGGGTGTTCTCGTGGGCGATAATCTTGGCCCCTGCCTTGGCAAGCCGCTCGTTCGCGCCGGTCTGCTCGGGATGCCAGTGCGTGTTGACCAACGTATGGACGCGACGCGAATTCGTCTCTTTCAGGACGGCCTTGACCAGGTCGCCGGAGCGCGCCTCGAGGCCGCCATCGATCAGCAAAACGCCTTCGGGACCGTGCACTGCGACGCAATTGGCACCGGCCCCGGAGAATACCACCAGGTGGTCGTTCAAGCGGTTCGGAGCGATCGGAGGGGCACGATCACGCGACAATGCTGGGCGAATAGCCAGTGGTGAGAGGGACAGCCCCGCGCTCGCGCACAGTGCTGTCTTGAGGAACTCGCGGCGGTCCGGAGGTTTTCGCATGTGGCTCACTGTAGCGCAGAACTCGAGGCGGAGCGCGGAGCTACTTTTGCTGCGCTGGAACACCTATTTTCACGCCGGCGCGGCTATAGCGCGCGAAGGGGCGTTGCTATAAGCGGCTGACACCTGTTGGGGGGCGTCCGTAACGGTTGAGTTACACGCGAGGCGTAGATGACACGTGGATTTTGGGGACGAGTTCTGCTGGCCGCAGGCGCTTGCTGCTGGACTTTGGCGTGGAGCGTCGACGCGCCGTCTGACCCGACCTCTCCGGCCGCGGCTGCAACACCGACGGCACCGCCTCCCGCCCACGCGACTTCAGGGGGCGCCAGCGCGCTCGATTCGGGCGCTCAAAAGGCGAGCCCCCCAACAGCCGATGCCGCGGCAGACGCCGCCGCCGTACCGGGCGCCGACCAGCATTGGGGCATGCTCAAGCAGTATTGCAGCAAGTGCCACAACGCCGAGGATTGGGCGGGCGGTGTCGCTTTCGACACGATGACTCCGGGGGAGATCCCGGACCAGGCGCAGACCTGGGAGCACGCGGTGCGCAAGCTCCGCGGCCGGTTGATGCCCCCGCCGGGAAATCCGCAGCCGGACTCGGCCACCATTCATTCGTTCGTCGGCTGGCTCGAGACCACTCTCGATCAGGCCGGCACAGCGCGTCCCGACCCGGGGCGCGTCGCTCTTCACCGGCTCAACCGCAAGGAGTACGCGAACGCCGTCTGGGAGCTGCTGCATGTCAGGGTGGATCCCAACACCATTCTGCCCCAGGACGACAGAAGTGACGGCTTCGATAACGTCGCGAGCGTGCTGCAGGTTTCGCCGTCGTTCCTGGATCAATATCTCGCGGCGGCGCGCGCCATCTCCGTGGAAGCGGTCGGTGAGATTCCCGAACACCCCTCTGGCGTTCAGTACATCGTGAAGAACGCCGGAACCCAGGCGTTCCATGTCGAGGGCCTGCCGCTGGGAACGCGCGGTGGCATGGTCGTCGAGCACGTATTTCCGGCCGATGGCGAATACGAGCTCAACATCGGCAACCTCGCCGTCGCACTCTGGGTTTACAACATGGAGTTCGAGAACACGCTCATCGCAACGCTCGACGGGAAGAAATTCTGGGAGGGAAAGCTCGGCGGCGAAGAGGACATGAAGTCCATCGACCAGAAGCAGGATCCCGCGGTCGATGCCATCAATGCGCGCCTCAAGGGGATCAAATTCAAGGCCACCGCGGGACCGCACAAGCTCGCCGTGACCTTTCTGCACCGCACGTTCGCCGAGTCCGACGACCGCCTGTTTGCGCAGCTTCCGGGCGGCGCCCAGGACCGGATCCTGCGCCTCGGCAACTTCGAAGTTCGCGGCCCGTTCGCGCCCACCGGCATCAGCGAGACACCAAGCCGCAAGAAAATCCTCACCTGCCGTCCCGCCGCGCCGGCCGAAGAAGAGCCGTGCGCGCAGAAGATCGTGGCGACGCTGGCCCGCGAGGCTTTCCGGCGGCCGGTGACCGATGCGGACCAGAAGCTCCTGATGCGGTTCTATCGCAGCGGCCGCCAGGAGAAGGACTTCGACTCCGGCGTTCGCAAAGTAGTGACGGCGATACTCGCCAGTCCGTTCTTCCTCTACCGAGCCGAGCGCACTCCTGAGCTCGTAGCCACAGCAGCCGCGCCTGGCGCACCGGCGGCCCCTGTGAGCTATCGGATCACGGATCTGGAGCTTGCCTCGCGGCTCTCGTTTTTCCTCTGGAGCACGCTGCCGGATGAGCAGCTGCTGAGCCTTGCGGGGGCCGGCAGGTTGCACGAGCCGGAGGTTCTCAAAGCCCAGGTGCAGCGCATGCTGGCCGACCCGAAATCGGAAACTCTGGCCACGAATTTCGCATTCCAATGGCTGGGGATGGACCGGCTGGCGGAGATCCAACCGGATCCGAATATCTTTCCGTATGCAGGGGACCCGCGCGAGGACTTCCGCACGGAGATGAGGCTGTTCGTCGACAGCATCTTCCGCGAAGATCACGACGTCATGGATCTGCTGAATGCGAACTACACGTTCGTGAATGAACGGCTCGCTCTTCACTACGGCATCAACAACGTTCGCGGCGACCGCTTCCGTCGCGTGATGCTGCAGGACCCCAATCGCTGGGGACTGTTGGGTAAGGGTGGGGTGCTGATGTCCACCGCCTACCCGAACCGCACGGCACCGGTACTACGCGGTGCGTGGATACTGGAGCGGATTACGGGCACGCCGCCGTCGCCGCCACCCCCCGCCGTGCCGTCGCTGAAGGAAAACAAGACGGGCGAGACGCCGCACACCGTGCGCGAGCTGATGGCTCTTCACCGCGACAAGCCGGCTTGTTTCGCCTGTCACGGAGTGCTCGATCCGCTCGGGTTCGCGCTCGAGAACTATGATGCGGTCGGCGCCTGGCGCACCAAGGACCGCATTGCCGGCACCGTGATCGATGCGTCCGGTGTGCTTCCGGATGGCACCAAGATCAATGGGCCCGGCGATCTGCGCAAGGCGCTCTCGTCCAACCCCGGTCAGTTTGTCCAGACCCTGACCGAGAAGCTCATGACCTACGCGACCGGGCGCGCGGTCGACTATCACGACATGCCGACCATCCGGGCAATCGTGCGCGACAGCGCGCAGGATCACTATCGATTCTCGTCATTGGTCATGCGTGTGATCGACAGCGACCAGTTCCAGAAGCGTACCCCGCCGGGCGAGGCGATCGCGCACAAGACGCAGACCGCCCAGCGGCAGTAGTTGGAGTAAGCATGCATTTCATCACGAAGAAGCACCTCTCCCGCCGCACCATCCTGCGGGGCTTGGGCGTGTCGATCGCTCTGCCGCTGCTGGATGCCATGATCCCCGCCGCTACCGCGCTTGCGAATACCGCCGCCACACCCCGTCCGCGCATGGGATTCATCTACTTCCCGCACGGCGCGATCATGAATCGCTGGGCGCCGGAGAAGACCGGTGCGGATTATGAGATGACCCAGATTCTCAAACCCCTGGAGTCTTTCAGGGACCAGATGACGATCGTCAGCGGTCTGCGCAACAAGGCGGGCGAGAGCCCGGCTCCGCACGCCATCATTGCCGGCACATGGTTGGGTTGTGTGGCCCCGGCCGTGAGCCAGGCTCCGCACGCCGGCACTTCCGCTGATCAAGTCGCAGCCCAATACATCGGCCAGGACACGACGCTGCCGTCGTTGGAGCTCGCCGGCGAGGATGGCGGCGGTGCGTGTGATCCCGGGTACGGCTGTTCGTATTCCGGCACGATTGCATTTCGCACGCCCACGCAGCCGCTGCCCATGGAACACAATCCGCGGAAAGTGTTCTATCGGCTATTCGGGCAGGGCGATACCGCTGAAGAGCGGCATGCCATCGTCACCGAGACCGAAAGCATTCTCGACCTCGCCAAGGGCAACGCCGCGGATCTGCAACGAGAGCTGGGACCCGCCGACCGTGCCATGCTGAGCGACTACCTCGATTCCATTCGCGAGGTCGAGCGTCGCGTGCAGAAGCAGAGGGAAAAGGAGAGCGCCGGCATCAAGCTCCCGAATGCTCCCGCCGGCATCAATCAGGACTTCGCCAAGCAGCTCGACACGATGTTCGAGATGATCGCGCTCGCATACCAGGCCAACGTCACTCGTGTGACCACATTCATGATGGCCAAGGAGGTCAGCATGCGCACGTACAACCAGATCGGCGTGCCGGACGCCTTTCATCCCCTTTCGCATCACCAGAACGACCCGGCAAAGCTGGACCGTCTCGCGAAAATCCAGACTTACCACTCCGAGGCGTTCGCGCGCTTCCTCAGGCGACTGTCGACGACGCCGGACGGCGATGGATCGCTGCTGGATCACTCGATCCTGCTCTATGGCAGCAACATGAGCAACAGCGACATGCACAACAACGACCCCTTGCCTGCAGCCGTGCTCGGACGCGGCTATGGCAAGATCAAGGGCGGCCAGCACCTGCACTATCCGCAGGACACGCCGCTGGCGAATCTGCTCCTGACGCTGCTGGTCCGGGCCGGGATTCCGGTGGACAAGCATGGCAACAGTACGGGAATGCTGGCCGAGGTTTGAGATGCGGGCGCGAATAACGGGCGCGGCGGTTCGCATGAAGGGCGCTGCCCTGCGCACGGCCGCCGTCGTCTTCGTGACGGCGGTGTTGGGAGCCGGAATTGCCAGGGCGGCGGACTCTCTGGTGGACGTCGTGGAGGCAAAGAACCACGACGCCGCGGTGGCGATGATCGGGCAGGGCGTCGACGTTCGCGCGCGCAGCGCGGACGGCACCACCGCACTTCATTGGGCGGTCTATAACGACGACGCCGATCTGGTCGATCGCCTGATTCGCGCGGGAGCGGATGTCTCGGTCGCGAACGATTATGGCGCCACGCCGATGATGCAGGCCGCGACGGTTGCCGATCCTGTGATCCTCAAGCGGCTGTTGAAAGCCGGCGCTGCGGTGGAGTCACCGAATCGCGAGGGCCAGACCGCACTCATGGTCGTGGCACGCACGGGCAATGTGGAAGCCGCGAAACTCCTGTTGAGTCACGGCGCGCAGGTCAATGCCAAAGAGCAGTGGGGCGGGCAGTCGGCATTGATGTGGGCGGTCGCGCAACACCAGCCGGATATGGTGAAGCTCCTGATCGATCACGGCGCGAATGTCAACGACCGCAGCGCGGTCCGGGATTGGCAGCGGCGCGTCACGGCGGAGGGCCGTCCCAAGAACATGAATCACGGCGGCTTCACGCCGTTGCTGTACGCGGCTCGCGAAGGCTGCCTCGAGTGCGCGAAACATCTCCTCAAGGCAAAGGCGAATATTGACCTGCCGGATCCCGACGGCACGACGCCTCTCATTCTCGCGCTGATGAACATGCGGTTCGACCTTGCGGCGTATCTGATTTCGGCAGGCGCTGACGTCAACAAGTGGGACTTCTACGGCAACACACCATTGTATGTCGCCATCGACATGAACGATCTGCCCCGCGGCGGACGGCCCGATCTGCCGTCGGTGGATGACACGACGGGGCTTCAGGTTGCGCAGATGCTGCTCGAGCGCGGCGCCAATGTGAATGCACAGTTGAAGCTACGGCCGCAGTATCGCAATGGTGTGTTCGATCGTGGCGGCGACCAGGTGCTTTCGACCGGCGCCACGCCGCTGTTGCTGGCGGCGAAGGTGGGCGATGCCGACGCGATCAAGTTGCTGTTGAAGTACAAGCCGCTGATCGACCTGCCGACCTCCGCGGGGGTAACGCCCCTCATGGCCGCGGCCGGCATGGGCCATAGCTTCAATCCTACTCGCGGCCGCTTCAAGACCGACGCGCACGCCGCCGAAGCAGTGCGTCTCTTGCAGGAAGCTGGCGCCACGGTTAACGGATCCAGCAAGGACGGCATGACCGCGCTCCACAGCGCGGCCGAGCACGGCTGGAATGAAACGTTGAAGCTGCTGGTCGCGGACGGAGCGGATCTTCAGCCAAAGAACGGCAAGGGGCTCACACCTATCGATTACGCTGCGGGACGCCATGAGCGCGCGTTTCTCGAGCCGGAACATGTACGGCACGATGAGACGATGGCTCTGTTGAAGGGGTACATCGTCGCCGCGACGGGCAAGCCGCCCGTGGAGTTTGCCGGCACCCTCAATCGCTCGACGCGGGGCACGGGCGCGGCGGTCGCGAATTAGGAAATGGACGGGCCAGGCGCCGACTGGCGCGTCAGTGGTTTGCCGCCAACTCGGCCGGGTCCAGCACACGCCCGTGGAGGATGATCTTTTCGATCTTCTCGTAGGCGCGGATCGTCTGCATCGGATCGGCGTGCAGGAGCAGGAGATTGGCGCGCTTGCCGGCTTGTACCGTGCCGACCTCGCGGCTCAGTCCCAGCCCTTCGGCATTCATCAAGGTTGCGGCGCTGAATATCTGGCTGGGCGTCACGCCGGCATCGAGGAGCCGCCGCATTTCAAGCATGCCGTTGAGTCCCGGCGGATTGGCGTACGTGGGACCGCTGGGCGTGTCCGAGCCGAACAATAGCCGCGCGTCATGTTTGGCCATGTAGGCCACGGTGCTTTTGGTGCGGGCTATGGCGCCAGCGTCGACGTCATGCGGCGGATGTGCGGGTTCCACCTGCAGCTGCTTTGCAAGTTGTTCGTGAAACCACTGTCCCTCCTTCGTTTTGTACCACGCAATCAGGCTCGCCGGAAGTGCTGTCGCCAACAGGGGATCGGACAGAAAGCCTTCGACGAACAGGTCGTGCTCGCCGTAGAGCACCTGCATGGTCGGCTGCCAGCCCACGTTGGTGGTCAACACCTCATCCAGGATTTTCTGGACGGCGGGAGTGACCTGGGTGACTTTCCAGGGCTCGTTCCAGTTCCACAGGCCATGAGCCAGGATGTTGACTCCCGCCTGCAGGCCAAACGCCTGGGCTTCGGACGAGTTCGCGTGCATCAGCACCGGGAGGCCCGCCGCATGGGCGGCACGGACCAACGCCTGTATCGTGGCGAGTTGCGGTACGGGTAGATCGTGAGCAGCGCCGAAACCACGCTCGAAGTATGTTTTCACGCAAATGGCGCCATCGGCTTGCATTCGCTGCACCACGGCCTCCGGTGTGTGCAGCGACGCATCGACGCCGTCCGGCAGGGCAGCCGCGCTGCCGGCCTCGACGATGAAGTAAGGCATCGCCTGATACCGCAGCGGCTGCCGCTCGAAGTTGGACGGGTAGCCGTCTTTGACAGGCGCGCCGCCGCAAAAGTAGCTGTCCGGATGCAGTGCGTGGGCATTCCATTCGGCCATGGCTTGCGGCGTCGAGCTCAGATCGACCAGCGTCGTAAAGCCGAAGTACAGGTAACTTTTCGGGAACTGGTCGCGAGCCGCTTGCGCAATCTGCGGATGCGCTTGCTCCTGCTCGGGCAGCATGCCCGGGACCCCCCCGAGGTGCACGTGCGTGTCGATCAGCCCTGGTGTCAGATAGAGGCCCGTGCCATCGATGACCTCCCCCGGGCCGGGTGCGACTTTGGATGAGAAAGGCGCGATCTTTACGATGCGATCGTCATGGATGTAGACGCTGGCGCCCCGCACGGGACTGACGCGCTCCGGTGAGACGATCGTCACATTGTCGATCTGCAAATCGTGCGCCTCTGCTGAAACGCACAGCAATCCGCACGCGCTCAAGCAAAGCCCGGCACCACGAGACCCCATCGCTCAACCCCATTACAGGACGAATGTCCTGCATGCTAAGCCGATGCCGGGCTTTGCCCCAAGCCCTACGTCGCAGTTGTGGCTCAGGGCGGTGGGAACAGACCTGTTGTGATGTAGCCGGCAACGTCCCGGAGCGGTTGGGGCGTCAGGACGCCTTTGAAGGACGGCATGTCGTTGCGGCCGGTCGTGGCGGTTGTGATGACGAATTTAGCGTCTTTCGACGCATTGACGAGTGCTGCACCGCCGTGGCTGCCCAATCCGGTGTCGCCGTGGCAGGCAACGCCACAGGTGTGGAAGACCTGCTTCCCGGCGCCCAATTCTGGTGCACCCGGAGCGAACGTGACCTTGATTTCAGGCGGCCGGCAGCGCGGGGGAGGCCCGAAATGGGGAAAGACTCCAGCAGTGCCGGTCGTCGAGAACAGCCAGGCGCTGTCGCCTTTCTTTCCTGCTGGATTCCCGAGAAGCCGGCGCCGCCCTTGTTCCACATGCCCTCGAAAGTGGGCTTGACCAGCCGTTTGTTGGCGGTGCCAGCAGCTGCTGCGCCGTAAAGGCGCGGGTTCGATCGGTGTTGCCGGCGCAGCGGGCGACGTCTGCGCAGGCAGCGGCAGGGCGCTTGCAAGGAGCAGGGCGGCAACGAGCACGGTGAGTCCGTGCTGCTCGGAAGTCACTTCGTACGACATCGTGCCCACATGCGTTGCCCTCGCGCTGTGCAGCATGGCATCAGGAGTATCGCCTGATGCCATGCGTCACCGGATGCAGCGGACCGGCCTAGTACTTCGAGATCCGCGTTTCCTGCGAAGTCATGAATTCCAACAGCGCGGGCTTGCCGGCCTGAGTCTGCGCGATGCCCCGCTTGATGGCCGGGATGATTTCCGACGTCGCGGTGATTCGCTCGCCGTAGCCACCGAAGGCCCGCGCCATCGCCGCGTAATCGCCGGAGATATCCGTGGCGCGATACTTCTGTGTCGCATTCGGCATGACCGCGAGCTCGATTGCCATGGACGAGTTGTTGAGCAGGATGGAGAGGATCGGCAGGCGCTCGCGCACCGCGGTCTCGAAGTCGGTGCCGGTGAAACCGATCGCCGCATCGCCCCACACGTTGATACACAGCTTGTCGGGATGAACGAGCTTCGCGCCCATCGCGAGGCCCAGGCCATAACCGAGCTGCGTCGTCTTGCCCCAGCCGATGTACGACAACGGCGTCTTCGACTTCCAGAAGGGCATGAGCTGATCGCGTGGGCTGCCGGCGTCATGCGTGATGATGGTTTCGGCCACATTCACCGTGCGTTGCAGATCCCACAGGACGCGATAAGGGGTGAGAGGCTGCTCGTCGGAGGTGAGCCGGGGCAGCCACTCCTTCATGAACTCCGCGGTGACGGTCTCGATCTCACTCGTGACAGGGGTCCAGTCGCGCTTTGCAGTGACGTGATTGCGAACAGCCGCCAGCAACGCCTGCAGAGTCAGCTTCGCATCGCCGAGCAGTGCGTACTGCACGGGGACGCTCTTGTTGAGGTCTACCGGATCGAGCGTCGAATGAACGACTGTCTTGCCTCTGGGCATGGCGCTCGCGAACGGCGACTCGGAGAAGCTGCACCCGATGCCGAAGATCACGTCGGAATTGCGCAGGAAGTGAGGTACCGTCTTGGGGTGCGCGTTGCCGCCGGAGCCCAGCGCCAACGGATGGGTCTCGTCGAACGAGCTTTTGCCCGGCAGGCTGGTGCACACCGGTATCGCGAGCAGCTCCGCAAGCTCCTGCAACTCTTTGTAAGCCTCTGCCCAGTGCACGCCCTGTCCGGCGTAGATCACGGGCCGCTTGGCTTGCAGGAGCACGTCGGCAACCTTGACCACATCCTCCGGATCCGGAGCGGAACGTGTTCGCACGACGGGCGTATAGCTCAGCGGCTCCGGAACCTCGTCGTCCCACGCGTCGTGCGGAACTTCGACGACGACCGGCTGCGGCCGTCCGTTGCGCAGTTGCGTGAAGGCGCGGCGGAAAATATTCGGGACTTCGGCGCCGATCGTGACCGGCTCGGCGTGCTTCGATACGCCGGCCATCTGCCGGACGGAGTTGAAGTTGAAAGGCACATGCGCCAGCCGTCGCGGGTAACCGGCGGGTATCACCAGTACGGGCACGGAGTCGCCATACGCCTGTGCAACTCCGCCATAGGCGTTCTCCGCGCCCGGGCCGTGTTGCATGCAGAACGCGCCCATCAGCTTGCCGCGCGTCATGCGTGACACGGCATCCGCCATATGCAGGCCGATGCGCTCCTGACGAACGATGATGACCCGGATGTCCGCCGTCGCGGCCGCTTCCAGCAACTGGTTGCGGGGATATCCAAACAGGACATCGACACCCTCGCGCTTCAGGATCTCCGCAATCGCGGCAGAAGTTTTCACTCTAGACTCTCCGATGACAGCTGCGCCGTCCGCTGCGCGTTCGCGGCGGACCGTGCTTGAATTTTCCGGGCTTTTGGCGTCGCTCGAACTATGCCTGGGCGCGGCGCTGCGGGCAGCCTCTCGCGGGCCAAAGGATTTTCATTGCACCGGAAAAGATGTTGCCGGGGCGCCCGGGCCGGCAGTCCGCTCCCCCAGGATGCGACCGTCGTAACGATGCAGGAAAAAAGCTCCAATGAGGGTGAGCGCGGCGCAGAAACACATGAAATAGGCGGGTCCGACCGGCGATCCCGTTTTCGCCACCAACACTGTCGCGGCCAGCGGCGCGATGCCGCTGAAGATCGAGAAGGCGAGGTTGAAAGACACGGCCACGCCGCTGAAGCGGATGCGAGTCGGAAACAAGTCGGCCACGACGCCGCTCATCGGTCCGTTGACGAGCGATGCCGCGAGGCCCGCGAGCGCAAACAGCGCGATGAGGCTCATCGAATGATTCGCCGCAGCCGTGAAGAACGGAATGCTCAATGCGAGCAGCGTGATCGAGCCCGCGCCCAGTATCCAGCGCCGCGGGATGCGGTCGCCCAGCCACGCGGCGCTCAGCAGACCCACCGAGAGGACGACGAGGCAGACGTTCTGGGCTTGAATGGCCTCCACGGCGGGATAGCCCATCACACGCGGCAGGAAGGCGGGCATCGCGAACAGCAGTCCGTTGAACCCCGCCGTCGCGATCATCGAGGAGACGCCGACGATGACCGGTGCGGGATGCGAGCGGATCAGCTCGACCACAGGCAGCTTGACAGCGTGCGCGGCAGCGGTGTGCCGCAATTCCTTGAACTCGCGGGTCTCCTCCAGCGACAGCCGCAGCCAGAAGCTGATGAGCCCCAGGAAACCGCCGAACAGGAAGCCGATCCGCCAGCCCCACTGCGTGATCTGCGGCTCGGTCAGCAGCTCGTGAACCACGAGGCTCAGGGCGGAGGCGAGCGCGACCCCGGAATTGACACAGAAGAAGATGAAGCCTGCAGCGAAGCCGGCCGTGCGGGGTGCCGTCTCGACCACGTAGGTGATGGCGCCCGGCAACTCGCCCCCGAGACAGAAGCCCTGTAGGACGCGCAGGAATACCATCAGAGCGGCGGCACTGGTGCCGATCTTCGCCTGCGTCGGCAGCAGACCCATGCAGATCGTGGCGAGCGACATTGTCAGGATGGCGATGATGAACACCCGCCGCCGCCCGTACTTGTCGCCGAAGTGGCTGAAAACGACGCCGCCGAGCGGTCGGGCGAGATTGCCCACCGCGAATACCGAGAACGAATACATCTGCGAATTCAGGGGATCGCTGGCCGGGAAGAAGGCCGCACCGATGTACTGGGCGAACATACTGTAGATGACGAAGTCGTAGAACTCGAGCGCGCCGCCGAGGCTCGAAAGGATGATGACCCGCCATTGCGAGCGCTGAATGCCAGGCGTCCCCGTGGCGGGTACCCCGGCTGTGGTCGTTGCGCGGTTCATCCTCGGCCCCCTTTCGTAGCCGTTTTGCGTCAATCAGTTTGGCTGGCGCCGCCAGCGAAGATTAGAGCCTCAGCCCAAAAAGCATTTGTGACGGCATGGAAAAGCTGCCCGGCTGATTATTTCCCACGCGGCATTGAGTGGCGCAGGTCGCCCGACTCGCCGTGGCCGCTGTCTAGACCGATTCAAAATGGACGCGCCTGCACGGAAGCATTGACGCACAAGCGAAAAAATACGATCAATGGCTGCGTGAGGGGATTATTCTGCCGTGACTGAGCCGGACCGTCGCAGCTTTTTGAAGGCCGCCATTGCTGGTGCCGGAGTAGCGCTTGCGCTGGGGAGCCGGGCGTTCGGACGCTCGCCGCCGGAAGCGATCGTCGCGACCGGGCTGAGCGACAACCTCGTGCAGCTCGCCGGAGCGGGCGGGAACGTGGTCGTGCTCACCGGGCCGGATGGCATAGTGATGGTTGACGGCGGCCTCGAGGAGCGCTCCGGGGACCTGCTGAAGGTCATCGGGAAGCTACCGGGCGGCCGCCATGTCCATACCCTCTTCAATACGCATTGGCACTGGGACCATACCGGCTCGAACGAGCGGCTCGGGAAGGACAAGGCCAGGATCATCGCGCACGAGAACACCAGGCTGTGGCTCGGCGCCGACTTCTACGTCGACTGGCAGGACCGGCATTACAAGCCGCGTCCGCGTGCAGCGTGGCCAACCGAGACCATCTATACATCGGGAAAGTTGACCGCCGGAAACGAGGAGATCGTGTACGGCTACCTGCCTCGAGCTCACACCGATGGCGACCTCTACGTGTTCTTTCCGAGGCCGAACGTGCTGGTGGCCGGAGGGCTGCTTGCGGCCGGAAATTATCCCATCCTGGACTACTGCACCGGAGGGTGGATCGGCGGCATGACCGACGCATCCAAGGCTCTGCTGGACTTGACGAACGCGGACACCCGCATCGTGCCTGGCGTGGGTCCCGTGCAGACGCGTGCCGACCTGCAAGCGCAGTACGACATGTTGTCCACCCTGAAAGACCGGCTCATCGGTCTGCTGAAGAAAGGCATGGGTACCGATGACGTGATCGCGAATCCACCGACGCAGGAGTTCAATGCGAAGTGGGGCGATCCCAAACTGTTTCTCGCCAATGCGTACCGCGGGCTGTGGGCCCACGTCCGCGAGCTGGGCGGGATCGTCTAGCGAGGGCTCGATGCCGAACGATCGGATTGCAATGGGGCGGCGTGCCACCGGGCGGATGATGAGGCGTCGCGCGCAGCAGGGCCGCGGCAGCCTGTTGATCCTGTTGGCTGTTGCAGGGTTTGCGGCGTGTGCCGGCGGTGTTACGGCGTCGGCGACGGAAGGGACCACCCGGAAATCGGAGCCCGCCGCGCAAGCTGGGAATGCGCAACCAGGCACGCCCAGCGCGCAGACCGGCGCACCGCCACCGGCGCGGGCGACTACACAGGCGAGGCAAGGCTCCGCGCAGACGGAGGGCGCCGAGAACCCGCACAGCGATCCGAACAACAGATGGGGTTTCTTCGAGCAGTACTGCGAGAAGTGCCACAACTCCACTGACTGGGCGGGCGGCGTCGCGTACGACACCATGAGCGAGGACAGTATCGCGGACGATGCCAAGGTGTTGGAAGCAGCCGTTCGCAAGTTGCGCGGCCGGCTCATGCCTCCGCCCGGCAAGCCGCAACCGGACCAGAAGACGATCGACTCGATGGTCGGGTGGCTCGAGACGAGCCTCGATGAGGCCGGCGCCGCGCATCCGAACCCGGGCAGCGTGGTGCTGCACCGTCTGAATCGCACCGAGTACGCGCGTGAGGTCAAGAACCTCCTCGGCCTCAACATCGATGCTGCGGCTCTCCTGCCGAAAGATACCAAGGGCGATGGCGGCTTCGACAACGTCGCCAGCGTGCTGAAGGTATCCCCGTCCTTTCTCGACCAATACATCGTGGCCGCTCACGACGTGAGCGTGCAGGCGATCGGCGATCCGGCCTCATCGGTCGCGAGCACGGTCTACCGCTCCTCGCCCGAAAACAGCCAGGACGCGCATCTCGAAGGGCTGCCGCTCGGCACCCGCGGCGGAATGCTGTTCGAGCATCTGTTCCCGGCCGATGGCGATTACACGTTCAACCTCAATCAGAGCGGCGGCTTCGGCGGCGGCTACATCTCCGGTCTCGACAGCGCCCACCAGCTCATCATGACGCTCGACGGCGTGCAGGTGTTCGATAGCCAGTTGGGCGGCGTGGATGATCTGAAGGCAGTCGATCAGAAGCAGGCCCCCGCGGTCAAGGCCATCCGCTCGCGGTTCGAGAATGTCCACGTCGACGTGAAGGCGGGACCTCATAAGATCGGGGTCGCCTTCATTGCCCGCTCCTTTGCGGAGTCGGACGATACGCTCGAGCCGCTCGGGACGAGCGGCTCTCTGCCGCGCGTTCCCGGCGTGTTCGGCGTGGAAGTGGTCGGTCCCAACAAGCCGACCGGTGTCAGCGACACACCGAGCAGGGCGCGGGTGTTCATCTGCCATCCGGCAAGCGAGAGCGAGGAGCTGCCGTGCGCGCAGAAGATCATCGCCAACCTCGCACGCCACGCGTATCGGCGCCCTGTGGACGCCACCGATCTGGCCGCCCCGCTGCGCTTCTATGCAGCGGGGCGGCAGCGGCACGGCTTCGATGGCGGCATCCAGCAGGCGCTGATGGCCATTCTGGCGAGCCCCAAGTTCCTGTACCGGGTCGAGGCACTGCCCGCGAATGCGGCGGCGGGCACCGTGTATCCCGTCGGCGCCCTCGAGCTGGCCGCGCGGCTGTCGTTTTTCTTATGGAGCCAGGGACCGGACGAGGAGCTGCTGAGCGTGGCCGGTACCGGCAGGCTGCACGAGCCCGGCATGCTGGAGAAGCAGGTGCGGCGCATGCTGGCCGATCCGCGCTCCGGCGCCCTGGTCACCAACTTCGCGGACCAGTGGCTGAACGTCGAAGAGGTCGATCACATCGAGCCGGATCCGAGTCTCTTTCCGCAATTCGATGGCCCGCTGCGCGCGGCCTTCAAGCGGGAGACGGAGCTGTTCGTCGGCAGCGTGCTCAGCGAAAATCAGAGCGTCGTCAACCTGCTGGATGCGAACTACACGTTCGTCAACGAGCGCCTCGCCCGCCAGTACGGCATTCCCAACATCCGCGGCGAGCAGTTCCGCCGCGTGACGCTCAGCGATCCGAACCGGTGGGGATTGCTCGGCAAGGGCAGCTTTCTGATGGGCACCTCGTACGCGAATCGCACCTCACCGGTGAAGCGCGGTGCGTGGATTCTCGAGAGCATCACGGGGACGCCGCCGCATGCGCCGCCGCCGGGCGTCGAGGCCTTGAAGGAAAATATGGAAGGAGCGAAGGCCCTGACGGTGCGCGAGCGAATGGAGGCGCACCGCTCGAATCCTTCCTGCAACCAGTGCCACGGCATTCTGGACCCGCTGGGATTCGCGTTCGAGAACTTCGATGCCATCGGCGGCTGGCGGGCCAAGGACCGCGACGCCGGAATCACGATCGACGCGGGTGGCGAATTGGGTGGGGTACAGCTGCGCGGCCCGGCCGATGTGCGCAAGTATCTCATGACGCGCCCCCAGCAGTTCGCGCAGACGTTCACCGAGAAGCTGTTCACGTACTCGCTCGGCCGCGGCCTCGAGTATCAGGACATGCCGACCGTGCGCGCGATCGTGCGCGAGGCGGCCAAAGACAACTACCGCTTTACATCGATCGTGTTGGGCATCGTGAATAGCCAGCCCTTCCGGATGCAGATCGTCCCGGACGGCAACGGCGCTGGCGCTGCGCCGATCAAGCAGGCCGCCCTGCAGCACTGAAGCTGCACGCCAACAGGAGACCGCAGTGTTCATTACCAAGAAATATCTCCACCGCAGAACTTTCCTGCGCGGCGCCGGTGCGATGATCGCTCTGCCGTTGCTGGATGCGATGATTCCGGCGCGCACGGCGCTCGCGAACACCGCGGCCAAGCCGCTGACGCGCCTGGGCTTCGTCTATTTCCCGCACGGCGCCATCATGGAGAAATGGACTCCGACGGCCGAAGGCGCCAGCTTCGAGCTGGCGCCGATTCTCGAGCCTCTGAAGCCGTTCCAGAAGCAGCTGACGATCATCAGCGGCCTGGGAAACCGTCCCGGCGAGAGCCAGGCCGTGCACGCCATCGTACCCGCGACGTGGCTGAGCTGCGTGCATCCCAAACAAGGCCAGGACCCTAACATGGCGGTGACGGCGGATCAGATCGCCGCACAGTACATCGGCCAGGACACCCCGCTGCCTTCGCTGGAAATCGCTACTGAAGCCCCCGGCGGGGGTGGTGCGTGCGACCGCGATTACGGCTGCAACTACTCCGGCACGATCGCATTCCGGACAGCGTCCACGCCGCTGCCCATGGAGTACAACCCGCGCAAATTGTTTCAGCGGCTGTTTGGCCGCGGCGACAGCCCCGCCGAGCGCAAAGAGCTCGTGCAGGAGCAGGCGAGCATTCTCGACATGGTCGCGGCCGATGCCTCGGCTCTGCAGCGCACTCTCGGCGTGCGCGACCGTGCGATGCTCAGCGACTACCTGGAAACGGTGCGCGAGCTCGAGCGGCGCGTGCAGAAGACGCAGGCGCAGGATCTGTCGCACTTGAAGTTGCCCGACGTTCCGGTCGGTACCCCGGATTCGTTCGACCAGACGATGAGCCTGATGTACGACATGGCGCACCTGGCCTACCAGGCGAACCTGACGCGCATCGTGAACTTCATGGTGGCCGCCGAGGTGAGCGGCAGAACGTACAACAACATCGGCGTGCCCGATGCCTTCCACGCCGTCTCCCATCACGCGAACGACCCCGTGAAGAAGGACAAACTGGTCAAGATCCAGCGCTATCACACGCAGGTGCTGGCGAAGTTCCTGACGAAGCTGCAGAACACGCCCGATGGCGACGGCTCGCTGCTCGATCACTCGATCATTCTGTACGGCAGCAACATGAGCAACAGCGACCGGCACAACCAGTTCCCCCTGCCGACCGCGTTCATCGGCGGCGGCTGCGGAAAAATCAAAGGCGGCCAGCATCTGCGCTATCCGGACCACACGCCGTTGGCGAACGCGCTCCTGACGATGCTCGATCGTGCCGGGGTTCCCGTGAGCTCGGTGGGCGACAGCACCCAGAAATTCGCGGAGGTCTGATGAGCCACATTCGGCCTGTTGCGCCTGCGCGCCGCCGGACACCGCTGCTGCAGGCAGTGCTCGCCGCCGCAGGGCTGGCGATTATGGGGCAGGGCGTGGCCTGGGCGGCCGGCTCGCTCGTGGAGGTTGCGAAGTCCAATGACGGCGCCGCGGCTCTCGCGCTCGTCAGGGACAAGGCCGATGTGAATGCCGCCGAGCCCGACGGTACGACGCCCCTGCACTGGGCCGTCTACCACGACGACGTCCCGCTGGTCGAAAGTCTCCTGAAAGCCGGCGCTAATCCTTCGGCCGCGAACCGGTACGGCTCGACTCCCCTGTTGGAGGCGGCGGTGACCGGTGATCCGCTCGTGATCGAGCGCTTGCTGCACGCAGGCGCCAAGCCCGATTCGGCAAACGCCGATGGGCAGACGGCGCTGATGATTCTCGCGCGTACGAGCAACGTCGACGCCGTCAAGCTTCTCCTGCGTCACGGTGCGAACGTCAACGCGTCCGAGCACTGGCATGAGCAGACCGCTCTCATGTGGGCGGCGGCGCAGAGCCAACCCGCGATGGTGAAGCTGCTCCTGCAGCACGGAGCGAAGGCCGATGCGCGCTCGATGCTCAATCATTGGCAGAGAATGGTGACCGCCGAGCCGCGCGCGCAGATGCGTTCCGTCGGCGGACTGACACCGTTGCTGTACGCGGCGCGGCAAGGGTGCCTGGAATGCGTGAAACACCTCGTCAAGGCCCGGGCGGATGTAAACCTGCCCGATCCGGAAGGCGTGACTCCCATGATCATGGCAGTGACCAACTTCCATTTCGATATCGCAGCGTATCTTCTGACCCAAAAAGCCAACCCCAACACGTGGGACTGGTGGGGCCGTACGCCGCTGTGGGCGGCGGTGGACCTCAACACGATTCCGCATGGCGGCCGGCCGGACCGGCCCTCGCTGGATGAGACGACCAGCATCAAAATGATCGAGCTGCTCCTCGAGGCGGGTGCAAATCCCAATGCGCAGCTGAAACTCTTTCCGCCCTATCGGGCGGTAGGGCCGGATCGTGGCGCCGATCTCGAGCTCACGATGGGCGCAACGCCCCTGCTGCGTGCAGCGAAGGCGGCCGATGTGCCGGCCATCCGCCTGCTGCTCGCACATGGCGCGAATCCCAACCTGCCCAACGTCCACGGCTTCACGCCGATCATGATGGCGGCCGGCCTCGGCTCGAACGAGATAGACACGCGCGGCCGTTTCAAGACCCAGGCTCAGCAGGTCGAGTCGATTGACCTGCTCGTCAAGGCGGGTGCCGACGTCAATGCCCATGAGACCAGGACCGGACAGACTGCGCTGCATGGCGCGGCTCTATTCGGCTACGATGATGTCGTGAAGACCCTGGTCGCGTATAAGGCCGACCCGGGAGCGAAGGACGCCAAAGGGATGACGCCCGTCGATTCCGCGCTGGGTCGGGCCGGTGGACATGGGCGTGGCGGCACGAGTATCGAAGTCCACGAAGCCACCGCAGCGCTCATCAAACAGTTGCTGACCGACGCGCCGGCAGCGCGCCCGCTGTAATTGCACCGCGTGAGATGCGGCCCGCATGAGACCCTAACGAGATGAACGAGTATGGCGGAAGCGAGCAAGGCGCAAGATAGACGACTCGTGTGGGATCTGCCGCTGCGGCTGTTTCACTGGCTGTTCGCAGCCGGTATTTTTGCGGCCTGGGCGACTGCCAAGGCAGGCTTCGACTGGATGCAGTGGCATTTCTATCTGGGCTACGGGCTCATCGGGCTGCTGGTGTTCCGGATCATCTGGGGATTCTTCGGCCCGCGGCACGCACGCTTCAGCAGTTTCCTCAGGAAACCCTCGGCGGTATGGCTCTACGTGCAGAGCCTGCTCAGCAGGAGCGGCGCGCAGAGCATCGGCCACAATCCGGTGGGCGGCCTGATGGTGCTCCTGATGATCGTGCTGGTTGCCGTTCAGGCGGCCACCGGACTTTTCACGACGGACGATGTCGTGTGGGCCGGCCCTTATAACCCGGCGGTCAGCAAGAGCACGGCGAGCTGGCTGTCCACCGTGCACAACCTGAATTTCAACGTCATCCTGGGCGCGATCGGGCTGCACCTCGCGGCGATCGCCTTCTACGGCTTCGTCAAGCAGCAGAATCTCGTCGTGCCCATGCTGACGGGCCACAAGCCGGCGACGCTCATTCCGGCGCACGAGGCCATCAGCAGCTCCGAACTGCTGAAGGCCGTGATCGTGAGCGCGATCAGCGGCGGGTTCGTCTATTGGCTCGTGACTCACGCGCCACCGGCGACGGACAGTCTCTACTGAGCCGGCGGCGCCTGGCTCGCCGCGCCTAGCCGGCCGCGCCTAGCCGGCCGCACCTAGCCGGCCGCACCTGCCCAACATCGGTTGACAGGCCGCCGACCGGTTTACTTGTTGCGGTAGTTGTCGTGGCAGCCGCCGCAGGCCTTGCCGACGGCGCCGGCGGCCTTCAGCGTGGCGCCCTTTTCGCCCGTCTTGGCCGCCTCGCCCAGAGCGGTGGCGGCCTTGACCAGGTCGTCGGCCTTCGCGGCGAAGTCGGCCTGATTGGTCCAGATTCCGTCCTGCGCCTTCGTTTTCAGGGTCGTGAACTTGCGCGTATCGGTCTGAAACACATCCGGCAACATCGTGCCCAGCTGTGCGATGTGCGTCGCGCTCTTCTGCGCCACGGCGGCGTCGAATGGAACTTTGTTCTTCAACATCCCACCCAGCGGAGCCATGTACATCCCCATGACCTTGAGCAGTCCCTGCCGGAGCTCGACTGCCTGCTGCGCGGCCTGTTCGGGTGTCGGCGGAGCGGCATCCTGTGCCAGAACGGCGGACGCGGCAGTGATTGAGCACAACGCGATCAGGCTCGACTTCGCAATACGTTTCATTCGACGGGTCCCCTCTTAGGGCAATCGTGACAGTGCCGGCAGTTTAACCAAAGGCGACGCGTGCGGCGAGACGCCCCCGGCTTCGATAGCGGCCGAATGTCGGGAAAAGGTGCTTGTCTCGTTTGAATAACAATGTACGGCGGCCGCGCTCCATGAGGTCAGGAGCTACGGCGCTCCTGCAGCGCGCCATCCATGGGCTGCTGTCGGGTGCCGCGGCACTGCGAGTCGCTGACCTCCCGCGCGAGCATCGGGTGGATGTCGCGATCCCAGTACGGCTCCTCCGGCCCGAAAACCCCGACGAGGTAATCGACGAATGCGCGCACCTTGACGGGCACGAGGCGGCGGCCCGAATACACCGCGTAGATGTTGACATCCATGGCGCTCCCATAGGACGGCATCACCCGCCTGAGGACACCGCGCTTGAGCTCGGCGCTGACGTCCCACGTCGAGCGGAAACCGATGCCGAGTCCGCTTACGACGGCCTCCCGTACGACCTCGCTCGAGTTGGTCTCGAGAACGGTGTGCGGTTTGAACACGACCGGCCCTTGCGTTCCTTCCAGGCGCCACGTGATCTGCGGGCCGGCGGCCAGGAGCCGATGGCGCTGCAGATCCACGAGGTCGCGCGGCTCGCCGTGTTTCTCCAGGTAAAGGGGCGAGGCGCACAGCACTCTGCGATTCGGGGCCAGCCGGCGTGCCACGAGGCTCGAATCCGGCAGGGTGCCGATGCGCAGGGCCATATCGAAGCTGCCCGCGACGAGGTCCACATAGTCGTCGCTGAGATCCACGAGCATCCTCAGCTCCGGATTCGCATCCAGAAACGGCTTGAGGCGCGGCGCGACATGCAGTCGGCCAAATGCGGTCGGCAATGATACCTTCAGTACGCCGCGCGGCCGCTCGCTGTCGATCGCGGCGAAGTTCTCGGCGTCCTCGACCGCCGCAAGCACGGCCACCACGCGCTCGAAAAAGCTCTGGCCCACCTGCGTCGGGGTGAGGCGGCGAGTCGTTCTCTGCAGCAGTCTCACTCCGAGGCGCTCTTCCAGGCGGGTGAGACGCTTGGATATCATGGCCGGGGAGGAATGCAGCTCCCGGGCCGCCGCCGAGAGGCTGCCGGCCTTGATGACGCGGGCGAAGATCTCGTAGTCGAACAGATTGGTGATCTTGTCCAAGGAAGGGCCTCCCGGTCAGATTTTGGGGAAGACGCTCGCGCGCCGCGGGTCAGGACGGATTCTTTCAGAATTGGAAAGGCTAGTTTGCCGAAACACGACTTGTCACCGCGTGATGGATTGTCCCCCGATGAGCCGGGCCGGGCCCGGGAAGAGGGAATAAGCTCTCGCCCGGCATTTCTGCGGACGCAGTGACTGGTCCTTTTGGGGGAAAAATGGCGTACACGATCAAGGTAAACGGCACGGCTCGCACGGTCGATGCGGATGGCGACACGCCGCTGCTGTGGGTTCTGCGCGATGTCCTGGACCTCAAGGGAAGCAAGTTCGGCTGCGGCATGGGACTGTGCGGCGCCTGCACGGTGCACCTGGCAGGCGCACCGATCCGCTCCTGCGTAACGCCCATCGCGGCCGTCGACTCGAAGGACATCACCACCATCGAGGCGATCGGCGACACGCCGACAGGACGGAAGGTGCAGGCCGCGTGGCTCGATCTCGATGTCATGCAGTGCGGTTATTGCCAGGCAGGCCAGATCATGTCGGCGACCGCGCTGCTCACCCGCAAGCCGCAGCCCACCGACCAGGATATCGACGACGCCATGAGCGGCAACATCTGCCGTTGCGCCACTTACACCCGCATTCGCGCCGCCATCAAGCAGGCCGCGGGCCTGCCGACCGCCGACACGAGAGAGGTCTGATCATGGCTGCTGTCAACATCGTCGCCACCGGTGAGAGCGGCGGCATGACCGAAGAAACCGGCTCGGGCTTCTCGCGCCGGAGCTTTCTCGCGGCCAGCGCATTTGCCGGCGGCGGCCTGTTACTGGATTTCAGCGTATCGGCAGCCGCGTCGGCCGCTCCGGGGCAACCAGACATGGCCGCCGCCACCGTCAACGCCTATATCCGCATCACGCCGGACGACATTGTGACGATCCAGGCAAAAAACCCGGAGATCGGCCAAGGCGTCAAGACCATGCTGCCGATGCTCATCGCCGAGGAGCTCGACGTCGACTGGAAGAATGTCCGCACCGAGATGGCCGTGCTCGATCCGGCTAAATACGGTCCGCAGTTCGCAGGCGGCAGCTTCACGACCCCGATGAACTACGACCCGCTGCGCCGGGCAGGCGCCGCGGGCCGGCAGATGCTGGTCGCAGCCGCTGCACAGACGTGGCACGTTCCGGAAGCCGAGTGCGAGACGACGCCCGGGGTCGTGCATCACAAGCCTACCGGACGGACGCTCAAGTACGGCGCTTTGGCGGCCAAGGCGAGCAAGCTGCCGCCGCCGGACTTGAAGACGGTGAAACTGAAGGATCCGAAGGACTTCCGCATCATTGGACAGGCCATCGGCGGCGTCGACAGCCCGCTCATCGTGGCGGGCAAGCCGATCTTCGGCATCGACGTGAGCGTGCCCGGCATGCGCTATGCCGTCTATGAGAAATGCCCCGTACATGGCGGCACCGTCGTGAGCGCGAATGTCGATGCCATCAAGGCTCTGCCGGGTGTGCGCGACGCATTTGTGCTAAAGACGTCCGCCGTCGGTCCCGCCCCCTTCGCCGGGATGCAGGTCGGAGCGCTCGACGGCGTTGCAATCGTTGCCGATACCTGGTGGCAGGCCAACAAGGCGTTGGAAAAGCTCGTGGTACAGTGGGACGAGGGCCCGGCTGCGACCCAGAGCAGCGCGGGATTCGCCAGGCAGGCTGCCGAACTCGCCAAACAGGCGCCCACGAAGATCGTGCGCTCTGACGGAGATACCAAGGGCGCGCTGGCCGGCGCGGCGCAGACCGTGCAGGCCTCCTACTTTTATCCTTTTCTCGCGCACGTGCCCTTGGAGCCGCAGAACTGCACCGCGCACTTTCATGATGGCAAGGTCGAGATCTGGGCGCCGACGCAGAACCCCGGCGCCGGACGCACTCTCGTCGCCAAAACTCTGGGCATCCCCGATACCGACGTTACGATCCATATCATCCGTTGCGGGGGCGGCTTCGGGCGACGGCTCGCCAGCGACTTCATCGTGCAGGCCGCAATGATTTCCAGGCAGGCCGGCGCGCCCGTCAAACTGCTGTGGAATCGCAAGCAGGACATCGCGCATGACATGTATCGCCCGGCGGGCTTCCATTACTTCACTGCCGGGCTGGATGCGAAGGGCAAACTCGTCGCTTTGCGCGATCATCTCGTCACCTTCGGCGAAGGCAATAAATTCAACGACAGCGCCACGATATCCCCGACGGAATTTCCGGCACGGCTGCTCGAGAATCTCGAGTTCGGCATGTCGGCGATGCCGCTCGGCTTGCCGACCGGGCCGTTGCGAGCTCCCGGCAGCAACGGCCTTGCGTTCGCCTTTCAGGGCTTTCTGGACGAAGTCGCGCATGCCGCGAAACAGGATCCGCTGCAGTTCCGTATCGACCTGTTGGGTGCGCCGCGGGTGCTGCCGACACCGCCGGGACCCTTCGGACCGGCGCCGGGCTTCGATACCGGCCGTATGGTGGGCGTGCTCGAGCTCGTGAGGGAAAAATCCGGATGGGGCAAGCAGACGTTCGCCAAGGGCACGGGCCTGGGCGTGGCCTGCTACTACTCGCATCTGGGCTACTTCGCCGAGGTGGTAAAGGCGACTGTCGACTCCGCGGGCGCGGTCCGCGTCGACAAAGTCTGGATCGCCGCGGATGTGGGCAGCCCGATCATCAACCCGAGCGGCGCGTTGAACCAGGTGCAGGGCTCGGCTCTGGACGGCATCGGGGCCGCGCTGGGACAGGCGATCACCGTCGAGCGCGGGCGCGTGGTGCAGACCAACTTCCACGATCTGCCGCTGCTGCGCATGAATCAGGCGCCGCCGCTGGAAGTGCATTTCCGCACGACAGACAACCCGCCGACGGGCTTGGGCGAACCGGCGCTGCCGCCGGTGATTCCGGCGCTCGTCAACGCGATCTACGCCGCGACCGGCAAGCGCGTGCGCAAGCTGCCGATCGATCCGGCGGAGCTCAAATCAACCTGACGTCCGGGTCAGGCAGACTGCGCACGGCCTCTCGGCTCAGGTGTCGAGAGCGGCCGCGGGTCTTTCCGCGGGGGCGGGGAGCGTGTGCGGCTCGTGTTCGGCGTGGCCGTCCTCGGTGGGCGTGGCGCCGCGAGGTTGGGCCCGGGTGCGCCAGCGCCGCATAGAGATGGCCCACCGGTCGAACCAGAGATAGATCACGGGAGTCGCGTAAAGAGTCAACACCTGGGAGGCGATCAGGCCGCCAATGATGGCGATGCCCAGCGGCCTGCGCAGTTCCGCGCCGACACCGGCGCCGATGGCCAGCGGCACGGCTCCAAACAAGGCCGCCATCGTGGTCATCATGATCGGCCGGAAGCGCAGCAGGCAGCCCTCGCGGATCGCCGCCAGAGGCGACAGCCCCCGGTCGCGCTCCGCGGCCAGCGCGAAATCGATCATCATGATTGCGTTCTTCTTCACGATGCCGATGAGAAGGATGATGCCCACCATGCCCATGATCGAAAGATCCTGCCCGCACAACAGGAGCGCCAATAAGGCGCCCACGCCGGCCGACGGGAGTGTCGAGATGATGGTGAGCGGATGCACCGCGCTCTCGTAGAGGACACCCAGCACGATATACACCGCGACCAGCGCGATGAAGATCAACCAAGGCTGTGTGCTCAGCGACTCTTGAAAAGCCTGCGCGGTCCCCTGGAACGAGCCGCTCAGCGTGGCGGGCTTGCCCGACTGCCGCTCGACGGCCCGGATGGCGTCTACCGCCTGACCGAGGCTCACCCCGGGAGCGAGATTGAACGACAGCGTGATGGCGGGAAACAGCGCCTGGTGGTTGATCGCGATCGGCGCAAGACCCTGCTGGACGCTCGCGAGGACACTGAGGGGAACGAGTTGGTTGGAAACGGACGAGCGTACGTACAGGTGCTTGAGCGAGTCGGTCGAGAGCTGGAAGCGGTGATCGACTTCTTCGATGACGTGATATTGATTGAGCTGCGTGAACAGTGTCGCGATCTGCCGCTGTCCGAAGGCGTCGTACAGCAGATCGTCGATCGCCTGCACGGTAATGCCGAGCCGGGACGCGGTATCCCGATCGATCTTGATGGTCGCGCTCGCAGCGAGGGACTGCGCATCGGAGCTCACGTCGCGCAGTTGCGGCATCGCCGTGAATTTCCTGAGCAGAATGTCGGACCAGTTCGTCAGTTCCGCGATATCGCCATCCTGCAGAGTGTATTGATACTGCGCGGCGGAGAGGCGCCCGCCGACCTGAATGTCCTGCCGGATCTGCATGTAGAGCACGATCCCCTCGACCGAGGCGGCGTGCCGCTTGAGGCGGGCCAGGACTTCAGCGGCCGTCGAGCCCCGCTCGTTGCGCGGCTTGAGATTGATGAAAAGGCGGGCCTGGCTCATCGTCGGGTTGTTGCCGATCCAGTAGTCGGCCGTGGCGACGTCAGGATCGGACGACACGATGCGGCCGAGCGCCTGCATGCGGTTGGCCATTGCATCGAAGGAGATGTCGGGCGCCGCCTGGGCCGTGCCGACGATGAATCCCGAGTCGACGATCGGAAAGAAGCCTTTGGGCGCCACGACGTAGAGGAACATCGACAGGAGGAGCGTGGCAATGGTGACCAGCAACATCTTCACCGGATGCGCGAGGACGCGGTCGAGCGTCCTTGCGTAGAAGCCGGCCACCGCTTCGAACATCCGCTCGGACCAGAGATATATCCTGCCATGCGTCTCGGCGGGCGCATGGCGGATGAGCCACGCGCACATCATCGGGGTCACAGTCAGCGAGATGACACCCGAGATGAGAATGACAACCGTGACTGTCACGGCGAACTCTCTGAAAAGTCGACCGACAATGCCGCCCATCAGCAGGACGGGAATGAACACGGCGATGAGCGACAAAGTCATGGAAATGATGGTGAAGCTCACTTCGCGGGAGCCATCGATGGCCGCTCGCAGCGGCCGTTTGCCGGCCTCGAGGTGGCGCATGACATTCTCGACCACGACGATCGCATCGTCCACGACGAAGCCCACGGCGATGGTCATGCCCATCAGCGAGATATTGTCCAGGCTGTAGTCCAGCAGGTGCATGACACCGAATGCACCTATGAGCGACAGCGGTATCGCCACGCTGGGTATGATCGTGGCCCACAGATTGCGCACGAAAAAGAAGATCACCAGGATCACGAGCGCGATCGTGATCAGCATGGTGATCTGTACGTCCGTCACCGCCGCGCGAATGGTCTGAGTGCGATCGCCAACGAGGACGAGCTTGGCCGCCGGCGGCAGCGAGGCCGTCAGCTGCGGTAACCGTGCCTTGATCTGGTCGATCGTCTCCACGACGTTGTAGCCGGTCTGCTTGTGGATATCGATGATGATGGCGCGCTTGTCTTGCAGCCACGCCGCCTGTTGCACGTCTTCGGGGGCATCGACGACGTTGCCCAGGTCCTCCAGCCGGATCGGCGCCCCGTTCTTATAAGCGACGACAATGGATTTGTAGCCGGCCGCCGTCATCACCTGATCGGTGGCATCGAGCACGACCGCACGGTGCGGGCCGGTCAGGCTGCCTTTGGGCCCGTTGACTGTCTGCACAGCGACAATGCTGCGGATATCATCGAGAGTCAGGCCAAGCTGCGCCACTTTGTCCGGATCGAGCTGCACTCGCACTGCCGGACGCTGCTGGCCATGGAAGTCCACGAGCCCTACGCCGGGCATCTGGGAGATCTGCTGCGCAATGAAGTCCTCGGCGTAGCGATCGACTTCGGTCAGGGGCAATGTGTCCGAAGTGAGCGCGAGCTCTAGGACCGTGTAGTCGGCCGGATTCGTCTTGCGGTATGTCGGCGGATTGGGAAGATTCTTCGGCAGCAGGCCACCGGCAGCGCTGATCGCGGTCTGCACGTCCTGCGCGGCGCCGTCGATGGAGCGGCTCAGATCGAACTGCAGAGTGATCTGCGTGTTGCCCAGCGAGCTCGACGAGGTCATCTGCGTAATGCCCGGAACGTTCGATAAAGAACGCTCCAGCGGTGTTGCGAGCGAGGAGGCCATGGTTTCGGCGCTCGCGCCGGGCAGGCTGGCTGAGACCTGGATCGTCGGAAACTCGACCTGCGGCAGCGGCGCGACGGGAAGCGACAAGTAGGCGTTGAGGCCAACGAAGATGACACCCAGGGCGAGTAGTATCGTGCCTACGCGCCGTCGGATGAAGACCTCGGAAATGTTCACGGCATGTTGTTCCGTTGAGCGAGAGGGTCGGCGGCCGGTTGGCCGGACCCCGATAGGCCGGATCCCGGTATCTCCCTGGCCTCGATGTGAGTGCCGGGCGCGATACGGTTCTGACCGTCGACTACGACTGTTTCTCCGGGGGCTACGCCTGCAAGCACTGCGGTGAAACCGTCGACAGACTGGCCGGTCGTCAGGGGACGCATCTCGACCGTCTTGTCGGCCTTGACCACGTACGTATATTCACCGCTCTGGCCGCGCATCAGCGCGCGCGTCGGAATTACGGTGACGGCTCGATCGGTCCGTACGAGGAGCCGGGCGGATACGAGGGAGCCCGGCCATAGCGTCCGGTTGGCGTTGGCGAAGATCGCTCGAAGCCGAACCTGTCCGGTGGTGGAATCGACCTGGCTGTCTACGACGGAGAGCTCGCCCTCGGCGAGGCTGCGAGTGCCATCGCGGGTGTATGCGATGACCGCCAGCTTGCCCTTCGATGAGCTCGCCAGAATGTCGGGGAGCTCATCCTGCGGCAGGGAGAAGATCACGGAGATCGGATGCATTTGCGTGACCGTGACAATGCCGGTCGCATCGCTGGCGTGCACGATCGACCCGGCATTCACCAGCCGCAGGCCGACGCGCCCGTCGATCGGAGAGACCAATCGCGTGAACTGCAGCTGCAGTTTCGCGGTGTCGACCGCTGCCTGATCCGCGCGCACCGTCGCTTCCTGTGCCGCCACCTGGGCCTTCGCCGCATCCATGATCTGGATGGCGACGCCGCCGGTGTCCAGCAGGGTCGAGTAGCGGGTGACATCGGATCTGGCATTCGCGAGCTGCGCCTGGTCCTTGGCACGAGTGGCCTCGGCCTGTGCCAATTGCGCCTCGAAGGGGCGGGGGTCGATCTGCGCCAGAAGCGCGCCCGCGCGGACCTCCTGGCCCTCCGTGAAGGCAACTTTGTCCAGCTGGCCGTCGACTCTGGCTTTGACTTCGACGACGCTCAAAGGCTGCACGGTGCCGATGCCGTTGAGGGCGACCGGCAGATCCTGAGTCGTTGCCTTGCCGACCAGCACCGGGACCGACGCCGCGTTCGGGCCTTTCGCCGCGGCCGCGCGCACGCGGTTATGAACCAGGAGGAGATAGCCCCCCAGCAGCAGAGCCGCGAGCGCCAGGGCGCTGATACGGATAGCTTTGGCCCGCGACAGGGGGTGTCGCGGAGTGTGACTGGCGACGTCGTTCACCCAATCCTCCAATGGATACTTCGGGGCCCCAGCCAAGGCCGCCCGGCGCGAATTTCCCAGGCTTGCATCGGGCTGACGGCGTCGACGCCCGATTGTGCCGGAGCGTCGCAGATGAAGCTGAAGACTAGATCGCCGAGGATGCCGCAGGAGCCGCGGCGCCGTCTTCTAAAATCGATTTTACGTCAGCGATCAGGCTATTTCCTACGGTATATGATGGGCCCTCGAGGATCACAGGAGCCGATATGACGAGAGTCCTGGTCGTGGAGGACGATGCACAGACTGCCGCGGAGATCGCGGCCGCGCTGGCCGACCATGGGTTTGAGGTGGAATGCGCCGTTTCCGGGCAGGATGCCCTGGACCGCGCGATTGCGGATCGGTACTCGGCGATCGTCCTGGACCGCATGCTTCCCGGCGGCGTCGACGGCCTCACCGTCCTGGGGAGTCTGCGCGGGCTCGGCATTGACGCCCCGGTGCTCATCCTGAGCGCCTTGTCCGCCGTCGACGAGCGTGTGCGCGGCCTGCGGGCGGGCGGCGACGATTATCTGACGAAGCCGTTCGAATCGCTGGAGTTGACCGCGCGGATCGAAGTACTGCTCAGGCGGCGCACGATCCCGGAGAGGCAGACCATGCTGCGCGTCGGCGATCTGGAGGTCGACCTGCTGAAGCGGGAGGTCCGGCGCGGCGGGCGCGACATCGAGTTGTTGCCACGCGAATACCGCTTGCTCGAATACCTGCTGCGTCATCCCGGACAGGTGATCACCCGTACCATGCTCTTCGAGGAGGTCTGGTCGTATCGCTATGACCAGAGAACCAATGTCATTGACGTTCACATGGGCAAGCTGCGCCGCAAGCTCGATGACGGCGGGCTGCCGTCGATGATTCAGACCGTGCGCGGCTCCGGGTACATTCTCCGTGCGGCTGACTGATCTTCCCCTCACGACCAGCTTCCGGCTCTCGGTGCTGTTCCTCGGCCTGTTCGGCGTCTCATCGTTCGTGTTCTTCGGATTCCTCTTCTGGAAGACCACGACCTATCTCAATAACTCGGTCGATGACCGGCTGCAGCGGAACTTGGGTGTCTACGCTCTCGCCAACCTCGCGGAAGTGGAGCAGCGCATGCGTACGCATGCCCAGCGCGATCCGGACGGCTGGTGGCCGTTTGGCCTGTTCGATCCTGCCGGTCACTACCTGTCGGGCAATCTGACGGTCCTGCCGCAACGTCCGGCGCGATTCCGGCAATATTTCGAATTCAAGCTGCGGCGCGCGGGCCGTGCCGCGCCGTTTCGGGGGGTTGCCGACCGCCTGCCGACGGGCAACATCATCTTTCTGAGCGAGAACGTCACCGAGATTCGCGCCTTTCAGGATCTGCTGCTCAAGGCCATGGCCTGGGGGGGAATTCTCGTGCTGGCCATTGGACTCGCCGGTGCCGTGATCACCGGCCGGGGCGCGGTACGTCAGATCAAGGGCATCACGGACGCCATCGAGCGCATCGTGACCGGAGATCTGGCCAAGCGCCTGCCGACGGATCGGGGCGCTGGCGACCTCGACCGGCTGGTCCATGTCGTCAATGGAATGTTGGACGACATCGAGCGGCTGATGCGGGAGGTCAAGGGCGTTACCGACGACATCGCGCACGACTTGCGTACGCCTCTCACGCGGCTCCTGGGAGGTCTGGAGCGCGCTCGACGCCGCACTACATCGACCCACGAATACGCCGCCGCCGTCGATGAGGCGATCGCGGAAACGAAAGCCGTCCTGGGGACGTTCAGCGCGCTGTTACGCATCGCGGAGGTCGAGGATGGCGCGCGGCGCGCGGGCTTCACGAAAATCGACCTCGGGCGGATTGCGGCCGACGTGGTGGAATTTCACGCGCCGGTGGCTGAGGAGCGCGGGGTGTTGCTTTCGTTCGACACCGATGCGCACGCGCTCCCGCAGATGTCCGGTGATCCGAGCCTGTTGTTCGAAGCGATCAGCAACCTCGTGGACAACGCCATCAAATTCAGCCCCACGGGAGGCTGTGTCGGCGTGCGGACCTTCTGCTACAACGGGTCCATTGGCGTCGCGGTATCGGATAACGGGCCGGGCATTCCCCATCAGGAACGCGAGGCGGTTTTGCGGCGCTTTCACCGCCTCGAGAAGAGCCGTCATACACCTGGCAGCGGGTTGGGCCTGAGTCTGGTGGCCGCTGTAGCGAAGTTGCACGGTCTCACGCTGTCGTTCGATTTCGCGTATCCCGGGTCCTGCGTGACTCTGGAGCGCGATCTATCGGGGCAATCCTTGACTGCGGATCCCGCGATTGCGGGCGAAGGACCCGAGCCGCAAGTGCACGCGATATCCTCCGGCGCATGAGCCGCAGGCGCAATCCATCCGGTGCGCTGCATCCCGGAGTAGCGGCTGCGCTGGTCTCTGCGCTGCTGTTCGGCGCGACTACGCCCGTCGCGAAGCAGCTTCTTGCCGGAACCCATCCACTTCTGATCGCGGGACTGCTGTATGTGGGCAGCGGCATTGGGGTAAGCGTGCTGCGGATCGTGCAGGATCGCGGCTGGTCCGCAACCGGGCTTACGGCTCACGATTGGCCTTGGCTGGCTGTGTCGACTCTCGTGGGCGGCATGGTTGCGCCGGCGTTGCTCATGACCGGTCTTGCACGGGCGGACGCGGCGGCCGCGTCGTTGCTATTGAACCTCGAGGTAGTGTTTACGGCCGTGCTAGCGTGGCTGGTGTTTCGCGAGGCTGCGAGCCGGCGCGTCGTGTTGGGGCTGGTCATCATTTTCGCAGGAGGGCTCGTTCTGGTCTGGCCGGCGCGGTTCTCCTCGGCGGGCAGTCCGCTCGCGCTGCTGGCGATCGTGGGCGCGTCCCTTTGCTGGGCGCTCGACAACAATTTGACGCGCAAGATCTCGGCGAGTGATTCGCGTGTCATCGCCGCGAACAAAGGTCTCGTTGCCGGAGTTACCACTACCACGTTGGCATTTGGGCTCGGCGCCGCTCTTCCGCCGCTGCCGCATGTGCTGGGTACGCTTTTGATCGGGTTTCTGGGTTATGGTCTGAGCCTCATGCTATTCATCGTCGCGCTACGCCAACTGGGGACCGCGCGAACGAGCGCGTACTTCGCAATGGCACCTTTCATCGGTGCCGGCGTCGCGCTTCTCCTGTATGGGCAGTCCAGTGGTGGTGCGTTCTGGCTGGCGGCGCTGTGCATGGGGCTCGGTGTCTGGTTGCACGTGACCGAAGACCACGACCACGAGCACGTGCATGAGCCGCTGTTGCATTCACATTCCCATACACACGATGAACATCATCAGCATGAACATGATTTTGACTGGGACGGCCTGAAGCCTCACACCCACGAGCACCACCACGGATGGCTGCGGCATGGACATACTCACTTTCCGGATATTCACCATCGACACGGACACGGCTGAGGAGCATTACTTATGAAGCTCACGGACTTCAAGGCGCTGACGTTCGATTGTTACGGAACGCTGATCGACTGGGAGACCGGACTTTTCAATGCCCTGCAGCCGCTGCTACGAAGTGCAGGGGTCACACTGGGGCGAGGCGAGGTCCTGGCGGCGTTCGGCCGGCATGAAGTCGCGCAGCAGGCGGCGTCGCCGCAGATGATCTATTCCGAGCTGCTCGCAGAGGTTCATCGCCGTCTCGCGGGCGAGTGGGGTGTGACTGGAGCCGAGGAGGGCGCGATCGCGTTCGGGAAGTCGGTGCCGGACTGGCCTGAGTTTCCGGACACGCCGGCGTCGCTGCAATATCTCCAGCGCTACTACAAGCTCGTCATCCTGTCGAACGTCGACCGCGAGAGCTTCGCGGGCACGAGCCGCCGTCTGGGGGTCAATTTCGATGCGATCTGCACGGCGCAGGACATCGGATCGTACAAGCCCGATCCGCGGAATTTCGCGTACCTGGTCAAGACGCTCGCAGGCCTTGGCGTGTTGAAACGCAACATACTGCATACCGCACAGAGTCTGTATCACGATCACGGCCCGGCACAGGCCGCGGGGCTGACTACGGCGTGGATAGACCGTCAGCATCAGGAAAAGGGGTGGGGCGCGACGGTGCCGCCCATGGGGACACCACGGTATGATTTCCGCTTCGCGAGCATGGCGGAGATGGTGAAGGCGCACCAAGAGCACCTGAGCAACTGAGGACGTTCGTCTTCGTCGCTATCGGCGGTTAGAGGCCCGCGATCATTCGGCCCGGGTTGAAGATTCCGTGCGGATCGAATCGTTCTTTCAAGCGGCGGTGGAGCTCGGCCACGGCCGGCTGAAGTGGGTGGAACCGGCCCGTTGAGGGTGCAGGGCCGCGCCAGCATATTGCGGTGCCGCCGGCAGCCGATGCGGCCGCGCGGACGTCGACGTTTTGCGCGTCCGGATCCCGATCCTCGCTGGCGTACCAGCGTAACGCTCCGCCCCAGTCGATGAGTAGCTCGCCGGGAAGGGTCAGCGGCGCGGTGGTGTCCGGTAGGGATAGGCGCCAAATACTGCTGTTGTTGAAAATGGGATGGCTGCAGTGACGTAGGGCGTTCCACCACTGCGCAGCCGATGTTGCCTCCACGCGCTCGCCGCCAAGGCCTTCCTTCGCGGTGCGTACGGCGGAGGCGGCGCCGGAGAGGCGCAGGTATGCGGCTCCTTCGCACCACGCTGCTCCCGAGATTGGCAGGGGCTGGCCGCTCCAGCGGTTGAAGGCTGCGACGGCTTCCTGTGCCGACAGTGGGAAGCGGAGTGTTTCTTCCGCGCGTGGCATCGGCAGCACCTTGAGGGATACTTCCGTAATGATTCCGAGGATTCCGAGGGAGCCGCACAGCAGGCGCGACACGTCGAAACCGGCGACGTTCTTCATGACCTGGCCGCCGAAGCGCAGCACTTCTCCCCGCGCATCGAGAAGCGTCGCTCCCAACACGAAATCGCGAGCCGCCCCGGCGTACATGCGGCGCGGCCCGGACAGCCCCGCCGCGATGACACCGCCAATGGTCGGGTCACCACCGAACGCGGGCGGCTCGAAGGCGAGAAACTGGCCCCGTTCGGCCAATGCGGTCTCGATTTCCGACAGCGCAGTCCCGCATCGGGCCGTGAGAACCAGCTCGGACGGTTCGTAATCGACGATGCCTCGATAGGAACGCAGGTCGAGGGCGTCGCCGGCGACAGGCTCCCCGACGACGCATTCGCCGTAAAAATCCTTGGTGCCGGCGCCTCGCAGTCGCAGACGTTTGCGCTCGTGATGCGCGGCGGTCACGCATTCACGCAGCTCGCTCAGCGTGGCGCCCGGTGGTGCGGTCATGCGTTAGAAGCGGGGCAGGTCGGAATGAGGTAACGCGCCGCCGCGCACGTGCATCTTGCCGTATTCGGCGCAGCGCGCGAGTGTCGGAATGGCCTTGCCGGGATTCAGCAGGCCAGCCGGATCGAACGCTGCCTTCACCGCGAAGAAAGCCGCGCGTTCGGCTTCGGAGAATTGCACGCACATGGAATTTATTTTCTCGATTCCGACACCGTGCTCGCCCGTGATCGTGCCGCCGAGCCGCACACATAGCTCGAGGATCTCGGCGCCGAACCGATCGGCCCGCTCCCACTCGCCTGGCGTGTTGGCGTCGAACAGGATCAGCGGATGCAGGTTGCCATCGCCTGCGTGGAAGACGTTCATGCACCTGAGTCCGTAGCGCGTCTCCATCGCCTCGATCGCCTTGAGCATGGGGCCCAGGTTTTTGCGCGGGATGGTACCGTCCATGCAGTAATAGTCGGGAGAAACGCGGCCTGCGGCTGGAAAAGCGTTCTTCCGGCCCGACCAGAACCGCAGGCGTTCCGCCTCGGTGTTCGACACAGTCATCGCCGTAGCGCCGGCAGTGCTCAGCACTCCCTCGATCTCGGCAATCTGGTCGGCGACTTCTTCGGGCGTGCCGTCTGCCTCCGCGAGGAGAATCGCTTCGGCCGCCAGGTCATAGCCGGCCTGCACGAAAGGCTCGACGGCGGCCGTGGCCTTGCGATCCATCATCTCGAGACCGGCGGGTATGATTCCGGCGGCGATGATCGCGGCGACGGCGTTGCCCGCCTCGCACACGTCGGCAAACGAAGCCATCACGACGCGCGCGAGCTGCGGTCGAGGCACGAGCTTGACGATGACTTCGGTGACGACCATGAGCAGCCCCTCGGAGCCGATCGCGAGGGCGAGAAGATCGAGCCCCGGCCGATCCGGCGCGCGGCTGCCCAGCTCGAGCAGCTCACCCTCCATAGTGTAGCCCCGGATACCGAGCACGTTGTGCACGGTCAGGCCGTATTTCAGGCAATGCACGCCACCGGAGTTTTCGGCCACGTTGCCGCCTATGGAGCAGGCGATCTGTGACGAAGGGTCCGGCGCGTAGTAGAGGCCATGTGGGGCCGCGGCGTCCGAGACCTGCAGGTTGCGGACTCCAGGCTGAAGTCGCGCAATGCGTGCCAGCGCGTCGATCTCCAGAATCTTGTTCAACCGGGCGAGCGACAGCAGCACTCCCGAGGCGTGTGGCGTCGCTCCACCCGACAGTCCCGTGCCAGATCCCCGCGCGACGACGGGCACCTCCAGGCGGCGGCACGTGACCAGGACCTGCCTTACTTCCTCCTCCGTGCGCGGCAGGACGACCAGCATCGGTATCTGGCGAAATGCGGTCAGCCCGTCGCACTCGTAAGGATGCAACTCCTCGTCCCGGGAAAGGACGCTGTCCGCGGGGAGCAGCTGCCGCAGGGCGGCGGCGACATCATGCTGTCTCATGCCGCAATCGTAACGCGATCTCAGGGCGATTGCGTTGCCGCGCTGGGACGCCGCCCGGGGAGCAGGCGGGTGGAATTCAGAATGAACGTCAGTTCGGAGGCGACGTGGATGAATGCGGCCAGGAGGGGATTCAGGAAGCCGCACGCCGCCAGCCCAATACCACAGGCGTCGACCAGGATCGTTCCGGTGAAGTTCTGCCAGATAATCGCGCGGGTGCGGCGGGCGAGCGCCAGCGTTTCGGTAAACTTCATGAGGTCGTTGCCGAGCAGGACCACGTCGGCGCTTTCGCGTGCCACGTCGGTCCCCGATCCCATTGCCACACCGACATGTGCCGCGGTGAGGGCGGGAGCATCGTTTATGCCATCTCCCAGCATCGCGACGGTGTGGCCGCCGGCTACCAGGGCTCTTACCCGGTCGAGTTTGTGTTGGGGCAACAGGTCCGCGCCGACCTCGTCGATACCCAGGTCCCGGGCAACCACAGCCGCGACCGCGTGTGCGTCGCCGGTGAGCAGGATGGTTCTCATTCCTAGCTGATGGATGCGCGCAATGGCCTGTTTGGCTTCCGGGCGCACCGTATCGGCGATAGCAAGAGCGCCCAGCAGCTTGCCCGCGCGCGCTACATAGACTTCCGACACCCCTGCGTGATGTGCAAAGAGAGCTTCGCTCACCTCGATGCCGTGGTCCTCCATGAGGGCGCGGTTGCCTACCAGGATGGTAACTCCGGCCAGGCGTGCATTGATGCCGCGACCGGGGGTGTAGCCGAACTCTTCGGGCTCGGTGAGAGATCGATTCTGTTTGAGCGCGTAAGCCACGATCGTCTTGCCGAGCGGATGCTCGGAGCGCAGCTCGGCAGCCGCGGCCGAGTCCAGCAGATCGTCGGGCGTCACGTCCGCGCAGGGGAGGAGCGCCTGCACTTCCGGCTGGCCGAAGGTCAGCGTTCCGGTCTTGTCCAACACCACCACGTCCACTTTGCCCAGCTGCTCGAGGAACAGGCCGCCTTTGATGATGGCGCCGCCGCGGGCGGCGCGGCCTATGGCTCCGAGAATGGCGAGCGGTGTTCCTGCAGCAATCCCGCAAGCGCCGGCGACGATGACCACCGAAATGGTGGACCGGACATCGCGTGTGAGGATAAAGGTGAGCGCGGCCGCACCCAGCGCGAAATAGACGAGATAGCCGGCCAACTGGTCGGCGAGGCGCTGCACCGGCGCGCGTGAGCGCTCCGCCTGCTCCACGGCTTCGATGATCTTGCCGTAACTCGTGTCGCGGCCAATGCGTTCGGCCCGGATTTCCAGCGCACCCGACTGGTTTATGGAGCCGGCGTAGACGCCGTCTCCGGCAGTCTTTTCAGCCGGGATCGACTCGCCGGTGATCCGGGCCTGGTCGACGAACGAATGCCCGGCGAGCACGGTACCGTCGACCGGAATGCGGCCGCCCGGGTTGACCAGCACGGCATCGCCTATCGCCAATGCAGCGGCGTCTACTTCGGCGATGGCGCCGCCGCGCCGCACCGCCACTGCGTGCGGGAGAAAGTCGAGCAGGCTGCGAATCGCCCGCCGCCCGCGTGCGACGGTCGCACCTTCCAACACTTCGGCGACCAGCACGAAGAGGGTAATGATCAGCGCCGTGAAAAATTCCGAGATGGCCGCGGCCGCGACGATGGCGATCGTCATCGACAGCTCCATCGTCATCCTGCGCGCAGCGAGGTTTTCGAACGCTTCCTTGTAAATGGGCCAGCCGCCCACGGCGAGGCCGACGATTCCGATCACGCTCAGCAGTGCAAAAGGCTCCCACACGCGGAACCACACCGCTGCGGCTGCCAGCGCGACAGCTGCGATACGAGTAGCTTCGGCCCAATCGAACGTGTGAGCGTGATCGTGATCGTGCCCATGGTCGTCGTGATCGCGAGAGTGGCCCTCGTCATGCGCGTGAGTGCGCTTGCCGTCGTGGTCGTGAGCAGCATCATCCCCGTTGGTGTGGCTCGCCCTCGATTCGATCTCATGGAGAGTGGGAGCGGCCGCGTGCTTGGATTTCATCGGGATCTTCTCTGGCTCACTTCAAATAGGCGCGGATGATGTCGATGAGCTCCTCGGCCCCTTGGCGGCGCTGAGCTTCGGTGTCGATAGCGGGGCCCGCGACGTGGGTGCGTATGTGATCCTCGACCACCTCGACCATCAAGCTATTGATGGCTCCGCGGGCGGCGGCAATCTGCTGCAACACTTCCACGCACTCTTTTTCGCTTTCCAACGCTCGCTCCAGCGCCTCGACCTGCCCACGGATGCGGCGGACGCGGGCCAACAGCTTGGCCTTCTCCTTGATGGTGTGAGCCATGAGGTTTCCACGGATAGTTGGAGAGGTACGATACTGGGGTACAGTATCACAGATCTGTGCTCGCGGCACGATTCCTGCGCACCCGCGTGCCATGGAGAACGCTGAGGACTTAAATCGTGAGCCTGCGGTCCAGCGTTGTGACTTGCCGCAGCGCTTCGTGTCTCGCACGTGCAGGCCGCGCCGCATCCCTCGCCTGAAACGCGATGCCTTTGTGGTTTGGCTGTGTGTGGGGCTGTGGATGGTCCCGGGCGACGGCAGTGTGGGCGTCGTCGCTGCTCCGCCGGCAAATCCTTCTCAGGCGGCGCCAGCTCCCCCGCCGGCACCGCAGCCGTTGTTGCCTCTCACCGCTGACCAGATCGCCGCTCACGTGGGGCAAACGGTCGGCTGGTATCACCACCTGGAGGCCGTCAAGCAATCGCAGCTCGCGGCCGACGATGCCGCCGCCAGAGACAAGCTGCAGGAGCAGTCTCTGACAGCCGTCGAGCTGGCATTTGAGTTCGGGAGGGCTTGCGTGAGACTGCTGAACACCCAATCGCCGCAGCAGTCCAGTGCCAGCTCAAACGACAATTCCGCGCCCGCGACCGGTTTTGCAGGTCGCCTCGATCAGGCTGCGACGAGCCTCCAACAACGCATCGCCACGCTGCAATCGCAACTTGCCTCGCTGGATGAGCAGATACGGCATGCGCGTGGACAAGAGCGCGCAACACTCATTGCCCGGCGGGGTCAGGTAGCCGCCGCGTTGAGCCTTGCCCGCGAAGTGCAGGACAGTATCGAGGACATGGAGAACTTCGAGGCGAGCACGCTTACCGGCGACCATGGAAGCTTGAGTCCGCTCGCAGGACAGCTCGCCGACCTGGAGCGATCGGTTCCGGAATTGCGGCAGTTCGCGGCGGCGAGATCTCGCGGCTCGTTGGCCGGCGCTCCTGCTGTCAAGACGCGTTCCGGGGCAGGTTCTGGCGGTGGGGCGACCGCGGGTGCAACGGCTGGTGGCGGTGCGCCCGATGCAACTGCCGGTGGGGCAGCTGGCGGAGCTGCTGGCGTAACAGCTGGCGGCGCGGCCGGCGGAACGCCTACCGGAGCGGCTGTGTCAGGTGCAACCTCTGGTGCCGCAAGCCCCGCGAATTCCCCCAAGCTCCGGCCCGAGTCGGCGGGCGCAATCGCACTGATGACGGAATGGTTTTCCCTGAGGGACACACGGCGCCAGCTCAGTGATGCCATCAAGGAAACCGACGCCCTGCTGGCCGAGCTCGAAAAGGTGAGGGCGGCGCTGACGGCGGAGGTTCGCAAGGTGGTGGGCAGCGGAATCGCGATGAGCATGAGCAGTTCGACCGATCCGGCCGAGCTGTTGGCGCAGCGGCAGACTCTCGAAGCCGGCACGGTCCGCTTCCGACAGCTGTCGAGCGTGCTGGTGCCGCTGGGTGAGCAGGGGCTGACCGTCGAGAGCGCGGCGGGCACGCTCAACGAATGGCGGGGCGGGCTCGACACGCGGATGAAATCGGTCGCGCGTTATCTCGCGCTGCGCATTGGGCTGCTGCTGGGCTGGATCGCGGTCGTGCTGGTCATTTCGGAGATCTGGCGGCGGGCGACGTTTCGGTATCTGCATGATCTGCGGCGCCGGCGCCAGTTTCTCGTGCTGCGGCGGGTGGTGGTGGGAATAGCTCTGACACTGGTAGTCCTGTTTGGTCTGATGTCGCAGATCGGGTCGGTTGCGACCTACGTCGGCTTCGTGACGGCAGGCATCGCGGTCGCATTGCAAAACGTGATTCTCGCGGTCGTGGCGTATTTCTTTCTCATCGGACGCTATGGGGTCCGTGTCGGCGACCGTATTACGCTGGCGTCGGTTACCGGGCGCGTCGTCGACATCGGATTGGTCCGGATCTACCTGATGGAGTTGTCAGGACCGGATCTGCATTCCACGGGACGTATGGTTGTGTTGTCGAACGCAGTGTTGTTTCAGCCGACGGCATTGTTCAAGCAGATCCCGGGAGCGGACTATGTCTGGCACACGGTGACGTTGACTGTCGCCGCCACGGCTGACGTGCTGGAGGCCCACAGGCGGCTGCAGGCTGCCGCCAATGCGGTCTACGACAAGTATCGGGTGGCTATCGAAAAGCAGCACGCAATGGTGCAGCGGTTCATCGACTTCGACGCGCCCAGTCCGCAGCCGGAAGTCCGTGTGCGGCTGACGGAAAACGGCCTGGAGTGCTCGGTACGCTATCCGGTCGTGCTGGAGAATGCGGCGGTGATCGACCAGCAGATGCTGAAGGCTCTGCGCGATGCGCTGGAGCATGATTCGCAGTTCAAGCTGGTTGCTTCGGGCGCTGTAGTCCTGAAGTCTTCCGACAGCTGAAGCGCCGCAAGCTGCGGTCGCCCCCGGCAGGCTGGACGGCTCGCTCACCCCGGCGGGTCGAGCGCCAGCTCATTGCTCGTCTGATGCGAGGCCCGTCGCGAGCCGGTCCAGATACCACTCGCAACCCTTCTCGACCAGACCTTCCGTGAAGGGCGAGTAGGGTCCGGGCTCGTACGCGCAACTGCTGACGCCTGCGTGCGCGCGCTCGACCAGCGAGCCGTCCTGATCATTCGTGGCTGTCCAGACCGAAGTCAGTTTGTCCAGGCTGTAATCGACGTCTTCCTGCGCGTCCTTGTGCACGAGCCACCGCGTGCGCAGTAGCGTCCTGTCCGCAGAAATCGGCAGCACCGAGAAGCTCACGATGTGGTCGCTCATGAAGTGGTGCCAGGAGTTCGGCTGGGTCCAAACGGACAGGCCGCCGAGATCGGCTCGTTGCAGATCGCCGAGTAGCTTGCGGGAGGCGACCTTGGTATCGATCGTCTGTGACTCGCCGGCCCCGGCGATGGGCAGGCGCACGGCTCGAAAGCCGGTGATGTGGTCCAGGCATTCGATCTCGACCGACGGCAGCCCGCATTCTGCCCAGCCCCTGTGCTGGCGCTCGACCAATTCCTCGAAGCTCGCCATTTGAGCCACGTTCTCGGGAGAGGGCTGGTAGCCGAAGCCGTACTCCATCAGCGGCACGGTCAGCTCGGGATGGTTCGCCGTACAGTGATAGCACTCACGATTGTTCTCCATCGTGAGCTTCCAGTTGCCGGCCTCGATG
>JAQGOC010000159.1 GCA_028293805.1 Gammaproteobacteria bacterium
GTCTGAATGGTACGCACGAGCACTTCGATCTGCTTGGTCGCGTTCGCCGCGCGCTCCGCAAGACGCTGTACCTCGTCGGCCACCACTGCGAAGCCTCGGCCCGCGTCACCCGCCATCGACGCCTGGATCGAGGCGTTGAGAGCGAGAATATTCGTCTGCTCGGCGATGTCGTTGATGAGCTCGACGATATTACCAATCTCCTGCGAGCTCTCGCCAAGGCGCTTGATGCGCTTCGAGGTCTCCTGGATGGTTTCGCGGATGGTGTTCATGCCGTCGATGGTGCGACGCACGGCATCGCCGCCCTTGTGGGCCACTTCCACCGAATGCCGCGCGACGTCGGCAGCGCGTTCGGCATTGCCGGACACCTCTTCGACGGAGGAAGCCATGCTGCCCGCCGACTCGGTCGCCGAGGCGATCTGTTTCGATTGCGCTCCGCTGGCCTTGGCGAGGTGCTGGGAGAGCGCCTGCGTCTGGCGGGTGGCGCTGTCGAGCTGGATGGCGGACTGGTTGATGGTGGTGACGAGGCCGCGCAGCGCATCGACCGCGTAGTTGATTGAATCCGCGATAGCGCCCGTGATGTCTTCCGTCACCGTAGCCTGGACCGTGAGGTCACCGTCCGCGAGGCTCGAGAGCTCGTCGAGCAGGCGCAGAATCGCCTGCTGGTTGCGATCGTTTTCCTTGCGTTGGGTGTCGACGGTGAGACGCTGGACTTCCACCGTCTTGCGCATCCGCAGGGCAGCGATGACTCCGAGGAGCAGGAGTGCCAGCGCGCCGCCCATGAGGGCGAGCGGCGCCCAACTCGGCAGTTTACTGGCCGCGGCCGGAATTGCGTCTGGAGTTATTTTCGCCGCAGAGGCCAGAGTGCGGGCATCGGCGGTGATGTCGCGCGCGGCTGCCTGCGCAGCCGGCAGCGCGGGGGCTGCTGCCACCGCACGGCGTACCGCGCCATTAAGATCGGTATAGAGCGTGTCGAGCGCCTTCAGACGCTTCTCAGCCTCGGGTCCCGCCAGGCGAGGCAGCGCGAGCCCGGTGTTGGCGCCCTGGAGTCCTTGAATGACCTGCCCCAGGTAATCGGCGCTCTCGGCGAGTCGCCGCGCGGCCTGGCTCGGATTGGCTCCGCCGGCCGCCAGCGCTGTCACATCGAGCTGCAGACGCTGCGCGCGCAGCTCGAAGCGTTCCAGGGCCCGGGTCGCCGTTTCGAGATTCGAGCCGGTCAAGCCGGTGGTGATCGTGCTCATCTCGGAAAGCAGGCGAGGTACGAGGTCACGGGTTTCGCGTGCCGCCATGCCCGCGTCGGCCAGCGCGTTACGCGCGTCCACGACAGCCGCCGCGTTACCCATGAGGCGGCCAAAACGGGGATCCTTTGCGAAAGTCGCGCTCGGGTTCGCCGCTGCGGCGTCTTTGAGTTGCCGCAGCTGCGCCTGGAAACTGCCGAGCGAAGCTTCGTTACCCGCTATGGCGCCTTCCGCGTCCACCGCGATGCCGTACAAGGCATCGACGGGAGCGTTCGGACTCGCAGGTACAAAGTGACGTCCCGTAGAGAAGTACGCCATGACCGCCGCGGCTACGAGCAGCGTCGCTACCACGAGCAGCACGGCGAGACCGCTGCCCGCTCGCGCAGATGATGCCGGACCGCTCATCGCTGTATCACTTTTGCCATGTTCGCGCTTTGCGCCCTCAGGCCGCAGCTTCGGAGAATGCCGAGCTTTCCAGCACGGACCTCAGACTCAATACGGGCCACTGCTCGCTCGCCCTGCGGAAGGCTCCCGCGAGGTAGCGCTCGCAGCGGGCCACGGTCGGCGGTGCGTCTCCCGAGAACTCGCCTTCGGCGAAGCGCCGGAACCCCAGGACTTCGTCGACGAGCAGCCCGGCGGGTATCTCGCGGTGGTTCACCACCACGACGCGGGTGTTACGGGTCACCGGCGTCACGCCGCTTCCCAGGAATTGCCTCAAATCCACGACGGGCAGCAGCTGGCCGCGGACATTTGCAAGGCCCTTCACCCAGGGCTTGGCGCCCGGGACTCGGGTGAGAGTCGGCGGCAGGCCGAGCACTTCACGGGTCTCTTCCCGCGCCACCAGGTACAGGTCCCCGGCCATGCGCAGAGCGACTCCGACCCATTCGCGTCCCGTGGTGCTCTCCGGGTTCACCTGGGCGGAGACGGCACGACCGCGGCGTTCGAGCTCGGCCAGCAGCTCGAACGGCCGGTCCCGGAGGGACTTCAGGGAGATTTCGTCAGTCATGGGGAATCACCCCCAGTTGCGCGGAAGGTATGTGGGAGCTCTTCATGGCTAGGCGGCCAGGGTCGCCTGCGCCTTGGCGACGAGCTGGTCGGGCGAGACCGGCTTGACCATGTAGTCCACCGCTCCCTGGCGCAGGCCCCAGATTCGATCCGTTTCCTGCCCCTTGGAGGTCACCATGATGATGGGGATCGTGCGGGTCCTGGGATCGTTGGCCAGCGCGCGGGTCGCCTGGTACCCGTTCATGCCGGGCATGACGATGTCCATGAAGATGAGGTCGGGACTCATTTCCCGCGCGAGTCGCACGCCCTCGGCGCCGTCCGCAGCGGCCGCCGTGCGGTAGCCATGCTTCTCGAGCGCCTTCTGCATCACGTGCACTTCG
>JAQGOC010000160.1 GCA_028293805.1 Gammaproteobacteria bacterium
CGCCGAAGAAAAACTTTTCCATCTCGGTCTCGAGAAACTTGCGCGCCTTGGGCTCGTTCGGCGTGAGACGGTACTCGTTGATGAGCATTGTCTGATGTTTCAGCCAGCGCGCCCAAGCCTCCTTGGATACGCCTGCGAAAATCCGCTTGCCAAGCTCGCCTGGATAGGGCGGGCGATCCAGGCCGGGGGCCTCCTGCTTCAGCAACACACATTGAACCATTCGTGACACGGTGTACTCTCCAGTTAGCCCGCGGCGCGTCCGGCGAACAGCGTCGGACTCGCAAAGTCCTCGAGCAATATCTTGATGGGCGCGGGCAACCCGATGCGGGCCGGCTCGCGAGTGTTGTACCAGACGCTCTGCGCCGCATCCATAACGCCGGCATGCCCCACACAATGCGTCAGGAGCGGCGTGATGACGAGATCGAAGTGAGTAAATGCGTGCTCGACGCGGCCGAGGGCTCGCGGCTCGCTCTGCGCTGTCTGCAATGCCTGCGCGATGTAAGAGCACGCGGCTGTGGTGTCCTCGAACTCCGGCAAACACCATAAACCGCCCCATACGCCGCTCTCCGGACGCCGTTCGAGCAACACGCTGCCGTCCTCCCGCATGGCGACGAGCATGAACACCTGTCGCGAGCGTCGGACCCGCGCAGGGCGTGGGGAGGGGAGCTCGTGCTGACGGCCGGTAAGGCGAGCAACACAACTTGTAGCTAATGGACAGTAGGCACATAGAGGCTTGCGCCGTGTACAGACGGTGGCGCCCAGGTCCATTATCGCCTGTGTGTAGACATCGACCTGCATGCGAGGGGTACAGGCTTCGGCAAACTCCCAGAGCCGTTCGGATACGGCGCGCTCCGCGGCGTTCCCCACCACTCCAAAATAACGTGCCAGCACACGCTTGACGTTCCCATCGAGAATCGGGAAGCGTTGCTTGAGACTCAACGCGAGGATCGCGCCCGCCGTGGAGCGCCCTATTCCGGGCAGACTGGCGATTTCCTCGAAGGTCTGCGGAAACCTGCCGCCGAATTCATCGCGGACGCGTACTGCGGATCGATGCATGTTGCGCGCGCGGGCGTAGTAGCCGAGCCCGGTCCATAAGTGGAGCACATCGTCGATGGGTGCATCGGCAAGCGCACGCACATCCGGAAACCGCTGCATGAAGCGGGTGTAGTAAGGAACGACGGTCGCGACCTGGGTCTGCTGAAGCATGATTTCCGACACCCAGACGCGATACGGTGTGCGGTCGCTCTGCCAGGGGAGATCGTGCCGACCCTGGCTGGCGTGCCAGTCGATCAGCGCGGGTGCAATCGAGGACTCGCTCACGGGAAGAGAACCAAAGGTGTATTGAGCACCCCGTGAAGTGTAGCAGCGGGCGGAAGACCCACGGCGGCGCTCGGGCGCACGACTTCCGTGCTCGGCAGATTTTATTGCACCAAATCAGGGCATAACACCCCGGCGTCGCTCGAGCTCTCCGTCCCCCGCAGTCGTAACCTCTTGAGCGCGCACGCAAAGAAGCATTGGCATGGATCTCGCTTAGGCTCACTATCTAACGAATTGCTCAACGCGCAGGGGGTAGCGTGCGGGGTCGGCCCTACGACGAAATGCTGGATGCCGGGGGTTCGCCCCGGCCGCACTGCCGCCACTATTGCGATTGGCTCAATGAGCAGGCGCCCGAGCGCCTGGTTCAAAAGCGCGCCGAGGCGGATGCGCTGTTTCACCGCCTCGGCATCACGTTCGCGGTTTATGGCGAGAACGCCGGGACGGAGCGCCTCATTCCATTCGACATCGTGCCGCGCATTCTGCCGGCCCATGAATGGAAGCAGCTCGAGGCGGGGATCAAGCAGCGTGTCCGGGCACTAAACGCCTTTGTTGCCGATATCTATCACGATCAGGAGATCCTGAAAGCCGGCATCATTCCGGCGGAGCAGATTCTCGGCAACGTGCAGTACCGCGCGGAGATGCGCGGCATTACGGTCCCCGGCGGCATTTACGCGCACATCAGCGGCATCGATATCGTCCGTGATGACGATGGCCGGTTCTGCGTACTCGAGGACAACCTGCGCGTGCCCTCCGGCGTGTCCTACATGCTCGAGAACCGCAAGATGATGATGCGGTTATTCCCTGAGTTCTTCGCGCGGCACGCCGTCGAACCGGTCGAGCACTATCCCGACGTCCTGCTGGAGAATCTCAAGAGCGTCGCTCCGGCGGGCGCGACCGATCCCACCGTGGTGCTGCTGACGCCCGGGGCCTACAACAGCGCCTACTTCGAACATGCGTTCCTCGCGCAGCAGATGGGCATCGAGCTCGTCGAAGGCCAGGATCTGTTCGTCCGAGATGACATCGTCTACATGCGCACCACACGCGGGCCCAAGCGCGTCGATGTGGTGTACCGGCGCATCGACGATGACTTTCTGGATCCGCAGGCGTTTCGCGCCGATTCAACACTCGGCGTGCCCGGACTTCTCAAGGCCTATCGGGCCGGCCACGTGACCATCGCCAATGCCATCGGCACCGGCGTCGCCGACGATAAGTCCATCTACCCCTATGTGCCGGAAATGGTTCGCTTCTATCTGAGCGAAGAACCGCTCGTAGCCAACGTGCAGACCTGGCTGTTGCGGCGACCCGAGGAGCGCGCGCACGTGTTGGACAATCTCCCCGACCTCGTCGTGAAGGAGGTCCACGGCGCAGGGGGCTACGGCATGCTCATTGGGCCCGCCTCGACACGCGCGCAGATCGAGGACTTTCGCGCTCGGATCAAGGCGCATCCGGAGCGTTACATTGCGCAACCGACCCTCGCCTTATCCACGTCGCCTACTTTCGTGGAATCCGGGCTTGCACCCCGCCACATCGATCTGAGGCCGTTTGTTCTGTCGGGTCGCGAGATCACCGTGGTGCCGGGCGGCCTCACGCGCGTAGCGCTGCGTGACGGCTCTCTGGTAGTCAACTCTTCGCAGGGCGGCGGCACCAAGGACACCTGGGTGCTCGGAGCCTGACATGCTCAGCCGTACCGCAGACCACCTCTATTGGATGTCGCGCTATCTCGAGCGGGCCGAGAACATGGCCCGCATGATCGACGCACATCATCGGCTATCGCTGTTGCCCCGTGCACCCGAGGCGGTGCTGCAGGGCTGGCAGGCAACGCTCGTCTCGCTCGGGATGGACGACCTCTTCCTCGAGCAGCACGCGACCCTGACGCCGCTTGCCGCCTTCGATTTCCTGGCGTTCGATCGCGAACACTCCGGCAGCATCCTGCGATGTGTGCGCGCGGCCCGAGAAAATGCCCGTGCTGTGCGCGGCACTATCACCTCCGACATGTGGGAGACGCTCAACACGACTTACCTTGAATCGCACGCGTTCAACTCCAGCATGCCGGAGTCGGGACGCGGCGAATTCATAGAGTGGGTGAAATATCGGGCTCACCTCACGCGCGGCGTTACATCGGGCACGTTGTTGCGGGATGAGGCACTGTACTTCTCGCGCATAGGCACTTTCATCGAGCGCGCCGACAACACGACACGTCTGCTCGAGGCGCGCTGGCGCGATCCAGGCGGACGCGGAGAACGCCTTCTGGCGGAGGCTTCCGAATGGGCGGTGCTGCTGCGGGCGATGTCGGCCTTCGAGATCTACCGGCGCGTCTGCCGCGACAGCGTCAACCCGACGCGGGTTACAGAAATGCTGCTGATGAGAGACGACCTGCCGCAAGGCGTTCACCGTTGCCTGGATGAGCTGCAGGCCAATCTCACGGCCGTCGCGAACGACCAGTCGGCGGAAACTCTGCGGCGGGTCGGCGAGCTGCACGCGCAATTCCATTACGGCCGCTTCGAAGAGCTGTGCGCCGGCGGCATTCCGGTCTTCCTGGACCGGTTTCAGGCGAAGCTGCGCGACCTCGGCGCGCGCATCTCCAAGGATTTCCTGGCGAGCTCCGACGGGCAGTGATGCCGGACGGCGACATTGAGCGAGCGGGGCCGCCGAATCCGCTAGAATCCGCCGCCTTACAGCGGGAGGCCGCTGCCGCCGGAGATCCCCGCTCTATGACCTACTGCGTGGCCATGCTGCTCGACACGGGGCTCGTGTTCCTGTCCGATTCACGCACCAGCGCCGGCGTCGACCAGATCAGCACGTTCCGCAAGACCACGGTCCTACAGAAGCCGGGCGATCGCGTGTTGGTATTGCAGGGCGCCGGCAATCTCGCCATCACACAGGCCGTCACCAGCATGCTGCGGGAACAGATCGAAACGCCCGAGGCGAAGTCGAGCCTGTTCACGTGCCCGAACCTCTTCGAAGCGGCCCGATGTGTCGGCGAAGCGGTCCGCGAGGTGCACCGGCGCGACGCCGGCGCGCTCAAGGAATTCGGCGTCGAGTTCAACGCGAGCATCATCCTCGGCGGGCAGATCCGCGGGGAAGCGCCGCGGCTCTTCAGCATCTACTCCGCCGGCAACTTCATCGAGGCCACCGCGGAGACGACCTATTTCCAGATCGGCGAATCGAAGTACGGCAAGCCCATCATCGACCGCGTGATCCGCAGAAGCAGCAGCCTCAACGAGGCCGCGAAGTGCGCACTCGTCTCGATGGACTCCACCATCCGCTCCAATCTGTCGGTCGGCCTGCCGCTCGATCTCGTGCTCATCAAACGCGACCGCTACGAAATTGCGCGCCACATCAGCATCGATGCGGACAACGAATATTTTCGGGGTATCCGCAACCGCTGGAGCGAAGCGCTGCGCGAGGCGTTCGCGGAGCTTCCCGAGCCGGACTGGCTGCGTACGCCGTCCGCATGAACCGGGGTGACAGGGATTCAGGGACGATCGCACAGATCCACACCGCCGCTCATCGTCTTCAGCCGCACGTGTCCCCCGCGGTCGCCGCGGGTGCCGCTCAGGCGACGGCCGGGCCCGTACTGGCTCGTACGCTCCGCCGCGACATTGAAGCAGTTCCTCACCTCGCCGCTGAAGGTCAGCACTTCGTATTCGTAGCCGGCCTCGGCACCCGCGTGCAGCTTGATCTCGCCGCTGACCGTCTGTGCGTCGAAATCCGCGCCCTTGAGCAGTTTTCCCTGGAAGCTGAAATCGCCCGAGGTAGTGCGTACCCGCACCGAGCGCGCCGGGTCGAGCTGGACGTTCAGATCGCCGCTGACTGTGTTCGCCTCGAACCCGCCCGCACCATGGTCCACCCGCACATTCCCGCTGATCGTCGTGACGTGCAGCTGCGCCGGCTGCCCGTGACCGTGCAAAACAACATCGCCGCTCACGGTCTTGGCTTCGACATCCGACTGCGCGATATCCGCATTGATTCCGCCGCTCACGGTTTTGAGCCGCTGCACGCCCTGTACGTCAGTCGAGGTCACGTCGGCGCTCACCGAGGAGACATCCAACTCGCTACCGCGGGGTATTTTCACCCGCAGATCCGCGCCGCCGCCGTGAAACGAGTAGCTCGGCAGCCTCACTGTAATCTTCGTACGCCCATGGTCGGTCGCTATATCGACACGGTCGACGCCGCCTTCCAGGTCACCGTGCACGCTGACCTCAGGGCGGTCCCAGACCGATACTTCGACCTTGCCGGAGACATTGGAAATCTCCACCGTTCCGCGCGGCTCTGCGGCCACCTCTCGATCGAAAACCCGCTCGTCTGCGGCCCGGGCTACAGCGCTGGCCAACAGCGCTATCGCCGCTGCGCACCACAATGAGTGAATGAGGCCAAAGCCGCGCCTTCTGCCCCGCGGGTCGCAAGGGCCGCAAGGGCCGCAGCCCACTCTCGACATTGAATAAAGCGCACGCATCGTCAGATCCCCCTGCCAGCGTCGCTGGCTTCGTGCACGGCCGTGAGGACGCGCATTTCATCTTGGTACGTGTTGACCAGGAGCTCCTGTAACAACGCATTGCTCGGATCCCGGCCCAGCGCCGCCTGCAGATCCTGCATCGACTTGTGAATCGTCGCGAGGCTGGCGATCACTTTCGCGCGGGAATCGAGAGGTAGCGCGGCGAGCCGCGCCTCGAGCGACTTCACCAGCGCTTCACGCTGGCGCCGATACTTCGGGTCGGCCACATACGCTGCCTGCAATACCTCCGACGTCCCGCCACCAGCAGACGTGCTGGCGCTCGTTCCGGAGGGGGCCCTTACAGCTCCCGTGGGCAACAGACTGCGGCCGATCCAGATGCCGACGGCGAGCGCGGCAACGACGGCAGCGGCTGCAATCCAACGGAGGCGTGCAGAGCGTCCTTGAACTAAAGCGCGCCGCTCATCGGCAACTCCATCACCGGCGCGGCGATCCGCGGCGATCCGCGCTTCGATTCCCGACCAAAGGTCTCGCGGGGGCGTCACAGCCTGCGGCAGATCGCGCAGCGAGGTCACTTTACGTTCACCATCATCGTTCGCGCTTGCCATGTCAGCGAACCTCCACGCCTAACTTCTTCCGCAACAAGCCACGGGCCCGGTGCAACTGTGCTTTGCACGTACCTTCCGCCACACCCAGCATCTGCGCCGCCTCGCTGTGCGAATAGCCGTAAATGGCATTCAGCACCAGCACATCCCGCGCGCCCTCCGGCAATCCCGCGATCGCCGCTTCGATCTCATTCACCTCCAGAGGTGTCTCCAGAGTCCATTCGCCCTCGATCCCCTCCTCCTCATCCTCCGTCGAGGACTCCACGATCAGGGAGGCCTTCCTGCGCTTCGCCAGGGCGACATTTACCGCAATGCGGTGCAGCCATGTCGCCAACGAGCTGCGCGTCTCGAAGCGCGCCAAGGCCTTCCATGCGTTGATGAATGTTTCCTGCGTACAGTCCTCCGCCACGGCCGGGTCCCGGGTCATTCGCAGGCAGAGGCCGTATACCCGGCCGGCATGCTCGCGGTAGAGCCTTTCGAACGCCCGCACATCCCCGACGCAGGCGCGCTGTACGAGCGCTCCCTCCCAATCGACCCGAGTTCCTTCAGGCTCAATCTGCGTCATCAAGGGCTTAGAGGCCGAGATCGCACGCGGCGTTTAAGCCAGCGGCGGTCTATTCCGCAGGATAGGCCGCCCACGCGGCTCAAGAAGCGGTGCCCGGAGGCGTGCGACAATTGGCATACCAATTGAACGCGAACTGCAGAAGCTGTGCATTGGTCGCAAGGTTGAGCTTGCGCTTGAGGCTCTGACGATGGCTCTCCACCGTTTTGATCGACAAGCCGAGGCCGTCCGCGGCTTCCCGGGACGACATGCCGCGACCGATGAGGCTCAGGACCTGGAGCTCGCGGTTGCTGAGGCGGTCGATCGGGTCGCCCCTGATGCCTTGCCCCCCTGCCGCTCGGTCCTTTCCTAGCCTGTGGACCAGGGCGTCGCTGAGGTAGACGTTGCCGCTGAGAACTCGCCGTAGCGCGATCAGCAGCTGCTCCGAGGCCGCCTGCTTCATGATGTACCCGCTGGCGCCGGCGCCCAGCAGGCGCTCGCCGTAGATGAGCTCATCATGCATCGATAACACCAGCATCGGCAGGTTCGGACGCTGCGCGTGAACATCGCGCACGAGCTCGAGACCGTCCCCCTGCGTGAGGGAGATGTCCACGATCACTACATCGGGCGCCAGGGTGCGGATGGCCGCACGCGCCTCACGTTCGGTCTGCACTTCTCCGCAGACGACCAGGTCGGATTCGGTCTCGATCATCCGCCGCAATCCCTGCCGCACGATCGGGTGATCGTCGACGATGAGCACGCGGCGCGGCCCTCTTCCGTTGCAAGCGACGCTCGGAGCATCCGGGGGCATTTTCATGGGCTGGCGAGAGTAGCCAGGGGAACAACGATGATCGATGCGGCGAAGCTGCGCATAGGGCGGCCCATGATCGGGATCCTAGCCGGAAGGCGCGTTTTCCGGCCCGGTGACCCCTGATGGATCGAGCGGGCAGGAGCAACGCACCGAAGCCCCACCGCGCGGGGCCGAAGCGATGGCGAGATCGCCGCCCAGCATCTGGGCACGGTAGCGCATGATCTTCAAGCCAAGGCCGGCGGCGAGCTCCGTCGGCATTTCAGGGAAGCCGCTGCCGTTGTCTTCCACTTTCAGGCGCAGCTCCCCTGCGGAGGTCTCGATCCGGATCGCGACTTCGCTCGCCCGGCTGTGCCGCACGACGTTCGTCAGCGCTTCCTGAACGATGCGGTAAACGTGGCTGGCGGCGGACTCGCTGAGAAGCAGCGGCTCCTCGAGATCCAAATTGAAGTCTATGCGGACTGCGAAGCGCTCGCTGACACGTGCCGCTAACGCTTGTATCGCAGCACCAAGACCACCACGGACCCCACTCACTGGAGACAGCCCGCGCGCTAGCGTACGCGTGCTTTCAATCGCGTTGTTGACAAGCCCGATGACCTCTTCGACATCGCAGCGCGCGGCAGACCCTTCCTTGCGCAACTGGGCCACTACACCCTTCAGCATCAACGCAATGCCGGTGAGATCCTGCCCAAGGCCGTCGTGGAGATCGCTGCCGATGCGCTGCTGTTCCCGATTGGCGATCTCGATGATCTCGCGTTCCAGACGTTTGCGCTCGGCCACGTCGTTGTGGCGTTCCGTCACGTCCGTGACCGCGACCGTGAGGGAGCGAACGATGCCGCTCTCGATGACCGGCATGACCCGATATTCGTAGAGCGAAAGGACGCCATCGGGACTTGGCTGGCGCAGTTCGAGGCGCGCGGGTATGCCAGTAGTCAGCACGCTGCGATACAACTCTTCCATGCTCGCCTGATCACCTTCGGGTATGAACTCGAGTAGACCGGGGCCTGGAGCGTTGTCGGGGCGGTTCGGGCCAAACGGCCGAGTCATGAACCGCACCTGAAGATTTTGATCGATCAGGAACAGCCAGACGGGGCTGTTCTCGGCGACAGAACGCAGCACCGCTTCCGACACCCAACGCAGCTCCTCCTGCGTTCCGGGAGGCATGTCGGACCCGCGCGCATATTGCGTCGGACTATTCCAAGGGCTGTGCTCGAGGGTCATGAGATCAATCCGGTTACGCCTCGAATCTGCACTCATCAGGTTCCGAGCTCAAGAGTCGCGCCGACCTCAGCGGTAGCAGCAGCAACCCGGCGCGGGTCTGCCGTTGCGCCAAAGGTACGACCTTCCGCAAACGGCATTCCCTCAGATAAATGCGTCCAGGTCGCTGATGAGAGACAGTTTTTTCAGGAACTCTGACGAGTGTCGAGCGCTCATTTACGTAGATATCGTGGAAGGGGCGACGCGTGCGTCGCGCAACAGGAGACAATCGTGACAATGAAGAAGACATGGCGCCTGTGGCAGCCCCCGGCCGAAACGCTGGAGGCCATTGCCGACGTGCTGACTTCACACTGGCATGCCGCCAAGGCGCCTCCCCAGGAGCGGTTATTCTGGCCGGGCGCGACGAACTGGTTGCATCAACAGGCCGTCAGCCTCTCCGAGGACAGTGTGTTTGGAACGCGTTATCTGGCGTCTTTGGCCAAGCAACGCTAGAGCGGCGACGATTAGGGCCGCGGAACGGAAGGCGAGGCGCCCTGGTCACCACTTTACCAGGGGTGGCAGGCTCATCAGGTAAGCCTCGGGATCGGCGTCCGTGCTGAATCCGAACTTGGTGCCACGGTCGTAGACGAGGTTGAACTCCACGTAGCGTCCGCGTTTGATCAACAGTCGTTCGCGTGCGGCGTCATCGAACAGTGTGTCCTTGCGCCGTGTAACGATCTGCGGATAGACGCGCAGGAACGCCTCACCGACCGCGCGTACGAACGCGAAATCGGCATCCTGGTTCCCGCTCGACAGCTCGTCGAAAAATATCCCGCCCACGCCGCGGGACTCCTGCCGATGCGGTAGATAAAAATACCGATCGCACCAGGCCTTGTACTCGGAATAGGCGTCGGGACGGTATGAGTCGCAGGCCTCGCGCAAAGCCTCGTGAAAGCGCGCCGTATCTTCTTCGAATGGGAACGCCGGCGTGAGATCCGAGCCGCCCCCGAACCATGCACGGCTGGTGCGCAGGTAGCGGAGATTCATATGCACGATCGGCACGTATGGATTCCACATGTGCGCCACGAGAGAGATGCCGCAGGCTACGAACCGGCCTGCGGATTCCTGGGCTCCCGCGACCTGCTCGCGAGCCTGCGGCGAAAACTCGCCCCACACGTGGCTCACGTTGACGCCGACCTTCTCGAAAACCTCACCACGCATCAGGCGTGATTCGCCGCCGCCCTGCAGCCGATGACCTTCCGGCTTATTCCAGCTACGCGACGCGAAGCGGCTCGCCGGCTCGAAAGCCTCGAACGCCGCGCAGATCCTACCCTGCAGATCGCGAAAGTAGGCGGCGGCGGTCGCCGCGAAATCGTCCGTACCGGGCCGCTCATCGTGTGTGTCGCCGCTCGTCATGACTCCGTTCCGCTAGCGCGGCTGAATGGCGCAAGGCTCGTGCGCTCATGCACGTAGTCAACCATGCGCGCTACTGCGTCAGGGCTCGTCTCCGGCCAGATTCCGTGTCCCAGGTTGAATATATGCCCCGGTGCGGGGCCGGCTGCATCGAGGACGGCGTCCACGTGACGCTTCAACTCGTCCGGCTCCGCAAACAGCGCGGCCGGATCGAGATTGCCCTGCACCGCCTTTTCGGGTCCCAACACACGCCGCACCGTTCCGAGCTGGGAGCGCCAATCCACACCTATGACATCGACGTCGAGATCGGCAACCGACTCCATCAGGGCCGACCCCTGGTTGACATAATATATGAGCGGTACTCCGGTGCTGCGCAAAGCCGCCATCGTCCGGCGCACGGCGCGCAAAGCGAAGCGGTTGAACTCGGGTGGCGCGAGCAGGCCTGCCCACGATTCGAACAACATCAGGGCTTGCGCCCCCGCGGCGGCCTGCGCTCCGAGGTAGGCCGCCATCGCATCAGCGAGCTTATCGAGCAGGCGCTCCGCGGCCTGCGGCTGGGCGTATAGAAACGATCGCGCCGCGCCGAACTCCTTCGACGGCCGCCCGCAGACGAGATAACACAACAGCGTGAAAGGCCCCCCGGCAAAACCGATGAGGGGCGCCCCGCGCGGCACATTCGGACGAATGAGCTTGATCGTCTCGAGAACGAACGGCACGTCGCGCTCGGGAACCAGCTCAGGAAGAGCGTCGATCTGCGCATCGGTACGGATGGGCTTCGCCACGACTGGGCCGGGCTCGAAGGTGAGATCCACCCCCATGCCCTGCAGCGGGGTCATGATGTCGCTGAACAGGATGGCCGCGTCCAGCTCGAAGCGGCGCAGCGGCTGCAGAGTTACCTCGGCGGCGAGCTCCGGTGTGCGTGTGAGCGCCTCGAAGGCCACCTTGGACCGCAACTCCCGATACTCCGGAAGATAGCGGCCGGCCTGGCGCATGACCCATACGGGCGTGTGAGAAACCGGCTGCCGCAGGCAGGCCGACAGGAAGACGGGTGTGTTCCGTACCGCTTGCACGCTCATTCGTTTAGCCACCGGGCCATGTCCGGCGCCCAGTAAGTGATGATCAGATCCGCGCCCGCGCGATGAATACCCGTGAGGGTCTCGAAGACTGCAGCGCGCTCATCGATCCAGCCCCGCTCGGCTGCGGCCTTGATGAGACTGAATTCTCCCGATACCTGGTACGCGACTACCGGTACATTCACGGCATCGCGCACCTGCCGGATGATGTCGAGGTAAGGGCCCGCAGGCTTCACCATCACGAGATCCGCGCCCTCCTCGACGTCCAGCAGTACCTCACGGAGTGCCTCGCGCGAATTGGCCGGATCCATCTGGTAAGAGCGGCGATCGCCGAACGCCGGGGCCGATTCAGCTGCTTCCCGAAACGGTCCGTAAAAAGCGGACGCATATTTCGCCGCATATGAAACAATCGGCGTCGTCGCGTGCCCCTCACCGTCGAGCAACTTACGCATCGCTGCGACGCGCCCGTCCATCATGTCACTCGGCGCCACCGCGTCCGCGCCGGCGCGAGCGTAGTTCAGAGCAACCTGCGCGAGCGTCTCGATCGACGAGTCATTGTCGATCGCGCCTTTTGGCAGCACGTGACCGCAGTGGCCATGGTCGGTTGCACCGCACAGGCAGACGTCCGCCCAGACCAGAAGCTGCGGACAGGCGTCCTTGATGGCGGCTATGGCCTGTGCTGCGAGCCCCTTCGGATCCAATGCATTGCTGGCGCGGACGTCCTTTTCCGAAGGCGCGGCGAACAGCAGGACGGCCGGAATTCCAACCGCTGCAACCGCCTTGGCGTCCTTCACCAGTTCGTCGACCGACAGTTGGGAAACACCGGGCATGCTTTGAACAGGATGCCGGACACCTCGACCGGGCACGACGAAGAGCGGGTAGAGGAGTGCGTCAGGTGACAGCCGCGTCTCGCGCACCATGCGGCGCCAAGCGTCCGACTGCCTCGTTCGGCGTGGCCTATGTAATGGGAAACCCATCAAACTTCTCCGTGAGCGAGGACTTGCCTCGCCTGCAACAAGCGAAACGTGGTGAGTGCGAGCCCGCGTAAAGTCGCCGACTCCGCGACGGCGGGCACGTGGCCACGCTCGGCGAGAACGCGCGCGGTGGTTGGGCCGATGGCCACGGCCGCAGCGTGGGAGAGCAGCCGATCAAAATCCTCCTTGCCCAGCGCATGTGCCAACTCCTCGACCGCCGACGGACTTGCAAACGTGACCGCGCCAATCACTTCACGCGCAATCCACGAGCGGCAGGATTCAACATCCAGAGTTGCAGCGGACTCGGTGCGATAAGCCTCGACTTGCACCACCTCGGCACCGAGTTGCGACAATCCGGCGGCAATGGTGGGTAGCGCGCGCGAACTGGCAGGGAAGAGAATCCTGGCGCCCTCGCTAGAGCCTCGGGAAGCAAACGCATCCACCAGAGCCGCTGCGTTCGCCTCGCTCGGTAACAGGTCAACGCGCCAGCCGCGCTGGCGAAGCACCTGCGCTGTTGCCTGGCCGACCGCGGCGATGTGCGCGCGCGCCGGGGGCGTCGTCATCAGCTCAGTGACGGCGGCGACCGCGTGACGGCTGGCGAACACAATCCAATCGAAAGAGCCGATCCGGGCCAGCGCCGCTTCGAGAGGCCCCGTCTCGGCCATCTCGACACTCACGGCAGGCCACAACAACACCGGCAATCCGAGACTGCGCAGCTCCGAGCTCAACGGACCATCGCTGGCTTCCGCGCGTGTCACGACAACGGGTGTCTGCCCCGGCTCGGCGCTCATGGCTCCTCCACGACGCGGCGCGAATCGCGCTCATGCGCGATGAGTCGGGCGGCGCCTTTCGCCAGCAGCTCATCGCCGATGCGCTGGCCCAGCGCCACGGCATTCTCCGGCGTCGATGCGACTTCGCCGCGCGCCGTCAACAATTCGGAACCGTCCAGGGCGCATACGCCGGCGTACAGGTGCAACGTACCGCCGATCGATGTTCCCAGCGCGCCGAGAGGAACCTGGCAACCGCCCTCCAGCCTGCGCAGCAGCGCTCGCTCCGCGGTCGTGGCGAGCCGTGCGGCTTCCTCGTCCAACGGCCGCAACCATTGCAGAGTCTCGCTGTCGTCGGACCGACAGCAGATTCCGATCACACCTTGCGACACCGCGGGAGGAAAATCGTCGGGCAGCAGCAGCTGCGAAATATGCTGTTGCAAGCCAAGGCGGCGAAGTCCGGCCGCGGCGAGAATGATTGCATCGTAGTCGCCTTTCTGCAGACGTTCGAGCCGTGTTGGCACGTTGCCGCGCAACTCGAGTAGCGCAATGTCCGGACGGGCACGGCTCAGAAAGGCCCGTCGCCGCAAGCTGCTGGTGCCGACACGGGCTCCCGGCGGGAGCTGCGAAAGTGGGGCGCCGGTGCGGCTCAGCAACGCGTCTCGCGGGTCTTCGCGTGTCAGAGTGGCAGCAAGGGCGGTTCCCGGCTCGAGTACCGTAGATAAATCCTTGAGGCTGTGCACGGCGACGTCGACTTCACCGGCGAGCAGCGCCCGATCGATCTCCTTGGTGAAGAACGCCCGACCGCCGACCGCCCATAACGGAACGTCGGTGCGGAGGTCACCTTCCGTCTTGATGTGTACGAGCTCGACGGATGGGGCATCCGGCAGCCCCCTGATCAGCGCCTCGACATGCCGCGCCTGCCACAATGCCAGCGCGGACGCGCGGGTGCCGATGCGAAGTGTGCCGCGTCCGTTCAAGACTCTGCCTCCGACATGAACCGGTACCCGACACCCCAGACAGTGAGGAAGTGGCGGGGATTGGCGGGATCGTGCTCGAAGCGCTTGCGCAGCCGCAGGATGAAGTTATCGACGGTGCGCGTCGAAGGGAACACGTCGTAGCCCCAGACGCGCTCGAGCAGATCCTCACGCGATACGATCTCACCGGGGCGCTCGGCCAATACCTTCAGAATCATAGCTTCCTTCTCGGTGAGCTCCTGCGCCACGCCGTTCCAGGAGCGGGCGCGGAAAGCACGGAAATCCACTTCGTTGCCGCCGAAGCGCAACACCGCCGTCGCGGCGGTCGCCGACGCATTTCGATACCAGTCCCAACGCCGCAGAATGGCGCGGACCCTCAGGAGAAACTCCTGGAGGTGAAAGGGCTTGGCGAGATAATCATCGCCGCCGGCTTCGAGACCGCGCACCCGGTCGGCCGGGTCGCCGCGCGCGGTGAGAAAGAGCACGGGTGTGCTGTTCCCCTGCTCACGAAGCGTACGGCACACCGCGAAGCCGTCGACCACGGGCAACATCACGTCGAGCACGATGAGCCCACACTGCTCGACGCCCAGCCAGTCGAGCGCCTGCCGGCCGTCCGTAACCGAATGAGTCTCGTACCCTTCCGCGCGCAGGTTTTCGACGACTCCCGCCGCAAGATGCGGATCGTCTTCGACCACCAGAACGCGGTTCGCCTGCGGCGGCAACTCGTTCACGAGGGCCCCGCCGGTGCTACCGGCCACGAAAGAACGAAGCGCGCACCCTGCCCTACACCATCGCTATGAGCGCTGACACGGCCGCCGGCGAGCTGCATGAGCCGCCGCACGATGAAAAGGCCGAGCCCCGTGCCGTAGTAGCTGCTCCCGCCGCCCGGATGCAGCCGCGTGAATTTCTCGAACAGCCGCGTGCCGTCCGCCGGCCTGAAACCAACACCGCTGTCCCGCACCGACAGCTCGATCTCGCTGTCCGTCCGCCGGGCGACGCAGGTGATGCTGCCGCCGCCGACGGGAGTGATGGCCGCAATCGCGTTTTCCAGAAGATTGCGCACGATGACGTCCATCGCGAGCGGGTCGGCGAGCACGTAGAGGCCGCGCTCCATCTCGGCCGAGATGCTGATGTTGTCCTTGTGAGCCCGCTCTTCGAATTGCGCGACGACCCGGGTCACGGCTCCGGCCAGATCGAGCGGCTCGCGCCGCAGATCGACGCGTCCCCGCTCGAGCCGCACGCTCTCGAGAATCTGCGTGACCATCGCTTCCATGCGCCCCAGATCCGACAGCATACGGTCGATGAGCGTGCGTGACTGCTCCGTCGACAGCGTGCGCAGGGCCATTGTCTCGAGCGACAGCTGCAGACTTGCGAGCGGGGTCTTGAACTGGTGAGAGACGAGAGCGAGGAAGTTATCCTGCTCCTGAATCACCTTGGCTTCCGCGCGCAGGGCACGCGCAATGACTCCTATGCAAACTCCGAGCGCGAGCAGGAAAAAGCCCCCTTCCCAGGCGTACTGATTGATGCGGCGGTGCTCTTCGGACAGCAGCATCTGCTCCACGGGGGGAGACAGAGCGGCCCGCGAGCCGTCGACCGCTATCCCCGGAAGGGTTTGCTGGATGCGCTCCGCGGACGTACCGGAATCCAACAGGGCCTGTGCGGCGGCAATCTGCTGTGAATACAGGGTGCGGGCGACCCGCACCTTCTCGATGGCATAGCTGCGCTGGTCGAACAGCCACCAGCCGACCTGCACAGTGGCGACGACCACCAGGACGAGAGCCGTGAGCTGAAAGACGCGTGTCGCTTTCATGATCCCGATTTCATGCGATGGCGGCGCAAGACTCCCGCAACGCGCGCGTCAGCCGCTCCAGGTCGGCGCTCGTGTGCGCCAGCGACAGGAAGCAGGCCTCGTAAGCGGAAGGCGGAAGATAGATCCCGCGGTCGAGCATCGCATGGAACAGTGCGCTGAAGCGCGCCGAGGCCGCTTCCGTCATCGGAGCGGCGGTACGCGGAGCACCGGCCTCGTGAAACGACATCCAGAACAGCGACCCGGCCCGCACCAGGTGCACCGGAAAGCCCGCTTCCGCGAGCACCGGTGTCAGCATTTCCTCGAGCTGCGCGCCGAGCGCTTCGAGCTTTTGCCAGCCGGATTCCCCGATGAGCAGGTCGAGGGTGGCGAGGCCCGCCGCCATGGCCACCGGATTGCCGGAGAGCGTCCCTGCCTGGTAGGTGTCGCCATCCGGGGCGAGACGCGCCATGATCTGGCGCGGACCGCCGAATGCGCCGACGGGCATGCCGCCGCCGATCACTTTGCCGAACGTCGCCAGATCGGGAACGATGCCGAGCAACGCGGCAACGCCGCCGCGCGCAAGCCGAAATCCCGAGATTACCTCGTCAAAAACCAGCAGCGTGCCGTGCTGGCTCGTGATTCTGCGCAGCGTCTCGAGAAATTCCCTTCTTTGCAGCAACAGGCCGTGATTGGCAGGCACGGGCTCGATGATGACGGCGGCGATGCGAGCCCCGTCCCGATCGAACAATTCCTTGACTGCCGCTTCGTCATCGAGCGGCAGCACTCGCGTGCATGCGGTAAAGGCTTCGGGCACGCCGGCGGAGGACGGGCGGCCGAATGTCGCGAGCCCCGAGCCCGCGGCAACCAGCAAGTGATCCGCGTGGCCGTGATAACAGCCGGAGAATTTAACTATCAGATCGCGGCCCGTGAACGCCCGTGCGACGCGAATCGCACTCATCACGGCTTCAGTGCCCGATGAGACGAAGCGCACCTGCTCCACGGCCGGGTAGGAACCGACGATGCGCTCCGCCAACTCGACTTCTCCCGCACAGGGGGCTCCGAATGTGGTGCCATTCCTCGCCGCGTCGGTAATCGCCCCCACGACGGCAGGATGTGCGTGACCGAGGATCAACGCGCCCCACGAGTTGACGAAATCCAGATAGCCGCGTCCGTCGGCGTCGAACAGGTGTTGGCCGGCTCCGCGCGCAACGAACAGCGGTGTGCCGCCGACCGCGCGAAATGCGCGCACGGGAGAGTTGACGCCACCGGGAATGACGCGACAAGCGCGTTCGTAAAGAGCTGCGGAGCGCGGGCTCGCGCTGGCCTCGTGTTTGGTATTCGTCATCTGTTGTCTCTAGCGTTATCTTTTATCGTCATCCGTGCCAGCCCCGGGACGCCGCAGCTTGGCCTCACGGAAGAAAGCATCCACTGCGTCCGCACTCGCGTGAGCCGCCGCCGCGCGCAAACCCGCGAGCGGAAGATGCGCAAGACGTCGCGCAACGGTAGAACCGAGCCGCTGCAGGACCTCACGTTGACTCCCGTCGAGACCGCGCAACTCGGCCGCGAGCGCACGATCGACCTCTTCGGCAGCAATCTGTTCGAACGTACCGCGAAGATCCGCGAGCCTACGCCCTATCGCGCGGGTCGCGAGATCCCCGCGCAAGCGGGTGAGTCTTTCGTCGATGGCGGCCCGCACGGGTGCGAGGCGCATGAGTTGGGCGAGGCGTCGCTCCTGCGCGGCCTGAATGAGATCGTTCATGCCGACGCGCGCGAGCCCTGCAAGACGCGCGGCGTCGGGATCGACGTTGGGCGGAACCCCGAAATCGATGATCAGCGGAGCCCGCGTGGCTCGCGCGAGTAATCCGAGCGCAGCCGTATCGAGTACCGGCTCGCCGCCGCCGGCCGCCAGAACCAGCCCGCTCACGTCAGGCGGAGCGGCGCGGAACTCGTCGAGGGGGAGCGCCCTGCCGCCCACGGTTTCCGCGAACTCTTCAGCTGCCTGCAACGTGCGGTTTACGATGAGTAGGGGTACACCTGCCCTATGCAACGCCATTGCGCAGCGCTTCGTCATGGGCGAAACACCCACCAAAGCGACGGTTTCCGGCTTTCCGGCGAGGTGCAGCAGCACTCGGTCGGCGGCGAGGTCCGCGAGCGAAGGCGCGCGCACGCCGGCTTCGAGCCGGTGCACGCGATTTGCCATTCCCAATGCCTCGCCAACGAGCCGGTCGAGAATCGGGCCGGACGCGTGGGCGGAACGGGCAGCTTCCCAGGCACCTCGCAATTGCACGGCGATCTCCTGCTCTCCCGCTTGCGCGGAATCGAGGCCGCAGGCCACGAGGAAGAGATGCTCGACCGCCGCTTCGCCCGTCCAGGCGCGAAGGATACGGGTCGCTTCACCCGCATGGGGGTCGCGGCCGGTCAGCGCCCGGAAGACGTCGCGCCGGGAATCGCCCGCAGGGCTGCCATCGCTGGTGGCAAAGAGCACTTCGACACGGTTGCAGGTGCCGACGTAAAGAACTTCGGAGGCGCGCAGAAGGTCGCGCAGCGCCGGCAGGCGCACGCCGAGGTCCGCCTTGGGCAGCGCGAAACGAGCAACCTCGTCGACGCCCGCATGGCGGTAGGAAAGACCCACGACACCGATCTGGTGCATGGGCGAAGGAGAGCACGGGGGGCTCTCCCGAGTGTCACTGAACGGTCACGGCACTGGCGGTCCGTCCGCCGCCAGTGCCGAATCAGGCATGTAGCTCTAGCGGCGCGCCATACTCATCAGCAGGATACCCGCCAGGAGGCCAATGCCGAGCGCCAGAGCGGCGGCCCTATAGGGCTGCGCCTCGATGCGCTCCTGCACGTCGTTCAACTGTGAACGGCCCCACTCTTGCGCCTGAGCGGCACGGTCGCGCGCAGCATTCGCCGCCGCGTCACGTGCAGCCCGCAGGTGGTCCTTGACCTGAGCGGCATCGGCCGCCATGGAGTCGCCATTCACCGTTCCGGCTGTCGTGTTCATATTGCAATACTCCGAAGGAGGGGACTTCGTTGGATGCAGTCAAACGCGAGCTTAGAGTGAAAGTTCCGCCCGGGGGCCGGCGCCATCGGCAGGCCTAGGTCTCGTCCTGCCACGCGAAGCCGTCGCGACTGATGAGCGCGCTCGAGGCCGCCGGACCCCAGCTCCCGGCGACATACGACTTTATGCGTTCGTCGTGTTGTGCCCACCCTTCGCGGACAGGGTCGATCCAACGCCAGGCAGCGTCCAGCTCGTCGCGCCGCATGAACAGAGTGAGGTTGCCTTTGACGACATCCGTGAGAAGGCGTTCGTAGGCGTCGAGGCGCTGCTCCTTGAAGGTGCCCGCGAGGTCGAGGGCGAGGTCCACCGGTTTCAAGCGCATGGTCTCGCCCGGCATCTTCGCGAGAATGGTCAGCGTGATGCTCTCCTGCGGCTGCAGGCGGATCACGAGCCGGTTCGGAGTGCGGCCATTGTCGCCCGCTCCCTCGAAAATCGAGTGCGGCACGTCCTCGAACGTGACGACGATCTCCGTCAGACGCTCCTGCAACCGCTTGCCCGTCCGCAGGTAAAAGGGCACGCCGGCCCAGCGCCAGGTGTCGATCTCGGCCTTGAGCGCGACGAATGTTTCGGTGGTGCTGTCCGCGGCAACACCCGCCTCGTCGAGATAGCTGGGCACCGGCTGGCCGTTGACTGCGCCGGCACGATATTGGCCGCGCACCGTTTTGCTTTGCACGTCCCGCCCGACGATCGGACGCAGTGCGCGCAGTACTTTGAGTTTCTCGTCGCGAACGGCGTCGGGATCGCTGCTCGTGGGAGGCTCCATGGCGAGAATGCAGACGAGTTGCAGCAGATGGTTTTGCACCATGTCGCGCAGAGCGCCGGTGTGCTCGTAGAACTGTCCCCGGCCCTCAACACCCAACTGCTCGGCAATCGTGATCTGCACGTGGCGGATCCGGCCGCGCCGCCACAGCGGCTCGAACAAGGTGTTGCCGAATCGCAGCGCGATGAGATTCTGCACCGTCTCCTTGCCGAGGTAATGGTCGATGCGGTAGATCTGCTGCTCGGCGAAGATGGCGCCGACACTGCGATTGATGAGCTCGGCGGACGCGCGGTCATGGCCCAGCGGCTTCTCGAGCACCACGCGGGATTTCGGCGTGACGATGCCGGCCGAGGCCAGATTGTCGCAGGTCAGTGTGAAGAGGCTCGGAGCGGTCGAGAGAAACAGGACGCGCACGGCGTCGTCGCGCCCTTCGAGAGCGGCGCAAAGCCTCTTGAAGTCCCGAGCCTCGGTCGCATCCACCTGCACGTAGTCGACCTGGGCCGCGAAAGCACGCCACCGCGCGTCGCTAAACTCCTCCGCGGCCAGATGCTTGCGGCACGTGGCTTCGATCTGTGAGAGGTACTCCTCCCGCGTGAGACTCGAGCGGGCCACCGCGAGTACCCGAGAGGCCGTCCCCATCTGTCCGGCGACGTGGCGCCGATAAAGCGCCGGCACGAGCTTGCGCAAGGCCAGGTCGCCGGTGCCCCCAAACAGCACCATGTCGAAAGTATCGAGTTTCTGCACGCTCTTGCGAACTCCTTGATTGGCGCAGGCTTACACTGGACCAGAATGCGGCGGCCCGAGGGTTTAGCATCTACGGCGTATTGGGTTAGGCTCGCACATAATCCCTGCGTGCCGCCACGACGACAGTCGAATTTTTTTCACGTCACGGCCTGGGCCTGTTTGCATTTTAGATCCGGTCGGAGTCCCTGCCATGTCCATGCCCTTATTCCCGCTGAATTCAGGTGTGCGCGACGTCACAGAGCGCATTCGAGAGCGTAGTCGGGAAGAACGCACCGCCTATCTTGCTCGCACCGCTGCGGAGGCAGCCGAAGGTCCTACGCGGGCGCGCCTGTCTTGCACAAATTTGGCGCATGGCTTCGCCGCCGCTCCTTTTGGGGACAAGGATGCCCTGAAGCAGCTGCGGTGGCCGAACCTGGCTATCGTCACGGCCTACAACGACATGCTCTCGGCTCATCAGCCGTTCGAGCGCTTTCCGGGCCTGATCCGCACGGCTGCACGCGAAGCCGGCGCCACCGCGCAAGTCGCCGGCGGCGTGCCGGCAATGTGCGATGGGGTGACGCAGGGCCACGCCGGAATGGAGCTGTCGCTCTTCAGCCGCGATGTAATCGCCATGTCGACGGGTATTGCGCTCGCGCACGGCATGTTCGATGCGACGCTGTGCCTGGGTGTCTGCGACAAGATCGTGCCGGGCCTGCTGATCGGCGCGCTTGCTTTCGGCCATCTCCCGACCATCTTCGTGCCCGCCGGGCCGATGACGACGGGCATTGCCAACAAGGAAAAGGCGCGTATCCGGCAACTGTTTGCCGAGGGCCAGGTGGGGCGGGACGCGCTGCTTGAATCGGAAAGCGGCAGCTATCACTCGGCGGGCACCTGCACTTTCTATGGAACGGCCAACAGCAACCAGATGCTGATGGAAGTCATGGGCCTGCACATGCCCGGAAGCGCCTTCGTGTCGCCGAACACGCCGTTGCGTGACGCACTGACGGCGGCGGCCACTCACAGGGCTGCCCGAATCACCGCGCTCGGGAAAGAGCACATTCCGCTGGCGCGGGTATTGGATGAACGCGCCATGGTCAATGCGATCGTGGGCCTTCTCGCGACCGGCGGGTCCACCAATCACACGTTGCACATGGTTGCTATCGCGCGCGCGGCGGGAATCGTGATCGACTGGGACGACTTCAGTGACTTGTCCGACATCGTGCCGCTGCTTGCACGGATCTATCCCAACGGCAGCGCCGACGTCAATCACTTCCATGCGGCGGGCGGAATGGGTTTTCTCGTGCGTGAGCTCCTCGACGCCGGCCTCATGCACCGGGATGTGCAGACGATCGCTGGCTTCGGTCTCGAGGCTTATACGCAGGAGCCCTGGTTGTCTCCAGAAGGACTCGCGTGGCGCGCAGCCCCTTCACGAAGCGGCGACACGAGCGTGCTGCGTCCTGCAAGCGATCCGTTCAGCGCAGATGGCGGCCTTAAGCTCATGCGAGGCAATCTCGGCCGATCGGTCATCAAGGTGTCGGCCGTCAAAAGCGAGCATCGCGTCGTCGAGGCGCCCGCTCGTGTATTCGACGCGCAGGACGATGTCATGAAGGCATTCGAGGCCGGCGAGTTGGCGCGCGATGTGGTGGTGGTGGTGCGATATCAGGGGCCGCGAGCCAACGGGATGCCCGAGCTCCACAAGCTGACACCTGCGCTCGCCTCGCTTCAAAGCAAAGGCTTCAAGGTTGCGTTGGTAACTGACGGACGCATGTCCGGCGCCTCCGGCGCGGTACCGGCGGCGATACACGTCTCGCCGGAGTGTTTGAGCGGCGGTCCGCTCGCTAAAGTCAGAGATGGCGACATCGTCCGCCTCGACAGTCTCGCCGGGACGCTTGCGGTCCATGTGTCCGACGAGACGCTCGCTCAACGCAAATCCGCGGCACCAGCGCCTGGGCAGAACGACTACGGCATGGGACGCGACCTGTTTCGCATGTTCCGCGCAAACGCGGCCGCTGCGGAGGAAGGTGGCGGGGTGTGCGTACCGGCTGCGTAGCAGAGGTTTCGTGGCACGTACCTGAGCTCGCGGTTCACTACTGCGACGCATTGGTGACGCCGGCGGCCAGGCAGCCACGCATGCGTCGCCGCCCACGCGCCATTGGTCAGACAGACGGGCTGTTAGATTTCTGCGCCAGCGCGCTCGGCCAGCAGATCGGCGAGGGCCGCCGGTTGCGAGAGGAACGGCGAATGACTCGCCTGCAGCTCCAGTACTTCCGTTGCGCGTGGCGCGAACACGTTCCGCTGCAAGTCCGCAGGTAGCGCCATGTCGTTTACGCACACGATGTACGTCGATGGAATATGCAGCCAGGCAGGCCGTGGCACCGGCTCTCGGACGGTCGCTGCAGCCTGCGGCCGAAGCCGGCTCCTGGCCCATTGCTGGGACGCCAAATCACAGTCCGCGTAAAACACTGCGTCGGCTTGCGCGGGATCCGGCAGCAGCAAATCGCTCTCGAGCTCCTGGATCCAAGAGGCATTCCTGCCTCCGCCGATACTGAGCAGGGACTCGCCCTCCGCAGGCATGAACGCACATAGATAGACGAGGCGGGCCACGTTCTTCGGCACGACATGCGAGATGACCATTCCGCCGTAAGAATGCCCGCACAGGAGGACCGGCCCCGCGATGTCGTCGATCACGGCTTCCACGGCAGCGGCATCCGCCGAAAGGTCCGCGACCACGCCCGGTTTGGCGCCGACGCTCGGCAGGTCCACGGTCCGAACCGCAAGCCCACGCCGCTCGAGCAGGGGTGTAACCCGCTGCCAGCACCAGCTCCCGTGCCAGGCGCCATGTACGAGAAGGATCGTGGGCATTGGTGTGCTCATGGTCTCGAGGGGCTTGGGATGCCGCGCGCGGCTCGCGCCAGGGAAGCAGACCTGGAGCGGGTGAAGGGAATCGAACCCTCGTCATCTGGTTGGGAACCAGAAGCTCTACCATTGAGCTACACCCGCGACCGGGCTTGATTCTACGAGAGATTTTGCGCGCTAGCCAATCGTCATGAGCGCGCACTGGTCACAATGAATCCTTTGTCGACCCGGATATCACCTTGGAACCGATGAGTTCACGGACGCCGTGCACGCACGATACCAGCGGCCATGGACACTCAAAGCCGCGTGCCGTCACAATGCGATTGAGCGATCCTGCGCGCGCCGATCTGCCCCTATCGAGGGCCCGCAGTGCCCATGCGCAGCGTCGCCAGCGTCACGAGCTCCGGCCGCAAAGTGCGCCGGAATACGAATAGGGAGGGAGGGCCGGAATGTCACTCCAGGATCAGCTGCAGGCGGAGCTTCAGAGGCGCCAGGCCGGGCTCAACCGCACCAGCGTGTTCAGCGTCTTCAATATCGGCACAGGCCACACGCAGGCGGAAACGAACAACACGATCGCGGCGCTCGGTCATGCGTGCACCGGTTCCCATCTCATCAACGACGGTCCCACCGGGGCACTGGGAACGTCCCTGGGCTGGGGCATGAATGATGCGCTCGCGCGGACCATGAATGCGATCAAGGCGGCCAAACCCAGCCATGTGAACCTTGCGGGACACAGCCGCGGCGCCATCCTGTGCCATATGGTCGGAAATGCCTTGCTCAAGGATCCGGCGACGCAGAACGTCAAAGTCAACATGATCGTCCTCGATCCCGTTCACCAATCCAAACTGACACACGAGGGAGCGGAGTCACTCCCCGAGAGCCCGAACCTGCTCAGCTACCATGCAATCATCATGGAGAACGAAAACGCGAAGATCGCCGGCAACTCGACGTTTCCGTTCAAGTTTGTCGAGAGCAGCGCCTCGACAAAGAAGAAGATGCATTACATCAACCTGGTCGGCACACATGGCTCTGGAACGCAGAACCTGACCTCGCCGATCGGCGCGGTGGCCTACGAATTGATTGCGACGTTCATGCGGGCACGCCGAACGGAATTTCGCACCATTCCGAAGCAGCCACTGGAAATGTGCGATCTCTTCGCAGCAATCCATGCCTTGAATCCGCTATCAGTCAAGGATGCCACGCGACTGATCTTCGACGACGGCGGGCTCGCACAGACGCATGACCCAACCGGCAAGAAGGCCACGACTTATCAGGCAGCCACTCTTAGAGCCAATGACGTCAAGAAGGCGCTTTCTTTGAACAGCCAAACCGCGTTTCGGCCTGGGACAAAGGTGCTGCCGGCCACACCCATCTCGAGCTACATCTTCAACCAGGAGCACGCCTTTTACTTCAAAGCGGCGTTTCCGTACTTCTTCAGCGTGCTCGCAGCTGTCGGGAAAGCCCCCCTGGTGTCGGGTGCCTTCGACCGGGACTTCAACAAGCTCTTGATGGGCC
>JAQGOC010000212.1 GCA_028293805.1 Gammaproteobacteria bacterium
CGGCGATCGCGTTCGATTACGGTTTCAACAGTCCGACGCATTTCGGCCGCGTGTTCCGGGCCCGCTACGGCACGACGCCGCGTGAGTACCGACGCGACCGCGTCGTGGGCTGACGATCGCCCGCGACAATGACCGCTATCTGGCATGCAAGCCGCGGCCGCGCGCTCGACTGATACGGCAACGAAACTCGATTCTGCGTGCACTCGCGCCGGCACTTGAGGATGCCAACCTCAATGCCATACTGCGCCATCCCCCGGCGCGTGTGCGCCCCATTCGACCAAAGGCGAAGCGATGGCATCCAGTGAAATGAACAACGGGGCTGCGGCCGGCATGCGGCCCAACCACCTGCGGATCGCGACCGAAGAGGCGTGGGCGACCCGGGAGATGTTGAATCTGTATCGCCGGATGCTGGCGCAAGGCAAGATCGACGATCCGGGTTTCAACAGCCTCTGGGGCTTTTATCTGAACAGTCCCAGCGCGCGCGCCACGGCCATCATCGAGCGGCTGCAGGAGATGGGCGAGCCGCGCATCCGGGACATGGATGCGAGCGGTATCGACAAGCAGATCCTGATGCTGACCTCTCCCGGCGTACAGGTGTTTGACGCCGCCACCGCGGTCGCGGTCGCAAAGTCCAGCAACGATGAGCTCGCGGATTGCGTTCGCAGGTATCCCACCCGCTACGTGGGCATGGCCGCGGTCGCGCCGCAGAATCCCGCGGAAGCGGCCAAGGAGCTCGAGCGGGGCGTGCGCCAGCTCGGCTTCAAAGGCGCGATTCTCAACTCTCATACACTGGGCGAATATCTCGACGATCCGAAGTTCTGGGATATCTTCGCGGCCGCCGAAGCCCTCGATGTGCCGGTCTACCTGCATCCCAACAGTCCCTCGAAGGGCCTCATCGAGCCGCTGCTCACGCGCGGCCTCGACGGCGCCATTTACGGATTCGGCGTCGAGACCGGGATGCATCTGCTGGCGATCATCACGAGCGGGGTATTCGACCGCTTTCCGCAGCTGCAGATCGTCGTCGGCCACCTCGGCGAGGCGCTGCCGTTCTGGCTGTTCCGCCTCGACTACATGCACCGCGCGACGGTGAACTCCAGGCGCTACGAGTTCATGAAGCCGCTCAAGAAGCAAGTCAGCGACTACCTGCGCGAAAATGTCTTCATCACGAACAGCGGCATGGCGTGGGCGCCGGCGATCATGTTCTGCCAGCAGGTGCTCGGCATGGATCGCGTCCTGTACGCAATGGACTATCCGTACCAGTACGTCCCCGAGGAAGTAAGGGAAATGGAGAACTCGCCGCTCTCGGCCGCGGATCAGAAGAAGTTCTACCAGCTCAACGCCGAGAAAGTATTCAAGCTGTAGCCGGCCGAAAACGCGCCAGCAGGCTTTCGGCCCGCCGCCCTACATCCAACAGGCGCGTTTTCCGCCGGCAAAAGCCGCGCTTTTTGCAGGCAAGTTGCGCACCTCTCCGAGGCGCGCTCGCTGACAGCGCTGGGCCCATCCCGGGCCAGCGCTGTCAGCCCAGGAATCATAACGCCACGGAGACCGACTTGATCTCGGTATAGGCCTCGACGCCTTCGCGCGCATTCTCACGACCCCATCCGGACTGCTTGTAGCCGCCGAACGGCAGCGCGTAGTCGAGTCCGGTGCCGCCATTGATCCGCACGGTGCCGGCCTTGATCCGCCGCGCGAGCTTGTGAGCCAGGCTGATGTCGCGGGTCCAGATGTTGGACGACAGGCCGTAGTCGGTGTCGTTCGCCATCTTCACGATGCGCTCGAGATCGTCATCGTCGATCGGCATCGCACAGATCACGGGCCCGAAGATTTCCTCGCGCACTACTTTCATGTCGCGATTCGTCTGCGCGAGCACCGTGGGCTGGATGAAGTAGCCCTTGCCCTCGACGCGCTTACCGCCAACTACGATCTCGGCGCCCTCCTCGGAGCCTGACTGGATGTAGCCCGAGACGCGCTCGAGTTGCTTCTGCGAGACGAGCGGTCCCATCTGCGTGTCCGGCTGCATGCCGGAGCCGACTTTCAACTTCTTCGCACGCTCCACGACTCCGCCGACGACACGATCGAACACGCTCTTGTGTACGAACAACCGCGAGCCGGCGACGCAGACCTGGCCCGAGTTCCTGAAGATGCCATCGGCGGCCCCGTCGGTGGCACGGTCGAGATCGGCATCGGGAAATATGATCACCGGCGACTTGCCGCCGAGCTCGAGTGCCACGCGCTTGAGGTTACCCGCGGCCGCAACCACGATCGACTTGCCGACCACGGTCGAGCCGGTAAAGGAGATCTTGTCGACCTCGGGGTGCAGGGCGAGCGCTTTGCCGGCGGGATCGCCAAACCCCGTGACGATATTGACGACGCCGGCGGGGAAGCCGACTTCCGCAATGAGTTGGCCGAGTCGGATTGCCGTCAGCGGCGTCAGCTCCGCGGGTTTGAGCACTACCGTGCAGCCCGCCGCGAGTGCGGAAGCGATCTTGGCGACTTCCATCGCCAGTGGAAAATTCCAGGGCGTGATCGCACCGACGACGCCGATGGGCTCACGTAGTGTGTACACATGGTGGTTCGGCGCCGAGATCGCAGGCGTCTCGCCGTTGATTTTGCCGGCCCAGCCCGCGTTGTATCGCAGGCACTCGGCGGAGCCGGCCGCGGCATAGCGCGCCATCATGAGCGGCATGCCGTTGTCCATGCTCTCCAGAGCCGCAAATTCATCCGCGTTCTTCTCGACGGCGTCGGCGAGTTTCCAGAGTAGATTGCGGCGGCCGGCGGCATTCAGGGTGGACCACGGGCCGCTGTCGAACGCCTTGCGCGCAGCCTTCACGGCGAGATCGATGTCGGCCGCACCGCCCGCGGCCGCCTTCGCGAAGACTTCGCCCGTGGCCGGGTTGATGACATCGAAAGTCTGCCCCGACTGGGCGGGGACGAATTTGCCGTCAATGAACAGCTCATGTGTCCTGGCCAGAAAGCCGGCGACGAGAGCGGATGGATCGGACCGTTGCGGTGAAATCTGCGCGTTCATGCAATCTCCTGCTGCAAAGATAAAGCGTCTGGCAGCTGAAGCTCGCGGCTTCAGCGGTGCTGCCGGAGCGTTTGTATCGGGCTACCTGCGGGTATCGGCACGGCGGCCCGGTGAGGTGGGGCTTTTTGCCGTCCGCCCCTTGCGAGTCGCGATGATCCGCTTCGGGGGGACGCCATGCTCGACCCAATCATCGAGAGACGCAACTGCGTCGAACGTGCTCGGGCCGGGGCACTGCATGGGCGAGCGATCTGCTCCCGCCCCGCTGCGGCCGAGAAGCCGGGGGTCAGATCGGGCCATTGGCGCGAGCCGTCCTGGCCCGCCGCGTTCACGCACTCTGGCGCGAGGGCCAACCTGGGCGAGGCGACGTCGCTGTAGCTAGGCTTTGATGACTGGGCTGGCCTCAAGCCACTGTGTCGCGAGGCTCCAGACCCGCAAAAAACCGCTCCAGGTTTTCCGCCACCCGCATTCCCATCGCCACGCGCGTAGCCAGGGTGGCGCTGCCCAGGTGCGGGAGGAGGACCACGTTTTCCAGATCCATGAACGCTTCCAGGACGCGTGGTTCGTGCTCGTAGACGTCCAGGCCCGCGCCCGCGATCACGCGGTTGCGCAGCGCTTCGGCCAGAGCCGCTTCGTCAACTACTTCGCCGCGCGCGGTGTTGACGAGAAATGCCGAGCGCTTCATGCGATCCAGGCGTTTTGCGTCCAGGAGATGGCGACTGGCGGCTCCGCCCGGGCAGTGCACGGAGACGAAATCAGACGTCTCCAGAAGTTCCTCGAGCGAGTGGCAGTAGCTAGCCCCGGTGAGCGCTTCGACTGCGGGCGTCGCCCGGTTACGGGAGTGGTACAGAATGCGCATCCCAAAGCCATGATGAGCCTTTTGCGCGGTGGCTTGCCCGATGCGGCCGAAGCCCACGAGACCGAGCGTCTGTCCGGTTACGTTGGCGCCGATGAGACGCGTCGGAGCCCAGCCGTTCCACTCGTGAGCCCGCACTTGCCGCTCGCCTTCGCCGCCTCGGCGTGCGGCCATCAACATCAACATGATCGCGATCTCCGCCGTGGCATCCGTGAGGACATCCGGCGTGTTGGTAACCGCTATGCCAAGACGCTTGCACGCCTGCAGGTCGATATGACTTACGCCCACCCCGTAGTTGCCGAGGATCTTGACCTTGCCGGCCCCCGCTTGCAGGACTTCCGCAGGCAGTTTATCAGTGACGGTCGGGCAGATCGCGTCGTAGGACCGCAGCGCTGCTTTGAGCGCGTCCGGGTCCAGAACCGTGTCGTGCTCGTTAACGGTGACGTCGTACCGTTGGGACAGGTAATGCTCGACTTCGGTAGGCCAGCGGCGGGTCAGCAGAATTTTTTGGGTTGGCATTTCGGAGCTACTTTACAGCAGTGACGCCGCTAGCCAGTAGCCCGCCCATCCCGGCGACTGCCTTCGATCAGACTCAGGCACGTAGCGCCGGTGAACAGGAGACGAGCGCTCGGGCTAGGCCTGCTGTTTCGACGCGCGACGGTACTCGCTCGGCGTGAGACCGAATTGATTGCGGAATACGCGGCCGAAGTGCGTCAGGCTATTGAAGCCGTATTCGAAGGCGACCTCCGTTACGAGGCGACCGCGAACGGGGGCGGCAATGAGGGCGCGGGCGCACTCCTCCAGGCGACGACGTTGGATAAACTGCGTCACGGTTTCGGATTCGGCCGTGAAGAGATGATGGAGGTAGCGCGCAGTGATCTTACATGCGTGCGCTACACTCGTCGGACTGAGGTTCGGGTCGCGCAGATGCGCTTCGATGTAGCTGATGATGCGCACGCGATGTGCGGCAACAAGCGAAGATTGCTCATGGCGCGCGTGGGGCGTCACAGAGTAAGCGGCCGCGATCAGGTCGAGAAGCGTATACGACATGCGCAGCGCTACGGCCGGATCGACGGCATGGCTGCGGCAGGCCCAGAAGCTCTTGATGAAATTCGATAGCAGTCCGGTCATCCCTCGGACGCCGGACATTCGTACGGCCACGATGTCATCGGGGCACGCCAGATGGCGGCGCATGAGGCCGTCGGGGATGCCGATCACGAGGCGGCGATTCGGGACCGGCAGCGTGATCTCGTACGGCCGAGCCGTAGCGCAGATCGTAAAATCACCCGGGGAGAGCTTGGCGTCCCGCTCATCCTGGCGATTGATGCTGGTGCCCTCCAGTTGCAGCAGCAGGAAAAAGAGCGCGTCGCGCGTGTCACCCACCCGCGCCAGCGTGTGACGCACGATGGTCGGCTCCGAACACAGTTCGGCCATGCGCAGACCGCCGACCTGCGTACAAGTGAGACTGCCCGAAAGAGTAGCCGCATCAACGGGATTTGAAACACCGGGCGCGAACGTCTCGCCCGCTATCTCGTCCCAGGAGTCGAGCTTCCTGCGCTGTTCCAACCCCTCCGTTGAAAAGGTCCCGAATGACGCCATTGCTACACCGCGTCCCCCTTCCGCCAAATGCGGACGACAGTATCATCCGCGCCGTGCGCTAGAACAATGGGTTTGGGTTTTCTCGTCAACCGACGAGCGGCAGGCGGATGACCCGAATTGAGTCAGAAGCCACGGAAAACCGCGGTGCGGGCGGCAGTCAAGATGCCGGCGTGGGTGCATTGGCAATGACCGCTTTTCGGCCAGGAGTGAAGGGCCACCCCCTTCTGGATGGCCGGGACCGTGTCTGGCTCTTTGTGTTCAATGGCTTGCGTGCGAGAACGCTCCCTCATGGCCCCAGGGATGACCTTCTGGAGCGCCGCCCAAGCAGCTCTTGCGCGACGCGGCGTATTCCGATTGACTACAAGGGAGCGTGCCCAGCGATTCGAGGGGTGAGGCGATGCCTCAGCTGGAAACATTTTCGACTGCAGAGTTACCGCCGCACCGGCGGCTCGAGTATTGGAACGACCTGACCGGTAGTGCCTTCACTCCGCTCGTGACCGATCCGTTGGACCGGCGCGCCTTCGTCGGGCGCCTGACGCGCACGCAGGTTGGTGAAATCCGCCTCGCGGAAGCCCGCTCGGAGCCGGCCATCGTCCGCCATTCGCGGCAGCATGTAGCGCGCACCCGCGAGGCGCTGTACATGCTTTGCCTGCAGCTCGACGGAGTCAGCGTCAACCGGCAGCAGGGTCGCGAGGCCGTGCTGCGCTTTGGTGACTTCCATCTTCTGGACAGCTGCCGTCCTTACGAGGTCTCATTCCAACAGTCGAACCGGATGCTCGTGCTCAGCATTCCACAGCCGGAGCTCGAACGCCGGATGCCGAACCCCGAGAGCGTGGTCGGCATAGCCATGTCGGGCAGCAGCGGCGTCGCCGGCCTCCTCTCCTCGCTCATATGTAATTTCTGGCAACAGCGCCGCTCGGGTGACGAGACCTTCCTGTCGCCGCGTTTCAGCGAGGCGATCCTCGACCTCATCGCAAGCGCCTACGCCTGCATCACCTCGGTGGCGCCCGAAGGTTCCTCCATCGCCATCGCCCGACGCGAGCAGATCCGCAGCTACATCGAATCTCACCTGCACGACCCGGCGCTCACCCCCGGCAGCGTCGCCGCCGCGGTTCATCTCTCGCCGCGCCGTCTCCATCAATTATTCGAAGCCGACGGTGAAACCGTCGGCGCCTACATTCTCCGCCGCCGCCTCGAAGAATGCGCTCGCGCCATCGCCGACGCGTCCCAACGCAGCCGCACCGTCACCGAAATTGCCTTCCTCCACGGCTTCAACAACGCCTCCCACTTCGGACGCGTCTTCCGCGAACGTTACAAGGCAACCCCTAGCGACTACCGGCGCCGTACGACTGCTGCATAGCGAACGGCCAGCGGGCCTGGGACTGCGCCGCCGCAGCTGCGCCCGCAGCTGTGCCCGCAGCTTTCCCCCACAGAGCATCCTTTCAGCACGGACGGAGCAGTGTCCCGGTGGTCGGTATTCGTACGCTGCGCGCACCCATACGGTGCAGGCGAACCCCTCCGATGAACGGTCAGAAGCGCCGAAATCCCTTCCCCCTTCCTTCCGAGATCGAAGGCGCACCCGGGGCTGAAGGTTGGGAGGCGATGTATCCCTACTACACGCGCTTCCGGCCGGAAGACGATCAGAGGTTCTGGTTCTACAACTCGATGCATTTCCCGGAGCCGATGCCGGCTTTCGATGTGATCACGGCGGAAGTGCCTTACTCCGGCATGGGCGCGTTTACGACGCGGGTGTTTGCGTTTCCGACAGCGCTCGGCATCGATCACCGTATTCTCAACGGCCGCGTCTATATCACCGCGAACACGGTGACGGACCCCGAGCAGATTGCAAGCCGTCTGGCGATCTTTCAGGAGCGAGCCGGCTATTACTACGAAAACTGGAACACGCTTTACGGGCAATGGCGCGAGCGGCTCAACAAGCTGATCGCGGAGGTCGACGGCATCGAAGTCCCGCAGCTTCCCGAGTTCGACGACGCGCAAGTGGTGACGCAGGCGCGCGGCATCGCGCAGAATCACTACGTGCGCGAGTCGTTCCATCGCTGCATCGAAAGCTTCTCGAAGATGTGGCATCACCACTTCGAATTCCTCATGCTCGGCTACGGCGCGTACCTGGTCTTCTTCCAGTTCTGCAAACAGGCATTCCCGGAGATCGCGGATCAAACTGTCGCCCGTATGGTGGCGGGCATCGACGTACTGATGTTCCGCCCGGACGACGAGCTCAAGAAGCTTGCGCGCCTTGCGGTGGAGCTGGGAGTGGACGCGCCGTTCGCGAGCAACGGCCTCGACAATGGCGACCCGGCGGCGATGCTCGCGGCAGTCGGCCGACTCGGCGAGGCCGGCAAGCGCTGGATCGCGGCGCTGGACGCGTCGCGTGAGCCCTGGTTCAACACCTCGACGGGGGATGGTTTCTATCACCACCACCGCAGCTGGAACGACGATCTCTCCGTGCCGTTCTCCGCCCTGCCCCGCTATATCGCGCAGATCAAGGCGGGCAAGAACATCGATCGTCCGACCGAGGCTCTGAAAAAGGAGCGCGCAAGGATCATCGAGGAATACCGCAGCCTCCTGTCCAACGAGCAGGACCGCGGCGCCTTCGATC
>JAQGOC010000080.1 GCA_028293805.1 Gammaproteobacteria bacterium
GCCTATGCGACTGAATCAGGGGACGCGTTCATAGGATCGCGCGCCGGTGTGCTACAGGCCGGTGCGTTAAGAGTTACTGTCGCTGGCGTCGTGTTTTCCCTGCCCGTCGGGTAGTGCGGCGTAAGAAACAATGACTGGCTACGTACGTAGATCTTGATGTCTAGCGCTTGCGGACGGGGGTTCGATTCCCCCCGCCTCCACCATATGAGAGTTCCCGGCCGACCGGCCGGGAACCGTTCGCCCCAACAGCCTCCCGCGCAAATCGCGACAGACCTGCCGTCTGCGCATCTGTCGCCGAAGATTTAGGACAGAAGCTGCTCGCGACGCGGACACGCGCAGGACGTTTGCGCTGCACGTGACGACAAGCCGCACCAAACTCATTCACTCAACGCCGGCTGCGGCTTTTGAGCGGTGCGCCGTCACAGGCACCCGCGGCCCACTACATTGAACGCGCTAACCAGCTCGAGCGTCACCGGCTCCATTCATCAAATCATTTCACGCAGTGCCTGCCCGCCATTCTGGCGACATATGTAACGTGGAACATTGCTGGTGAGGAAACCTCACATGCAGTGAATATCGGCGCAGATTTCGCCGGTCGATTCGTCGCAATTTCCATACGCGCTGGAACCACGAGGCGCGCTGGTCATTAGCTTTTCACGATGAAGTCAGAAGACCCTGAGCCGCGCGGCCGGCGTACACGAACACATGATGACGAAAATGCTCTCACGGGTGCGCGCACCCTCACGTCCATCACGGAACTTCGTGATGCCGTAAACGAGTGCAGGCGCTGCTCTCTATGGAAGTCGGCTACGCAGGGCGTACCCGGCGAGGGCCTCGCACCGTCCAAACTGATGCTGATCGGTGAAGCGCCTGGGGATTCCGAAGACATCCAGGGCCACCCCTTCGTCGGACCCGCCGGCGCGGTGCTCGATCGGGCTTTGCATGACGCGGGACTCAGCCGCGAGACGGTCTACATCAGCAACGCCGTCAAACACTTCAAATTCGAGCCCCGCGGCAAGCGTAGGCTGCACATCAAGCCCAGCGCGAGCGAGATCGAAGCGTGCAACTGGTGGCTTGCCGAAGAGCTGCGACTGGTTGCGCCCAAGCTTGTGATGGCGCTCGGCGGAACATCAGCGCGCGCGCTGTTAGGTCATCCTGTGACGGTGTCGCAGATGCGTGGCGCGCCAACACGGCTGACCCCGACGACGCATCTGTGGGTGACTATCCACCCTTCATTCCTGCTACGCATACCCGACGATGTACAGCGCCGTGCCGAGTACGCGCGCTTTGTGAATGAGCTCAAAGAAGCGCAGGCGTGGATCGCAAAAAGCTAGTCGGCAGCCTATCCCACCTGGTCAGCAGTCCTTCCCCGCCGTTCGCGTCGCTGCCTGGCGCGACCGCGATATCAAGTGCCTTGCGGCCGCCCATCCAGCGACACGAGCGCGCCGTAGAGATCCGGCCGTCGATCGCGGAACACGAACCAGTTGTCGCGCATCTGTGCCGTCGCGTCCAGATCGAACGTCGCGGTAAGCACCGCGTCGCCCTCCTCCGGCGCTTCGGCAACCTTCGCCCCCATCGGATCCGCGATGAAAGATGAGCCGTAGAAGCGGATGTAAAGTCCGTCGGGGTCCTGCAGCGACCGCTCGAGCCCGTACCGATTAGAAGCGACGAGCGGCGTGAGATTCGCCGCTGCCTGTCCCTGCTGGGTACGCTGCCAGTGCTCGCGCGAGTTCACCGGTAGGGCAGGAGGCGGCTCCGTGCCGATCGCCGTCGGATAGAACAGGATCTCCGCTCCCAGCAACGCCATGGCCCGCGAGGTCTCCGGAAACCACTGGTCCCAGCAGATGCCCACACCAAAGCGCGCGAACCGCGTGTTCCACACCTTGAAGCCCGTATCGCCCGGGCTGAAATAACTCTTCTCCTGGTACCCCGGCCCATTCGGGATGTGCGACTTGCGGTAGATCCCGAGATTCGTGCCATCGGCGTCGATGATCGCGATGGAGTTGAAGTACGCCGGGCCCGCGTGTTCGAAGAAACTGATCGGCAGCACGACGCCCAACTCCCGCGCCACCGCGCTGAAATGCTGCACGGCTCGATTGGTCTGGACGCTGCGGGCGAGACTGAGATGGCGCACATCCTGCTCGACGCAGAAATACGGCGCCTCGAAAAGCTCGGGAAGCAGGATGATCTGCGCACCGCGTGCGGCGGCCTGCCTCACGAGACGCTCGGCCCTGGCGATGTTGGCCGCGACATCCCAGTCGCAGGCCATCTGCAGGGCGGCAACGCTCACCGGCCGCGGCGCCCGTTGAAAATGCTCAGGAAGCTTGGACATCGAAGACCTTTCCGGGGTTGAGAATGCCGCGCGGGTCGAGTGCCGCCTTCAGGACGCGCATCGTCGCAATCTCCGCGGGCGTACGCGAGATTCCGAGGTACGCCTTACGCTCGAGCCCGATGCCATGCTCCGCCGAGATCGAGCCCGAAATCGAACGAAGCGGCTCGTAGACGCAGCGCTCCACCGCTTCGAATGTCGCTTCATGCGCCTCGCCAGCCGACACGACGACGTGCAGATTTCCATCGGCGACGTGCCCGAACACATACGTGCGCGCCGCGGGCGCGCATTCCGCAAGCCCGCGCCGCACAGTCTCCAGATACCGGGGCATGTCCGCTATCGCAAGGCTGACATCGAAATTGTGAGTCGGCCCGAACCGCCTCGTCTGAAACACGTCCTCACGCGGCGCCCACATTGCCCGCCGCTCGAGATCCGACTTCGCGATCACCGCATCCACGATCAGCCCCTGCTCCAGCGCCGCGCCGAGCGCCTGCTCGAGGCGCTCGGCGTCCGCTTGCGGATCCCCGCCCAACGCCTCAATGAGGACGTACATGCTGTGCCCATACGGAAGCACCGGCGCGCTCGGCGCCGGCAGGGTGGTCGTGACCTCGTAGAACTCGGGCCACAGCACTTCGAAGGCGCTGAGTTGCCCGCCCAGCCTCGCGTCCATTACTGCGAGCAGGCGCGCCACACTGCTGAAGTCCGGACAGGCGACGAACGCCGTCCCATGACTGCGCGGCCGTGGCATCAGGCGCAAGTCCGCGCGCGTCACGATGCCGAGCGTGCCCTCAGTGCCGATGAACAACTGTTTCAGGTCATAGCCGGCATTGTTCTTCAGCATGCGATTCAAGGAGCCCAACACGGTGCCATCCGCCAGCACCGCCTCGACTCCCAGCACGAGACTACGCATCATCCCGTAACGCACAACGCGCATGCCGCCCGCATTGGTGGAAATGTTGCCGCCAATGGTGGCACTTCCCCGGCCACCCAAATCGAGAGGAAACATGAGGTCGAAGCGCTCGGCTTCCTCCTGCACCCGTTGCAGGGTCACGCCGGCCTCGACACGCATCGTGCGACCGGGCACGTCCACATTCTCGATTCGATTCAGTGCCTCGAGCGAGACGATCAGGTCATCCGCACTCGCCGCAGTACCGTAGACCAAGCCGGTCAAACCGCCATGGGTGACGACGGTTTGCCCACGGGAATGGCACAATCGCAGCACAGCCGCGACTTGCGTCGTATCGCGAGGGCGAACCAACACGCGCGCGTGAACTTCCCCCGCGGCTCTATCGTAGGTGCGCGCGAGCAACTGCTCGCCCGTGACCAGCCCTTGCTCGCCTACGAGCGCCCGCAGATCCGCGATTAATTGACCGTTCGCCACGCCTATCCCCTCCGATCAGCTTTCCCAGCAGAGGCGGTCGTAGCATGCGCCGCGCGGT
>JAQGOC010000224.1 GCA_028293805.1 Gammaproteobacteria bacterium
TTTCCGATCGGAGCGCGGACTTGCACAATTCTGCCCACAACCCATTGTCCCTGGGTGTAACAACGTAGGGCCCGAGGATACCCGGTCCGCTTGTCGAACACCGCAGGCGACGCCACGACTCACTCTACACTACCCCCGCGCTGCGCGCAGGACCTGCGAAAGGAGAGGTGCGCCTGCGTAGCAGGCGTCCCGGGAACAGAACACCCAACCTAGAGTTCGAGTTGCTGGCCCTTCTCGATGGCGCCCTCGACCCGTTCGCGCAGGGCACGGACGCGGCTACCGACCTCGCTCTCGACCTTCGCATCGTGGTTCTTCAGGCGCAACAGCTCGTTCGCGAGGTTCAGCGCCACCATGACGGCGATCCGGTCGAGACCAACGACCTTGCCGCTGTCGCGGATCTCGCGCATGCGGCCGTTCAGGAATTCAGCGGTGTCCAGGAGTGCCGTGCGCTCCTCGTAGGGACAGGCGATCACGTACTCCTTTTCCATGATCCGCACGCTGACGCGTGCCTGGTCCTGGCTCATGAGCCGTGCTCCAGTGTCTTCAGGCGGCCGATCATGGCCTCGACCCGAGTGCGGACCTGTTCGTTCTTATGTAGAAGGGAAGAGCGCTCGCCGGCCAGCGACTCGTGCCGTTGGCGCAACGCGCGTTTCTCTACCTTCAGGTGGTCGACGGTCGCGACCAGCTCTTCGATGCGCTTGGCAAGGCGCATCAGCTCGAGATCGAGCTGTGTTTTTGTGGTGTCGCTCATGCACGGGGACTATAGAGAGCCCCGCGCATCGGTGCAAATCCAGCGCTAAACGGAGGCACTGCGCCTTCAGGCATAATGCCCCACACATGAACCAGGCAACCTACACCGAGATCCAGCGCGTGCTCACGGACGAGCGGTCGATGACGGACGCCGCAGAGGCACACGGGACGCTCGCGGGCTGCCTGTGCGCGGCCATCGGCTATCGTTTCGAGGACTGGTTGCTGGAGATCCTTCCGGAAGGGCGGGCGAATCCCCTGGGCAAAGTAACGCTCCGCGATCTCTATCTCGAGACCTCCGGTGCGCTTGAAAGCTCCGACATGGAGTTCGACCTTCTCCTACCCGAGGACGAAGAGTCGCTCGACACACGTACGGTGGCGCTCGCGCAATGGTGTCAGGGTTTTCTGTATGGCCTCGGAGGCAGCGCCATTCAGGATGCCAGCGGGCTGCCGGGCGAAATCGGTGAGGTCGTGCGCGACCTCACGGAAATCACGCGCGTCGGGGTCGACAGCGAACAGAGCGAGGAATCGAACGAGAGTGCGTACGCTGAGCTCGTGGAATTCGTGCGTGTCGGCGTGCAGCTTGTTTTCGAGGAGCTGGGCCCCTTACGGGATCAACCGTCATCGCCCGGTGCGCCTCTGCATTGAAGGATCCGACGTCCGTGGCGAGAGACGAGTTCGCACGCCGCCGCCGCCAACTGATGCGCTTGATGGGGCGCGACTCCATTGCCATTCTCCCGGCCGCACCGGTTCGGCAGCGCAATAACGATGTCGAATATCCTTATCGCCAGGACAGTGACTTTTATTATCTGACTGGCTTTGGCGAGCCCGAGGCCGTTGCTGTCCTCATGCCGGGCCGCCAGCATGCCGAATACATTCTGTTCGTGCGCGATCGGGATCCCAAGCGCGAAGCGTGGGACGGGCGCCGTGCGGGACCGGAAGGGGCGACCCGCGACTACGGTGCCGATGACGCGTTTCCGATCGATGACATCGACGAGATCCTGCCGGGGCTGCTCGAGAACCACACCAAAGTGTTCTATGCGATGGGCGTGTACGCGGATTTCGATCAGCGGGTGGTCGGATGGATCAACGGGCTGCGTACGCTCTCGCGGGACGGAGCGAAACTGCCGCAGGAGCTTATAGCTCTGCATCACCTGCTGCATGACATGCGGCTCTACAAGTCACGCACCGAGATTGAGCTCATGCGCGAATCCGCGCGCATCGCAGCGCAGGCCCATGTACGCGCCATGCGCTTCTGCCACCCGGGGCGCAGGGAATACGAAGTGATGGCGGAGCTCGTCCATGAGTTCCGGCGCCATAACGCCGACACGTCCTATCACCCCATTGTGGGCGGCGGTGCAAATAGCTGCGTCCTGCATTATCGGGAAAACAACCAGGCGCTGAATGACGGGGATCTGCTCCTGGTGGACGCCGGCTGCGAATACGAGTGCTACGCCTCGGATATCACGCGCACGTTCCCGGTGAATGGACGCTTCACGCCCGAGCAACGGGCGGTGTACGAGGTCGTGCTCGAGGCGAATCGTGCCGCCATCGCGCAGGTACGCCCCGGTAATCACTGGAACGACCCTCATGCCGCCGCCGTCAAGGTCATCACACAAGGCCTGGTGAAGCTGGGGTTGTTGAAAGGCCGCGCGGCAAAACTCGAGCGCGACGGTGCGTATCGCCGCTTCTTCATGCACCGGACCGGTCATTGGCTCGGCATGGACGTGCACGACGTGGGCGACTACAAGGTCGGCGATGAGTGGCGCGTGCTCGAGCCAGGGATGGCAATGACGATCGAGCCCGGTATCTACATTCCGGGGGGCACGCGCGGAGTGCCGAAGCGCTTTCACAATATCGGCGTTCGCATCGAAGACGATGTCGTGGTCACCAAGACCGGCGTCGAAGTCCTCACGGCGAACGCGCCTAAGGGCGTGGACGAGATCGAAGCCTTGATGGCGGGAGGGTAAGGGCCCATGCCTGACTCGATGGAGGTCGATGTAGCGATCGTCGGCGGAGGCATGGTGGGAGCGAGTCTCGCTCTCGGCCTGCGAGACCTCGGCATCGCTGTGTTGCTCGTGGAGGGGACCGCGCCCGATTCCAGTGCGCAATCGAGCTTCGACGAGCGTACGACCGCACTCGGCAACGCCAGCCGCCGGATTTTCGAGGGACTGGGAGTATGGGCCGACATCGCACCCCAGGCGGCCGCAATTCGCACGATTCATGTTTCGGATGCCGGTCGATTCGGGTTCGCGCGACTGCGGGCCGAAGAGCAGGGGATCGACGCGTTCGGTTACGTGGTGGCCAACAGAGTCATCGGCGCGGCACTTTGGCAGCAGCTCACCGCTTCCCAAGGCAGCTCGCCACAAGGGATCGTGCTTCGTGTCCCCGCACGGCCCGAAGAGGTCGCTATCAGCGCCGAGGGTGTTCAGCTCACGGTAGTCAGCGATGGGGGGGTGCGTGAACGAGTATCAGCGCGGCTTGTTGTCGCTGCGGACGGGGCGCGCTCATCTGTACGCGCTGCCGCTGGCATAGAAGCCGACGTCGAGGACTACGATCAGATCGCAATCGTAGCCAACGTGGCTGCGGATCGCCCGCACGATGGCACGGCCTACGAGAGATTCACACCATCGGGGCCCATTGCCGTTCTGCCGCTTTACGACGGGAGCCACGGTGTTATCTGGTCCTGCCGCCCGCAGGATGCGGCGGAAGTTCTGTTGCTCGATGACGACAGCTACCTGCGAGAGCTGCAAACGAGATTCGGTTGGCGGGCCGGGCGGTTCGTACGAGCGAGCCATCGCGCTTCGTATCCGTTGAAGCTCACGCGTGCCGTTAGCACCACGGCGATCCGCACTGTGCTAATCGGGAACGCTGCGCAGGCGCTGCATCCGATTGCCGGACAGGGGTTCAACCTGGGCCTGCGAGACGCGGCCATGCTCGCCGAGGTGATCGCGAACGCGGGAGCCGGCCCACCGGGTGGCGCTGCGCGGGTCGACGTCGGCGCACCGGATCTGATCCGTCGTTTCGGCGAGTGGCGAGCGAGCGATCGCAGCGGCGTGGTGCGCTTTACCGATGGGCTCGTCAAGTTGTTTGGCGATGCGCGTCCCGGCATGGCCGTGTTACGCAACCTTGGCTTACTCATGTTCGACCTGGCGCCGCCCGCTAAGAGCGCGCTCGCACGGGTAAGTGCCGGCTTTGGCGGCCCGACGCCCCGGCTTGCGCGAGGACTCCCGGTGCGCGAGGGCGAACGCCCGTGACGGACATGAGTGAAACGTCGTGACGTGCGTGGGTGAATGGCCGTGACGGATAGGGGTGAATGGTCATGACTGACATTCTCGACGTCCTCGTGATAGGGGGCGGCCCTGTTGGCGCCTGCATTGCTGCGTTGCTCGTGCGTGGAGCAGCCGGTAGCGCCACGCCTTTTCGAGTTGCTGTGCTAGAGCCGAAGCGGCCGCAAATGCCCCTGAGCGATTCGCCTATCGATCCTCGAGTCGTAGCGGTCGCACGCTCCAGCGAGCGCATCCTCGAGGTCGCTGGAGCGTGGGCGCCTCCCCTGGGTCGCGTGACTCCATATGAGCGCATGCGTATCTGGCATGAAAGCGTCTCCGCTGCTTCTTCGCGAGCGCTGGTGTTTGATGCGGCGGACGTCGGTGAGCCCAATCTGGGCTACATCGTCGAGAGTCGCCTCCTTCAGGCAGCGCTGCTGGATGCCTTCGTCGAAGGCGGCGGATGGATCGAGCCGGCGCAGTTCGTCGGGCTTCGGATCGGCGCAGAGTATGTGAACGTCGACACGAGCAGTGGCACGCTGGCTGCCCGGGTCGTGATCGGAGCGGACGGAGCGCAGTCCGCGGTCAGACAGGCGGTAGGTCTCACTGTGGAGTCCTCTGACTACCGCCAGACGGCGATCGTTGCAACCGTGGCGACAGAGCGCTCACACGAGAAGACGGCATGGCAACGCTTTATGCGCGATGGGACGCTGGCGTTCCTGCCGCTTGCGGATGGGACGAGCTCGATCGTCTGGTCCGCCGATGACAGCGTCGCGTCAGTGTTGCTCGCGGCCTCGCCGACCGACTTTGCCCTGGAGCTCGATCGGGCCTCCGACTGGGCCCTTGGCGCAACTCGACTCATCAGCGAGCGCGCCTCGTTTCCCCTGCGGCGTCTCGCCGCTCACCGTTATGTAGCGCAACGAGTGGCGCTGATCGGCGATGCCGCACACGTCGTGCATCCGTTGGCGGGACAGGGCGTGAATCTGGGCCTGCTCGATGCGGCGGCACTGGCGCAAGTGCTGCTCGATGCGCGTCGAGAGCGGGAGGACCCGGGCGCGCTGCGCGTATTGAGACAGTACGAGCGGTGGCGCAAGAGCGAAGTGGCGTTCATGAGCTCTGCGATCGACGTATTCGATCGATTCCTCGCACACGGCACCGGTCCGCTAGCGCGGCTCGCGCAACATGGCCTCGGATGGGTCAATCGCAGTCAGGAGCTCAAGCGGTTCTTTATCGGCCGTGCGCTTGGGATCGCTGGTGAGTTGCCGCGGGCGGCGCAACGGCCCGCCCGGATCGAGCGTCGCGGCGGGGCGCTCTCGTGACGGCGATGATTGATCGGAACCGGCGGCTCTTTCGGAGGACTTACGCCAGCGGGATGCGGTCGATCTTGGCGGCGCAGATGAAGTCGTTGTCCGACAGTCCCTTGATCGCGTGCGTCGTGAACAGGACGCGGCAATAGTTGTAGCCGACTTCGAGATCCGGGTGGTGGTCCTCGATGTTCGCGACGTGCGCGAGCGCGTTCACGAAGCTCATCGTGCGGTAGAAATCCTTGAACGAGAACTCCCGGCGCAGTGCGCGTGCGTCGGCGGTGAGGCGCCATGCGGTCGTGAGCTCCGCGAGCAACTTTTCGGATTCGCTACGCGTGAGCGGCGCGACGCCCCCTTCGCAGGGCTTGCAGTGCCCTGACGCGAGATCGCTCATGCGGTCTGCCTCGGCGCCGCCGCCAACGGTGCCGCCGGTGTCTTGGCGACGTAGCTGCGCTTCACGTACTCCTCGACGATGTCCTGGAACTCCTCGGCAATGCGGTCGCCCTTGAGGGTCACGTTTTTTTCGCCGTCGACGTAAACAGGCGCGACCGGGCGCTCGCCGGTGCCCGGGAGGCTGATGCCGATGTTGGCATGCTTGCTTTCGCCGGGACCGTTCACGACACACCCCATGACCGCCACGGTCATGTCCTCGACTCCCGTGTATTGCCGGCGCCATTCGGGCATCCGGTGGCGGATGTGCGATTGGATACGCTGCGCAAGCTCCTGGAAGAAGGTGCTCGTCGTGCGGCCGCAGCCGGGGCAGGCGATCACCATGGGCGTGAAAGAGCGCAGGCCCATCGTTTGCAGAATCTCCTGTGCGACGATGACCTCCTGCGTACGGTCGCCGCCCGGATCGGGAGTGAGCGAGACGCGGATCGTGTCGCCGATGCCCTGCTGAAGCAGGACCGCCATGCCGGCCGTCGAGGCCACGATGCCCTTCGACCCCATCCCGGCCTCGGTCAGCCCAAGATGTAACGGGTATTCGCAGCGCGCGGCGAGATCGCCATAGATCGCGATGAGGTCCTGCACGCCGCTCACCTTGGCCGACAGAATGATCCTGTCGCGGGGAAGGCCAACTTCCACGGCGCGCTGCGCACTCTCGAGAGCCGACAGGACGACCGCGCTGCGCATGACCTGCTGCGCCGTCAGCGGTTGCGCGCTGGCGGAGTTCTCATCCATCAGACGGGTCAGCAGGTCGGAATCGAGACTGCCCCAGTTGACGCCGATGCGGACCGGCTTGCCGTAGCGGCAGGCGGTTTCGATCATCTCGGCAAACTGCGGATCGCGCTTGCTGCCGCGGCCGACGTTCCCCGGATTGATGCGGTACTTCGCGAGCGCTTCGGCGCAGGCCGGATGCTCGCGTAGCAACTTGTGACCGTTGAAATGGAAGTCGCCGATCAGGGGCACGCGGACCCCTTGGCTCTCGAGCCGGTCGCGGATCGGAGCGACAGCGGCGGCGGCCTCGCTAGTGTTCACCGTGAGGCGCACGAGCTCGGAGCCGGCGCGGGCTAAAGCTTTTACCTGTTGGACGGTGCCTTCGACGTCGGCGGTATCCGTGTTCGTCATGGACTGCACGACGATCGGTGCATTGCCGCCGACGCGCACGGAGCCGATGGAGACCTGCGAGGACGAACGACGAGCGCGGGGGTGGGCGATAGACATAAGAAGGGTCCAACGGGCGATTCGCCAATTCTACTTGGGTTGCCGCGGCGCGTCGCGGGCTTGGACCCTTAAGCTCGGAGCGGCCCAGGCCGAGGTCCGCGCGCGAGGCCTGCCCCGAGCTGGTATGATCCACCCGCCCGCTCAATACAGTCTGTTCGGAGAGAGTCCGGCTCGCGCCGGAACGCCGAAGGCGCAAGTTCCGCCCGGAAACGCTCAGGCACACGAACGGCAGACTGCGGAAAATCCTCATTTTCCGTGCGGGCTCTGGAGAGTGGTGGACATCTATTCATGTCCGCCCACCGAAGGGGAGCGGCGCTTAAGGCGCCTGATCTCTCAGGTCACAGGACAGAGGGGCGGCAGATGCACTTCGCGTGGCATCTGCCGCCTATTTTTGTCGCGGACTTGCGCACTTGGCGAGACCGGAGGACCTGTGGGAAGACAGACCCCTTTATTCAAGCTGCACCAGGAGCTAGGCGCCCGCATCGTCGACTTCGGCGGGTGGGACATGCCGGTGCAATACAGCTCCCAGATCGGTGAGCACCACGCCGTGCGCCGCGCGGCCGGCGTCTTCGACGTCTCTCAAATGTGCGTCATCGATCTCAAAGGCGCGCGGGTGCGACCGTTCCTGCGCTCGCTGCTAGCCAACGATGTCGACAAGCTGACCCGTCCGGGAAAGGCGATCTATAGCTGCATGCTCGACGAGTCGGGTGGCGTGCTGGACGATCTCATCGTGTACTACCTCTCGGACTCGTGGTTCCGGGTGGTCGTGAATGCCGGCACGCGCGACAAGGACCTCGCCTGGATCCGCCGCCACGCCCGTGAGTTCGATGTCGCGGTGCTCGAACGCGCCGAGCTCGCGATGCTCGCGATTCAGGGACCCGAGGCGCGCGCCAAGGCGGCGAAACTGCTGTCGCGCGTCGGCGCCGCTACCGCTCTCGAGCTGGATACCTTCGTGGGTCGCGAAATCGAGGGTTGGTTTGTAGCCCGAACGGGCTACACCGGCGAGGACGGCTTCGAGGTGATGCTGCCGGCCTCCGATGCCGAGCGCGTCTGGCGCGAGTTGAATTCCCTGGGGGTGGCTTCGTGCGGTCTGGGTGCGCGCGATACGTTGCGCCTCGAGGCCGGCATGAACCTCTATGGCAACGACATGGACGAAAAGACCCATCCCTTCGAGTCGGGACTGGCGTGGACCGTAGCCATGGAGCCACGCGACCGTGCTTTCATCGGTCGCGCAGCGCTCGAAGCCGTCAAGGCACAGGGCCCATCGCGCAAGCTGGTCGGCCTGCTGCTGGAAGACCGCGGTGTGCTCCGCAGTCATCAGAAAGTAATGGTTGCTGAAGCCGGGGAGGGCGAGATCACGAGCGGCACGTTTTCTCCAACCCTCGAGCGCTCGATAGCGTTCGCCCGCGTGCCCGCCGCTACCGGTGCGCAGGTACAGGTCGACATCCGCGGCAAGCTCCTGAACGCGCGCGTCGTGAAGCCGCCGTTCGTGCGATTCGGCCAGGCCCTCGTGCGTTAACAGCCCTACATCAACTCGGAGAGTATCGATGAGCAAAGTTCCCGCCGATCTCAAGTACACGAAAACCCATGAATGGCTGCGAACGCTACCCGACGGCAGCATAGAGATCGGCATCACCGATCATGCGCAGCAGGCGCTCGGGGACCTCGTGTTCGTCGAGGTGCCGGAAGCCGGTCGTGCAATCAAAGCGGGCGAGCCCTGCGCAGTCGTCGAGTCGGTCAAAGCGGCTTCCGACGTCTACTCGCCTGTCACGGGTGAAGTTACTGCCGGCAATCCCCGGCTCGCGGGCGAGCCCGAAGTGGTCAACACCGACGCTTACGGCGGCGGTTGGTTGATGCGTGTCCGCCCCACGCCAGGTGGCGCGGCCGCGGCTTTGATGTCGCCGGCTGAATACGAGAAGCTGCAGCAGGAGGAGGGTCACTGATGGCCTTCATTCCCCACACTGCGGCCGATGTCGAGGCGATGCTTGCGGCGATCGGCGTGGCCAGCATCGAAGATCTCTTTGATGAGATCCCGGCGAGTCTGCGCGTCAAGTCCCTCGCGGGCGTACCCGATGAGATGAACGAGATGGAGATCGGGCGTCTGATGACCGAGCGCGCCCGCGCTGACGGCCGCCCCTCGTGCTTCATCGGGGCCGGCGCTTACGAGCACCACATTCCGGCGGCGGTGTGGGCCATCGCAACCCGCGGCGAGTTTTACAGCGCCTACACGCCTTACCAGGCGGAGGCCAGCCAGGGCACGCTGCAGGTGATCTACGAATACCAGACAATGATCGCCAGCCTCACGGGCATGCAGGTGTCGAACGCCTCCGTGTACGACGGGGCTTCCGCCGTAGCCGAAGCGAGTCTGATGGCGGTCCGGGCGAACCGGAAATCCAAGTCGCAGCGGATCCTCGTCCCGACAACGGTGCATCCTCATTATCGCAAGGTAGCCATTGCCACAGCAGGCAACCAGGGTCTGCGCTTCGAGGAGGTCCCGTACGGCTCCGAGGACGGCATCATCTCGCTGGCCGCGCTGGCAAAATATGAGAACGAAGACGTCACGGCCCTCGTGATCCAACAGCCGAATTTCTTCGGGAGGCTCGAGGATGTGGATGCGCTGACGGATTGGGCTCACGCCCGCGGGGTGATGGTCATCGGCGTCGTGAACCCCACCTCGCTGGCTCTTCTGAAACCTCCTGGCGAATGGGGGACGAAGGGAGCCGACATCGCCGTGGGCGAGGGTCAGCCATTGGGCGTACCGCTCTCGTCCGGCGGTCCGTACTTCGGTTTCATGACGACCCGCATGGAGTATGTACGCCAGATGCCGGGGCGGATCGTCGGGCGCACGATCGATCTGAACGGCCGTGAAGGTTTCTCGCTGACGCTGCAGGCGCGCGAGCAGCACATTCGCCGCGCCAAGGCCACTTCCAACATCTGTACGAACCAGGGATTGCTCATGACCGCGGCGACGATCTACATGTCGCTCATGGGTCCGCAGGGCCTGGAGCGTACGGCGGCCGCGTCACATGCGCGTACGCGCGAACTCGTGGCCGCGCTCACGCGATTGAAGGGTCTGCGCCCGGCGTTCCACGGCCCCGGATTTCACGAGGCCGTTTTGTTGTTCGATCGACCGGTCGCACCGATGCTAAAGGCTCTGGCGAGTCGCGGGATCCTGGGCGGCCTCGACCTGGCCGAACACTATCCCGAGCTGGGGCCGGCGCTGCTGGTCTGTGCAACCGAGACCAAGACGACCGCCGACATCGAGGCTTATACCACCGCGCTCGGCGAGGTCATGCAGTCGGTTCGCGCCGCGTAGGCGCGCCGCATTCGAGGTTTTCCATGCGTACCCGTGAAAAAGTGATCTTCGAGCATTCGCACCCCGGTCGCGGCGCCGCCGACCAGTGGCCGCACGACCCGGGTCCCGCCGCTACCGCGGACATCCCGCAGAAGCTGCGCCGGATGCGGCGGCCGCTGCTACCCGAAGTAGGCGAGCTGGAGGCGGTCCGGCACTTCACGCGCCTGTCGCAGCTCAACTTCTCGATCGACACGCATTTCTATCCTCTCGGGTCGTGCACGATGAAGTACAACCCGAAGGCGTGTAACCAGTACGCGATGTAGACGGAGTTTCTCGCGCTGCATCCGCTTGGTCCGGAGTCCCACTGCCAGGGCTTCCTCGCCTGCATGAACGAGTTGCAGGAGATG
>JAQGOC010000230.1 GCA_028293805.1 Gammaproteobacteria bacterium
TCGGGCAGCAGGCGGCGCGCGACGAACTCCACACGGACGTCGGAGGGCTGGATGCCGTTCAACTGCGCGGCGATTCTCAAGCGCAGGCGCTCGCCCTGCAGGAGATCGGGCGCCACGTCCGCCAGGATCCTCAAGCTCACTCTGGACCACGCCGACCGGATCCGCTGCTTCCAGTCGGCCAGCGTCACGGCCCCCGCGAACCCGGCGGCGGCGAGCCGCCGGTACTGCCGTGCCGCCGGTTGATAAAGTCCCTGCGTGTAGTCGAATAGAACGCGCCGCATGTTGAACTGCGGAATCACGGTTATCATTGCCCGTTTGCTGCGCCTGACCCATTCCGGCGAATAACTCTCTTCGTTGTGATCGTAGTACAGGGGGAGCACTTCTTCCTCGAGCGTATCGAAGATCAGCTCGGCCTCGATCGCGTCGCGACGCTCCGGGTCCTGCACGTTCGCGGGCGGAATACCCCAGCCGTTGTCCTGCGACCAGGCTTCCGCCCACCAGCCGTCGAGAATGCTCAGGTTCAGCCGGCCGTTGATGGCCGCCTTGATTCCGGAGGTGCCGCTCGCCTCGAGCGGCGCGATCGGGTTGTTGAGCCAGACGTCGACGCCGGCAACGAGCCAGCGGGCGAGTTGCAGGTCGTAGTCCTCAAGAAAAATGACACGTCCGATGAACTCCGGCGTCGTCATGAGTTGCCGGATCTCGCGCAGCACCTGTTTGCCCGGCTCGTCGGCCGGATGCGCCTTGCCGGCGAACAGGAACACCACGGGCCGGGCCGGGTTGTTGACGAGTTTCGCGAGGCGCGCGCGATCTCTCAACAGCAGCGTGGCGCGCTTGTAGGTGGCAAAGCGCCGTGCGAACCCGATAGTCAGCACATTCGGCCGCAGAGGGTCGAGGAAGCGGGTGACGTGCCGCAATTGCGCCGGGCTCAGCCCCTTGCGGGCGTACTCCCGCTCGAGCCGGTCGCGCACGCTCGCGAGCATGCGGGCCTTCACGGACTGTGCAGTGGGCCAATAGCGCTCGTCGGGAACATGCTCCAGCGCGTTCCAGAACAGCGGGTCGCGCAGGCGTTCGCGCCAGTCTCGACTCAACTCGCGGTCGAAGAAATCCGTCCAGGTCTGATGCAGGAAGGTCGGCACGTGCACGCCGTTGGTCACGAAGCCCATCGGGTTGTCTTCGGGCCGCAGCTCCGGCCATTGATCCGCACACAGCCGCGCGGACACGATGCCGTGAATGCGGCTGACGGCGTTCACGTGCCGCGTGCCGTTGAGCGCGAGCCGCGTCATGTTGAACATCCCAGGCGCGGACGGTGAGCGTGCCAGCTCGAGAAAGCGCTCGACCGGCACGCCGAGCTCGCGGATGAAGTCGTTGAAATGAGAGAGGATCAGATCGTGCCCGAAGGCGTCGTGGCCGGCGGCGACCGGCGTATGAGTCGTGAATACGCAGTTCGCGGCTACCGCCTCGAGAGCGGCATTGAAAGGCAGGCCGTTTGCCAGATGCTCCCGCAGCAGCTCGAGAATCAGAAACGCGGCGTGGCCTTCGTTGAGATGGAATACGGCGGGCTGCACTCCAAGCGCGCGTAGCGCCTTGATGCCGCCCAAGCCAAGGATCATTTCCTGACGGATGCGGGTCGACTCGTCGCCCCCATAAAGCCGGTGCGTGATGTCGCGATCGGACGGCGCGTTCTCCTGACAGTTGGTATCAAGGAGATAGACGGGAATCCTCCCGACCTGCGCCTTCCACAGCCGCGAGACGACATCGCGACCGGCGATGCGCACCGCGACTTTGCACCATTGTCCATCGGGCGTCAGGACCGGCTCGACCGGCAGATCGCGAGGTGAACGCTCGCGGTACTCGGCGTGCTGCACGCCATCGTTGTCCACCGTCTGTGTGAAATATCCCTGCCCGTACAGCAGTCCCACGGCGACGAAATTCGCCCGGTCGTCGCTCGCGGATTTGCAGTAATCGCCGGCCAGTACGCCCAGGCCCCCCGAATAGATCGGAAAACTTTCGTGAAAGCCGTACTCGGCGCAGAAGTAGGCGGTCAAAGGCTGTTCCGATGACGGTGCGCTGGCGGAGAGATACGCGTCGAGCGTATCGAGGGCCGAATGGTAGCGAGCGAGGTAGACCGAATCCTTCGCCACGCTGTCCAGCGTGGCCTGCGCTACGCAACGCAGTGTGAGACGCGGGTTGCCGCCCGTCTGCTTCCAAAGCTCGGGATCCAGATCCTCGAAGAGGGCCCGGGTCGGCCGGTGCCAGCCGAAAAAGAGGTTGCCGGCCAGCTCCGGCAGACGCGCCAGGCTGGCGGGAATCACGGGAGTGACTTCAAGAAGCGGGTTTCTCATCACATTTCGGGCGAGCGGCTGCGGGGCGCGCAGTTTAGCAGCTCGTTTCGGCAGCCTGCGTGGCACTCATGCCCTCGCAACCCCTTGGCCAGTCCATAATACTATTTGACGGCTAATACTGTTGACTCTACAGTACCTCATGGACGAGGACGACGGCCAAGCCCGCAAGTTTCAGAAGGACCTCAACTCCGGCCTCGTGGCCCTGGTGCTGCTCGCCGTGCTCGATCGCAGCGCGGAAGATCTCTACGGCTACGAAATCGCCAAGCGTCTGCAAAAGGCGAATGAAGGCGACGCCCTTTTCAAGGAAGGCACGATCTATCCCGTGCTGCGCGCCCTGAGCGCCAGCGGCCTGCTGACCAGCCGGATCGTGCCGTCCTACTCCGGACCGCCCCGGCGGTACTACCGGATAACCGACGAAGGCCGCGCCGTATTCCAGCAATGGAGCAGCATCTGGCGACAGACGCGCGACTTCGTTAATCGCTTCGTCGAAGGAACCGCGCCATGAAACGCGTCACCCGGCGCGCCACGGCAACCTTCACGCCTGCCACGCAACCTGTTGACCGGCCCGCTATGCAGCGGGCAAAAGCCGCGCGCAGCCCGCGGGCCCGCACCACCCGAGGCGCGCTCGCTGAGAGCGCTGGCCCATCCCGGGCCGCAAGCGTCTCCAGCCAATAAAACAATAGGAGCTTCTATGAACCGTTTCGCGGCGCCTCGGACGATCGATGAATACCTGAAGCAACTCCGCGTTGCCCTGGAGGGCGAAGATCCGGCATTGATCCAGGATGCGTTGTATGACGCCGAAGAATATCTGCGCGCGGAAGTCGCAGCGCACCCAGGGAAAGCGGAAGCCGACGTCCTCGAGCTCATCGCGAGTACCTACGGTGCCCCCGACGAAGTCGCCACGGCGTACCGCGACACCGAGGTGAAAGTAAAGGCGGCGCTGCGCACGCCCCCTCCGCGGCAGGCGGCAAACCCAAGCGGGCTGCGCCGCTTCTTCGGAATCTTCCTGGATCCGCGGGCGTACACGTCGCTCTTCTACATGCTGCTGACGCTCGCGACGGGGATCGTTTACTTCACGCTGGTCGTCACCGGCCTGTCGTTGTCCGCCGGGCTGGCCATTCTCATCATCGGCGTGCCCTTCTTTCTGGCATTCATCGGCATGACCCGCGTGATCTCTCTGGGTGAAGGCCGGCTGATCGAGGCAATCACCGGCGAGCGCATGCCGCGGCGCCCGGTCCATCCCGGTCCCCAAAAGGGCTGGTGGGCGCGCATCGCAGACATGCTCAGTGATGCCCGTACGTGGACGACGCTCTTGTACTTCGTCCTCATGCTGCCGCTGGGGATCATCTACTTCGTCATCGCCGTCGTCGGAATTTCGGTCGGCATGAATCTCACCCTGGCGCCGTTCGTGGTGCTCGGACAGGCTTTGGGGTGGTTCGGCGACGAAGCCTTCTGGCCCCCGTTCGCGTTCGGCCCACACTGGATCGTGCTGTCGGCGAGCTCGTGGATCGGCTCGCTGTTCTTGCTGGTCATCGGCATCGTCGTGCTGACGCTGCTCATGCATCTTGCGCGTGGCATCGGCCGCGCGCATGCCCGGCTGGCCAAGGCGCTCCTCGTTGAGCCGGGGGCCGGCCTACCGGGGGCCGGCCTACCGGGGGTCGGCCATTCGGGGGCGTGATGCCCCAAGGTACACTTCACGGCATGGTTCGATTTTCTGTTGCGGTATTGAGTAGCCTGAGCTTGCTGGCGGCATTGCCCGGCGGGGGCGCGGCGCGGGCTGCCGCATTGCCATCAGAGACCTCGGCGCTCGCGAAATCGGGCGGCGGCGTGGCGGCCGCCGCTCACCAGCCGAACGGCTGCCTGCAATCTGGTAATGGCTACCTGCGTGCCCGCATCCGTGGCGCTCTCAACCTCGATATCGACTGGCACAACAGCGAAATCGAATGCGAGGGTGGCGCGCGCCCCGACGGCAGCGGCATACGCGTGAGCTTCGCGGGACCCCTGCAATCGGATGGCCGCCGCCTGCGCATGGTGTTCGGAGTCGGAGCTGCGAAGGAAGGTCGGCCGGGCCGCGAAATGCCCACGAACCTCACGGTGATCTTCGAAGGCGAGCAGCGCCTGTTCGCCACGCGCGGCGAGGATCGATGCACCGTGGATGAGCTCGAACAGGAGCGTCTTGGTGCTCTCGGT
>JAQGOC010000083.1 GCA_028293805.1 Gammaproteobacteria bacterium
TTGTTGACGTCACGGTCGCGATCGGACAGAGTCGGCCCAGCTACCCCCGCGCCCGCTTCGCGGTAAAGGTAACGTGAGTTTCACCTGCGCATGCTGACTGCTCCAATTCATTCAGGAGCCGCCGTGCTGCTCTGAGGTCGGACGTCTCGAACCCCTCCGTGAATCGATCATAGACGGCCGCAAGCGCACCGTGTGCCTCATCAGGACAGCCTTGCTTGCGCCTAGTGCTTCAGCGCGGCACCGCCGCGTGAGCTGCGAGCCGCACGCCCAGCCGACGTGCGCCCCAGACTCCGGGCGGCCCCGCGAACACTCCGGGAATGGGCGTCCCGCAACTTTTGCAGGCGCCGGTGTCGGTGAGCCGCCATGCGCCGAGCTCGTACCAGTCGCGCTCGATCACGCGCGTGCCGCAGTGAGGACAGTACGTGCTGCCCCCTTCGCTGTCGTGCACGTTACCTGTATAGACGTAGTGCAGGCCGTTCGCGAGCGCGATACGCCGAGCGCGCGTCAGCGTCGCTGACGGTGTGCACGGTTTGTCGAGCAACTTCCAATCCGGGTGAAACGCCGTGAAATGTAGTGGCACGTTGGGGCCGAGCTTCTCAGCGATCCATTGCGTCATCTGATCGAGCTCGCCGTCGGAGTCGTTCTCCCCCGGAATGAGAAGCGTCGTGATCTCGAACCACACGGTGGTCTCACGTTTCAAGTACTCCAAAGTTTCGAGCACCGGCGCGAGCGCGCCGCCGCAGATCTTGTAGTAGAAACGCTCGCTGAACGCCTTTAGATCGACGTTTGCGGCGTCCATGTGGCGGTAGAACTCGGCGCGCGGCCCGGCGCACATGTAGCCCGCGGTCACGGCGACGCTTCTGATGCCGCGCGCACGGCATGCCTGCGCGGCGTCAATTGCATACTCCATGAACACGACCGGATCGTTGTACGTGAACGCGATGCTCGCGCAACGGAGCCTTTCGGCGGCGTCGGCGAGATCCTCGGGACTCGCGCTGTCGGCAAGCGTGTCCATCTCACGCGACTTCGACATATCCCAGTTCTGGCAGAACTTGCAGGCTAAATTGCAGCCGGCCGTACCGAAGGACAGCACGCTCGTTCCGGGCAGGAAATGGTTGAGAGGCTTTTTCTCGATAGGGTCGACGCAGAAGCCGCTTGAGCGGCCATAGCTGAACAGCTTGATACGCCCTGCTTCCGCGCCACGTACGAAGCACAGGCCTCGTTGCCCATCGCGCAGCTTGCAGGCGCGCGGGCACACGTCGCATTGCACACGGCCGTCGTCCAGCGCGTGCCAGTAGCGCGTTTCAATGATCGAGCCTTCCGCCGGTCGTACGACCGCGCTTTCCGCCGCTTCGCTCATGCGCGCAATTGTGCTCCCGTTCGGGCGGATCGATACTCCCGCCGCATGCGCGGCGCAATCGAAGTTTCTGGCATTCGTCGACCCGCCGTAGCGGGAGTCTTCTATCCGCGGGACCCACGGACGCTGCGCACGGTGATCGCCGAATGCTTAGCTCAGGCTATCAGGCCGCAAGCAGCTCCGAACGCCGCAGACGCCGGGCGTCCTGCGCGCGTATCGCTGCCGAAGGCCTTGATTGCACCACACGCCGGCTATGTCTACTCCGGGCCCATAGCCGCGTCGGCATTCAGCGCGCTCGGTGATGCCGCGCATGGAATCGAACGCATCGTCCTGATCGGTCCGAGCCACTTTCTGCCCTTCTCTGGCCTCGCGGTCTCCCGCGCCAAAGCCTTCGCAACACCGCTAGGCGCCGTTCCAGTAGACGACGCTGCTCGCCGTGACGTTCTGCGCGTCCCTCACGTCGTGACAGCGGACGGGCCGCATGCGCACGAGCACAGCCTGGAGGTGCAGCTTCCGTTTCTGCAAGTGCCGCTCGGTGAATTTCGGGTGCTGCCGATCGCAACCGGCGACGCGACGGCGCGGGAAGTTGCCGCGGCGCTGGAATGCGTCTGGGGCAATGCGGAAACGCTCATTGTCGTGAGCTCCGACCTCTCCCATTACCTCGAATACGCCGCGGCACGCAGTGTCGACGCCTCAACGGCCCAGTCGATTCTCAACTGCTCAACCGACCTCGGGGCTGAGCAAGCTTGCGGCTGTGTCGGCATAAACGGGCTCATGCACGTCGCGCGCAAGCGTGAGCTCGAGGTGAGGCTGCTCGATCTTCGCAATTCGGGCGACACGGCCGCGGGGCGCTCCCGCGTGGTCGGCTATGGCGCGTTCGCGCTTTACGAGGCGCGTGTCACACGTTAGACGGTGCCGCTCCTTGCGCTCGATCGCGACCTACCGAATGTGTGTTGATGCGTGACCGTTTTGCCACGTGGAACCCGGAGATCGGCGAGCTGCGCTGCTGCGCTCCCTTTAACCACAAAGTAAGTATGCTTCACTGCGCACGGGGGCCCTCTCATCCAAAACCCTACGGGGACGCAATGCGGAGCCCCTTACCACGAACGGGAATCCGGAAAAGGGTACGCACGCATCCTCCGAGCGGTGCCCGAATAAGGAATCAATATTATGAATGAGCATCTTTGGGCCGGTGTTGATTTCAAGACTGAGATGGCCACTTTTCATCTCGACAGAATGAGTAGATCGCTCGAACCGCCGGATCAAACCTATGAAGCAGTACGATCTAGCCGCGCCGGCCCGATCGAGGGAGCCACCACCACCTGAACGACGACCATTATGCGGGGTGCCGCGAAGCGGATGACTAAGGAAGGCACGACGCTACTCGACCGATCAGCTCATCGACGTGACGTGCCTGCCGTTTTGCGGACCAGCTGATTCTTGAGAAAATGGCTTCCAGGGCGAACGAGGAAGCCATGAAGAAGACCCGGTTCAGCGAAGACGACATGGTGAAGATCCTGCGGGAGGCCGACCTGGCGCCGGTGGCGGAGGTGGCCAAGAAGCACGGGATCAGCGACCAGACGATCTACCGTAAGCGCTTCGGCAAGCTCGAGGCCGTGGATGTGAAGCGGCTGCGGCACTTGGAAGCGGAGAACGCGAAGCTGAAGAAGGTGGCTGCGCCGGGAGCCTGGGCGCGACATGAGACCGGCTTCCTGCACCGGGCGGTCACAGTTGGCGGCGTCGAATACCAGCTGCCATTGCCGCCGGCGGAGAAGCCGGTGAGATAGACGCGGTTCGGATTGCCGTGGAATTCGGCCAGCGCGCCGTCACCTGCTTGAGCGCCGCCTCGACTGGCGGCTGGCCTTTCATCACCCCGCCCGTTCGAGTCCTGCCAGGCCAGGCCGTCGGCGTCGGCGTGCGGAAAGACGACGATGGCCGGGAAACGGTCCGGGTGCAGGCGGATGCCCTTGCCCAGTGCGCCCTCCGCGGGCAGGAGGCCGTCGGTCTCGAACGTGCCGCCGCCGTGCAGGGCCAGGATCACGGGCCAGCGGCGGCCGGGGGTCCAGTCGCGCGGCACATAGACCTCGTAGCGGCTTCCCTTCTTCCCGATCGCGGCAAGGTCTGTGGGTCGATCTTGGGTATCGAGTTAGTCGCTCTGGGTCCTCAACTAATCGCCGGTCTCATGTTGGTCGCAGCGACCGCAACTGAATGGCTTGGAGACCGCACGCCTGAAAAGACGGCCATTTCGTAGGATCGCTTCCCCCAATGATGCCGCCTCAAGCGAAGGTCCGCTTAGGGTTCCGAAACCAGCCCTTCGAGAAATGCCCCCAGAAGCGGTCATCTAAGGTTTATCCTCTGGCGTCGAGGCGCGACGCTCCTCGTATTCAAAACTGGCAACGGCTCACGCCTTGCTGTCGATTTCATTTAAGGCGGCATTCGAAGCAAGAATCTCGTGCGGGCAAGAATGCAAATGTTGGGGCAACGAGCTGCATACGTATTGAATCACCCCGGCGTATTTGCCATTCAGGTGCTGAAGAGTTTTCGTGCAAATCAGGGGTTGCTACTGGCAGGTGCGGTGGCCTACTACGCCCTGCTGTCGATCGTGCCATTGTTGATCCTTACGGTCATTGCGCTATCGCACGTCATCGATCAGACCGAATTGCTTCAGACCCTCGGGCGTTACCTGGAGTGGTTGGTTCCTGGACAGTCTGGGGTTCTCATTGTGGAACTCAGCACTTTTCTCGATCATCGCGAAGTGATGGGTTGGGTGCTATTGGTGACGATGCTGTTCTTCAGCTCCCTGGCATTCACAGTGCTCGAGACTGCGATGTCCGTGATCCTCCATCATCGCGTCGCAACTCGCAGGCGCCGCTTTCTTGTCTCGGCGGTGATTCCGTACTGCTACATTCTTTCGCTCGGTCTCGGACTGTTGCTGGTGACCCTTGTTGCTGGGAGCCTGAAGGCCATGGGACAGGAACAGGTCGAGTTCCTCGGACGCAACTGGTCGCTTGGTGGTGTGTCGGGCATGCTGCTGTACCTGCTTGGCGTGGCCGGCGAGATCTTTATCCTTACCTCCATCTACATGGTGATGCCGGTGGGACGCCCGTCGCTACTGCACGCACTCATTGGCGCCATAGCAGCAACAATACTGTGGGAGTTGACACGCCATGTACTTGTTTGGTACTTCGCGACGCTTTCTCAGATTGGCACGGTCTACGGATCGCTGACGACAGCCATCGTCGTTTTGCTGAGTCTCGAACTTGCGTCGACCTTGCTTATGTTCGGCGCCCAGGTGATTGCGGAGTACGAGCGAATCGGGAGAGCCCGTAATGTCCAGAAATGAAACAGGAGACGGTTCAAGCGGCTTGACGATGATAGTAGCTCAGCATTCCTCCTAGTCGCTGACGCCGTCTGGCTGCACGGTAAGGCTCGCCAATGTCGGCGAGAGGCTTCAGCAGAGCGAACTCAAACCTAGCATGTCTCGCCTTCGCGGGGACAAGGGGCGCAGATCACATGCCGGGCGTAATGTCCAGAAATCGAGTTGGAGGCCGGCCAGGCAGCTTCGCGATGATAGTAGCTGAGCATCCCTCCGAGTCGCTCGTGCCGCTTGGTTGCACCTTGAGACTTCCATAAGTGAGTGACATGTTTTGCAACACCAAAGCGACAGTACTCCTGCGCTTCCGTGCGGCTCCTCATGTTTGCGAGGACGTTGTATCTGGCTCTTGGCAACACTATGAGGTGCTGGCCCGCGAGCCCCGGCTGGACCCGGACGTTTCATGCGACTGAGACGTGTGGGGACGAAACCAGAAGCTCCGCGCGTCGACAGCGGCGAAGATCTGCTCTGCAACCTCTTCGGGTGGCAGGGAGTTCAGCGGAACGCAGCGCATCGAGAGCGGGGCGGAATTCCGGTATTCGGGAGCGCTCGCGATAGTCGTATTGCCGAGCGCGGGGCAGACTAACGTCACTCCGACCCGCGACCCCATCGAATCCAGCTCGCGATAAAGCGACTCCGACAGACCCACGATTGCGTGCGTGATCGCCACGTCGGGCGCTGCACCGCGAATTCCGAACACTTCCGCGGCAGCAATGTTGACGATATGTCCTCCATCGCGCTCGACCATATCCGGCGCGAAGACCTGCACGCCGTTAACTACGCCCCACAGAGTCGCCTCGATACTCACACCGGGATTGTTGCAGATCAGCCACGGCGGACCTAGCTCAGCCGCGCTGCGTCGGGCCAGCTCACAGACGGAAGCGAAATCGCGCATCTCGCTGTAGACCGCGATGGCCTCAACATCCTTCGCCTTGACTTTCGCGAGAGCAGCGGCCAGCAGGTATTGATTCGCATCAGCGAGCGCTACCATCATGCCTCTATCCGCGGCATACAACGCCAGCGCCAACCCGATGTCACTCGCTGCGCCTGTGATCACCGCGACCTTACCTGTCAGGTCAGTCTTGGGTCCCATGGCAAACGTGTCACTCACTTACGTAATCCTCCGTAATCCAGCCTAGAGCAATTGAACGTCCTAAAAGGACATTCGGTCTGGCGAAGCGCACATCGTTTTAACCGTGAGCGCGTTCTCCAACATGCGCGTCAGATAGCTCTCCAGTTGGCGCGCTTCAGCAGCTGCCCCAAATCGGCGAGCCAATCCTCCACTTCCCTGTACGCGGTACCGACGGTGGCCCGATAGTTGGCGACCTGCTCGTCGTACGCGGCGCGGGCCTGGTCCGTTTGGGCATGGCGACGACCGCCATCAAAAGGGGTGACCCGCGCCGACAATCCGGTGTAACCCCAGATGGCGACGACCACCGGGATGTTGATACTGGGAAAGATATCGACGGGGATGCGCAACGTGGTCAAGACGCCCAGCAGCAGGATCAGCAGGGCCAGCACCACGAATGTATATGAGCGTTGCAAAGCGATCTTAGCGATCCACATGGCCCGCACTCCCGCCGAGTTCATCGGACGTTGCGTTATGGACTGATCGTCACCGCGTCGCCGGGAGTCACCGTATCGATGGGAAATGTCCGGACGATTGCAGCTCGCTTCGAATCGCGTTTCAGTTGAAACGTTAATCGAATGGCGTTGCGTTTACGCTACTGACCCCATCAACGTAAGTCGCAACCGACGCTTCATTGCCAATGGCAAGCGCGACGGTCGTCGTCCGATGCCGGGGATAGATGGGGTTGCGGCGTTGGCTCCTTGGGTGTACGACAGTCTTGGCGCGGCTGCGGACGGCGCGCTGGGCCGCGGCAGTGGAACTCGCGCCACCCAGGATATCGCCATCGCCCGTGGGCAGCACAGACGCTGGCCAAGCCATTCAAGCGCCGCGGCGTTACTCGAGTAAGCCAGGGCCGAAATCGCGCACCCTTCGCCCGGTCGCTGGAGCAGCCCGAGACGCACGTGAGCATGAACTGTCTGCGCTGCATTGGGTTGAGCACCAAATCCCGATGGATCGGCATTCCCTCCAGATAGCTCACAATGAACCTCTGCCAGACCCCCCGCTTCGCACGAGAAATCTAGCAACGCTCGCAGACGCAAATGGCGGCGCCAGGATAGAAGGCGAACCTTGCCGGAGTGTCGAATGACCCATTCGCCGTTCTGACGCGCGGCATCCTGCTCCCAAAGCAGAGGGTCGGCACCTCCGCCATCAGTGGCCGTAACGGGTAGTTGCACCGATTTGCCAGCCTCTGCGGGCACCGCGCCCGGGCGTTACGGTGTGTAGTAACCCACGCCGAACACAAATTTTCCCGCTCGCTTGACGCTAGCAGGAACATCGTTACGCGATACGAGAGATGCCGCCGGACCGCCCGCCCCCAGGCGACCTAGACTCCGGGAACGATCCGCAGATCGCGTACTACGCCGCCGTCGAGCGCCGCCAAGGCAGCTTGATAGCCCGCACTCGCGTGCACAGCGAAAGCCTGTTCCACGGAATCAAACTCGATGAGCACGGTGCGCTCCAGCTGACCGGCCTCAAAGACGCCGGCGGGCACACTGCGCGCCAGAAAACGCCCCCCACCCCCTTCAATCGCCGGAGCAGCGAGCTTCGCGTAAGCGGCCAGTTTGGCCGGATCTTTCACCTCTCGGTAACAGGAAATCCAATACGCCTTCGGCATGGCTCCTTCCTTCTGTCGAGCCGGTTGGAACAGAGAGTCTACCGTGTCCGCGACGGGGGTCCCCGCCGTCGATCGTGCGATGAAGTGCGGACAAAATGCGCCTCTATCACGGCTACAAACTCGAAATCCTGGCGTGTGGAAGACTCAACCGCATTCGTGGAGGCTACGTAAAGGCTACGAGGCAATTAGGGACCCGCCAAACTCCTGATCCGCAAAGTTTCCGGCCTAGGCGGCCCAGTCCATCATAGGCGCAATCGATACCTTTCTGGATATCGATTTGTTTTCTCTATCAGTCACTCTCATTTCGGACATGTGTCGGTGGTAGCCGCGCAACCGATTCCTTACAATCGGGTAGATTGTAAGAATGAAAGGAGCCCCCATGGCCTCTGCGACGGTGACGAGCAAGGGACAGACTACCATCCCTAAGGAAGTCCGGGAGGCTGCCAAGTTGCGCTCCGGAGATCGAATTCATTTTACCGTACTCGAGGACGGGACGATTCTCGTACGCGTCAAAAACCGAAGCGTACGCGACCTTGCCGTAAAGCCCCCTCGCGGCAAGCACGTTTCTGCGGATCAGATGAACCGCTAAGTCAGATTGATGCTGGGCATCGACACCAATGTCCTCGTTCGTTTGCTGGTGTCTGACGACCCAGCTCAAACCCGCCGTGCGCGCACCCTGATCGAGAAGGCGGCCGCAGACGAGGAACCGGTTCTGATTTCCACTCTCGTTGTTTTGGAAACAGAGTGGGTATTACGCAGCCGCTACGGGTTCGACCGTGCAGGAGTGCACGCGTTATTCCGACGCATGCTCCAAGCGCGGGAACTATCGTTTGAGGATGAGGAAGGAATCGAAGAAGCCCTCTTCAACTGGGAAACCAGTTCCTGCGGATTTGCCGACTGTTTGATCGCAGCCCATCATCGCCGGATCGGATGCCGTACGACGGCAACATTTGATGCCAAGGCAGCCAAGCTTTCCAGCATGCTTTTGCTTTAGAACCGAACTGTCGTCAATGGCTACCGCTCGTGATCGTCGATACTGACTTAGTCGCCGATCCCTACGCGGTGCCTGGTCCAATGGTCACGCGCTGCCTGGATGAAGACGTCAATCCTGTATACCTCCGCGCGATGAGATGCCACGCGGACCGGGCGGTACGGCCGCCTTCGCTGGCTGAACAATCTGTGATCAGGTATTACCGCAGTTCTCGATCTTCTGCAGACTCGATGATTGCTATCGCGGTGTCTGCGGCGGACGCGCGGCAAGAGCTCTCAGCCTTGAGATACGGAGTACGGAAGAGGTGTTCTGTTGGATTCGTCTGCTGCAATTCGTCGAGTAGCGCCGTGGCAGTCATGAGATCGGCAGTCGCGAAGCCCTCTGCGAACTGAGCAAGGACGGGCGCGAGGACGACACGTGCTTCCTGGGTTCGGTGCTCGTTCCTCCACAAACGACCGAGGCTTGTCGCGCAGCGAAGCTCCCACGACAGAGCGCCTTGCGGGGGAGCGCGATCAAGGCCAGCTGAGAAAGGTTGTTGTGCCGCGCGGGCGCCGCCGGTCTCGCGATGGAGCAGCCGCAGCTCGCCTTCGATGCGTAGCAACTCTGGCTCGCACCAATGCTGCGAGTTGCGCCTGCATCTCGCGAGCGCTGCCTCGATGACGTCAAGCCCCTGCGCGACCTGTCCTGCCATTCCCAGCGCTGCTGCGAATTCTCCCATGAACGCCCGATAGCGCAGACCGCCCGGATCACGATCACGAAGTGCATCGAGCGCAGTGCGCAATAGACGCAATCCCGAATCGCCAGCCCCTCGCATGATCGCCAGTACTCCTTCGAAGTATCGACCCCAGTCGCTCCAATTCTGGAAACCGGGGCGAGTTGACACTTCGAGGAGCAATGTCACGAAGTGCTCCGCCATGGAGAGATCGCCGACCCAAAGCGCGACGGGGCACGCGCCGAACGCCAGGGCCAATGAGAGTGAAATCCCATGATCGACGGTACGCGCATCCTCAACGTTGCTGCGAGCGAGGTGTAGCGCCTGATCGGGGAGACCTTGCAACCACAGCGCCCGTGCGAGGATCGCGCGCGCGGTAAGTCGCTGATCGACCTGAAAACGGACGATGCGCGAACGTCGAGTCGGAGGAACGTACCCATCGAGCATGCGCTCGAGGTGGGGCCGCGCACCGGCGTGGTCTCCCCGTTGAAGCACGTTCGCACACGCGTCCACCGTTTCCGGGACAGGGCCTTTCGAATTGTATAGCGACCAGGCGCGTGCGGCCCAAAGCTGCATTTCGTCGCGTGTACCGCGACTCGATGTCCTATCGAGATTGGCGAGCGCCCGATCGACGCCTTCGCGGCACTCGTCCCGCAGTGATAGCTGTATCCACAGAGGCACAGCCGCGGCGGTGAGCGCGACGCCAATGGCGACGTCGCCGCGGGCAGACCACGCCCAGTCGAGAGCGGCGCGCAGGTTATCGATGATTCCGGCATAGGCGGCGAGCCATTCATCGGTTGAACGCGCCTCCCATTCAGCCGCTGCACGCTCAAAGACCGCGCGGTAGTACTGAGCGTGGCGTCGGGCAGTCGAATCAAACTCGTCGCTGCCGATGAGCTTTTCGAGCGCATAGGCGTGGGTCGTCTCAAGCAGACGATAGCCGGACAGAGTCGCGGCGATCATGGATTTGGACACCAGATTGGAAATCGAGTCGATGACGTCGCATGCGGTGATGTCTCCGTCCACCGCAACTGTACACGCTGCCTCGAGCATGAAGGGTCCTGGCAGCACTACTAGGCGACGCAGGACCACGCGCTCGGTTTTCGGAAGCAAGTCATAGCTCCAATCGAGCGTGGCCCGCAATGTCTGGTGGCGGGGCAGCGCTGTGCGCCACCCATCTGTGAGCAGCCGAAACAGATCGTCGAGCCGCGCCGCCAGGTTCTCGACGCCAAGCGTGGTCGCGCGAGCCGCAGCAAGCTCGATCGCGAGGGGTATTCCGTCGAGGCGCCGACAGACCTCCGCTATCGCGGCCGTCACGCGACCGCCTGTCGAGAATTGCGGCTCGGCCGCGCGTGCCCGTGCAACGAAGAGCTGTACTGCTCCGTGTCGCAGCACCTCGTTCGGGTCTTCGGTACCCTTTGCCGGCACATTGAGGGCTGGTACTCGATAGACCTGCTCTGCATCGACGCGCAGGGGCTCGCGACTGGTTGCCAGCACGCTACTGCGAGTCGAAGCCGGATCAATACGGATACACCCCCAATCCGCTGGGCTTCACATTCTTCGATCTGGGAGTGGGCGCCACGCTGAGCGGTCCGACTAACCCGAACCCGTTGCAATGGAAGCACCTGGCGCCGTTGTACAACGGGAAGTTCCAAGTGCCAACATTGCGTAACGTCGACAAGCGACCGCGCGCGAATTTCGTAAAGGCCTATATGCATAACGGGTATCTGAAGAGTCTTGCCGAGGTGGTGCACTTCTACAACACGTCGCAGGCGCTGCCGCGCTGTGCTCAGGGTCGCCGGGCGAGAAAAAGACTTGCTGGCCGCTGCCGGAGGTCCCTGAGAATGTAAGCACTTTGATCGGCAATCTTGGGCTTTCGGTCCAGGAGGAGAGTGACATTGTGACGTTTCTGCAGACGCTTACCGACGGTTTTGTGACGACTCCAGCGGCGCCGCTGGGTAGCCTACCGCAGGCGGTGGAGCCGGCTACGCATAGAGACAATTAGGAGTTGGTGGGTTCGATCGGTCGGGAGCGGCGCTGGCTCAGTGCCGCTCCCGATTGCTAAATGCAGCAGATGGTGCGTCCTGAAAGACTGGATTTTCTCCAGGGTGCAAGACCCGTCCGGGCCGAATTCGATGTTAGGACCCGTGCTGCCCATATGGTGACTGACGCCGCGTACGCTGGGAAAGATGTCCGAGCCATGACGGCGCCGCCCTGCTCTTCCTGGTGATGGGAGTGGAATCTGGAGCGAGCGTGAACGCTCATTAATTCGTTCGTATACAAGGGTTGGGTGCTTCGGTTACAGCTGTAAATGAGTAACGGTACTCATGCGTGATGAGCTCCCATCAGAACTGCTTCAGCTCGAGCTATTTCGGGGCGAATTCTCGATCGATTGCGTAGAAAGGCCGATCGAGCGCACCCGACAACTGATCCCTGGATGGCCCCAGTTCAGCCTGAGAGGAGATTTCGCCGTCTCGCTCAGGTCCTTGGCATCAGCACGGTGCAGGCGTTTGCTCAGTTGCTCAGGCGCGCCCAGTGGACAAGTTGCGCGCCTGCAGCGCACGCGCGACCGGTACAGCGATATCGCGGCGCACGAGCGGTTTGCGGAGCACGTCGATGACCCCCGCGGCCTGCGCGCGTTCGGTCAGCTGCGTACTGCTGTACCCGCTCATGAGTATGATTGAAATTTCTGGTCGCAACTGCCGCAACTCACGCGCAAGCTCGGTCCCCGTAAGGTCGGGCATCGTCTCATCAGTGAGCACGAGATCGAAGCGCTTCGGCTCCGCGCAAAATGCCTGCAAGGCGGCGACGCTCGAATCAAACCCCACCGGCTCGTAGCCCAGCTCGGCAAGGGTCTCTTCCGCGAGCGCAACCAGCGCAGGCTCGTCGTCCACGATCATCACGGTCTCGCCGTTGCCCCGCGGCACTTCGCCCGCAGGGCTCGGCGAGAGCAATGCCGTTTTGTCAGTGCCCGGCAGCCAGATCGTGAACGTGGTGCCCATGTCTACCTGCGTCGCCACGTCAATTAGACCGCCGACGTCGGCAACGATGCCGTGCACTAACGCAAGACCAAGGCCGGTGCCATCGCCGACGCGTTTGGTGGTGAAGAAAGGATCGAACATGCGTTCGAACACCGCGGGCGGGATCCCGCTGCCGGTATCGCTGACCGACAGGCGCACGTACCGGCCGGCGGCCAGTGTGCCGTGCGAAAGTAACCGGCGCTCGCCGACGTCTACGCGCTCTAGCACTACTGTGAGCACACCACCCCGCTCCATTGCGTGTACCGCATTCGTGCAGAGATTCGTGACGACTTGGTGAAATTGGGTCGCGTCGCCCACGACCGCCGTGTCGAAAGCATCGAGTCGCCTCTCGAGACGCACTTCAGCCGGCAGTGATCCTGCAAGCAACTCGAGCGTCTCTTCGACCACCGACTGCACACGAAGCGGCAGGCGCTCGCCCATCCCGCTGCGGCTGAAAGCGAGGATGCGGTCGACCAGCGCCTTCCCACGCGTCCCTGCCTGCATCACCTGATCGGCCTTTCGGCGCACGGCGGTGCCTTCACGCAGGCTAGCCTGCACCAGCTCGCCGTAACCGAGTATCGCACCGAGTATGTTGTTGAAGTCGTGCGCGATGCCACCGGCGAGCCGCCCGATCGCCTCCATTTTAGCTGCCTGCTGCAGCTGCTGCTCGAGCCGCTCGCGCTCGGCCTGGGCCCACTTCTCCTCGGTGATGTCCTTCACCGCGCCAACGAAGTCGACGTCGCCCGTTTCAGTTCGGATGGCATGGGCAACGACATGGAGATGTTTGACCCGGCCACCCGGCATTCGTAATCGATACTCATGAGCAAAATCCTGCCCGTCGTGCGTTGCGCGCTCGACCACCTGCCGCCAATTGGCAACATCTTCCGGGTGAACCCGTTGACCTATGATCAGGTCCACGGTAGGCGTGGTCGCCCGGTCGCACTCAAAGATCCGAAAGGTTTCCTCTGACCAGTAGATTTCTCCGCTGGACGGTCTCCAACTAAAACTGCCCGTACGGCTGAGTCGCTGGGCCTCACTCAGATAGGACTCACTCCGCCGTAGTTCCTGTTCCGCACGCTTGCGCTCGCTGTTTTCGTGCTGCAGTTCGTCATAGAGTCGGACGTACTCCAGCGAAATAGCCGCCTGCGAGGCCAACAACGTAAGGACTGTGAGCTTGGCCGACGTGAACACGCGCGGCGTCAGATTGTTCTCGAGATACAGCGCGCCGACGAGGTTGCCTTGTTTGATAAGGGGAAGACAGAGCACGGAGCGGGCGCACTTTTGGCGGACGTATTCGTCCGCAGAAAATGGGATTCGGGCCGAGGCATCGTCCAGGATCACGCCCTCGCGCGTCCGCAGCGCGGTGTGGAGCACGGACTCGATCAGTTCAGTGGGTGTCACCGCCGAGTTTCGCAGCGTCACCTCAATGTTGCCGTCGCCAGTCGTCGCCTCCGCTACGATCCGCGGCGCGTCGCCCCTGAAAAGGATGAGCACACCCCGCTCGGCCCCCGCATGCTCGACCGAGATACTCATGAGCGTCTCGATGAGCTTGCCCAGCTCGATCTCGCTCGACACCGCCTGTGAAGCCTTGACCACTGTCCCGACGTCCAGCTGCTCAACGGGCGCATTGATCGTCGCGCTCAGCACAGAGGCAGCTGATTCCTCGGCGAGCCATGGGTTGAGGCGGTCGAGTTGCCGCACCTTGCCGAGCGCGCCCCAGCGCAGATAGCAATGGCGAGCGTTGCGCAGATAGTCGTGGGCAATGCTCTCGACGCCGCGCGCCGCGTAGAATCGCGCGGCCACCTCATGGGCCACGCCCTCGTTCTGCACGAAACCGTGCTCACGGGCCGAACGAATGGCCTGCTCGTACAGACCCATGGCGTCGCCGTACCGCCCTTCGAGGCGGGCGATCTCGGCCGACACCAGCGCATGCTTGTCGCTGAACGTCGGAGGATTGTTGTCGGCCCACTCGCGCAGTTGTCCAAGGTGTTGTGTCAGGAGGTCGCGCCACCGCGCCTGTTCACCGGCGGAGACGTTTTCGTAGCACGCCGCCATCGTCAGCGCGGCATAGTAGAAGTAGTCGAGTAGCTGAATCTGAGGGGTTGGGACCGCAAGGAACGGCTTCACCTTGGCGGCTGCCGCGAGAGCCTCGGCGTAGTCGCCCGACAGGAGCCGCGCCTCCAGTTTAAGGATCCAGTACCAACAGACCATAGGGATCATCCGGTCCGGTGGCAACTGCGCCTCGAACGTCGCCTCGTCGAACTGCGCGTCGCTGAAGGTGGAGAAGGTGGTGGTCCGGCCCTGCATGGTCGCGATGAAGCGTTGCTGGCTAATGACGATGTCGGTGGCGTCGCCATACCTGGCTTCCCGGGCGAAGTCCAACGCCATCTCCGATTCGCGCCACACCGCGTCGAGCGGGTCACTCCGCAAAAGAAGGCCTGTGACAGATTGGTTCATACCGTAGCAAGCGAAGGTCAGATCACCCGTCTCAATCGCGGCGCGGAAAGTCGCCCGCATGAAATGGATTGCGGTCCCGATCGGCTGCGTCCAGAAGGCAACCGTTCCCGTCGCATGGTAGATCTTGGGCTGGTAGGCGATGAAGGCGTGCTTCTCGACGAGGTCGCATGCAACCTTGGCGAAACGATACCCGTCACCGTAACGGTGAAAGACCGAGCCGAGGATGGTCCCAAGAAGGGACCAGCCGTGCGCAGTCGCGCCGCAGATCCCGTGCTGTATGCTGACGTTCACCATGCGGCACGCGAGCAAGCAAAACAACTGAAAGTCCGTCATTGTGGCGGGGGCAGCAAGGACCGAGAGCACCTGCATGGCGGCCTGCACTTGCGGATCGGTCATCAGCGGCAGATCGATCAGACTCTCGATCGGGCGTCCATCAAGGGTTTGCGACACCGTCTCGTATTCGTCCTGGACCTGCTCGATGGTCGTGTGTGCCGGCAGGTCAATGCCGAACAGGCGCAGGCCCGTGAGCGCGCTGTCGATGGCTTGCGGGTGATCGCGCTTCAATACATGCAAATTGATCTTCAGGCAGGAGGCGTCCGCGAACTCGACGTTTGTAGCCGCGCGCTTTAGCAACTCCACAATCAGTTGCTCGGCCAATTCGAGGTTACCGCCCAGAAGCTCGCACTCTGCTCGTTCGAGGGACAGGCTGAATGTCAACTCGTGCCGGCTCCCCCAGTCCCGCTCATCTAACAGCGCGATGCCCGACGCAAAATACGTGCGGGCCGACGCGTAGGCCGCCGACGCCTTCGCCTTTTGCCCGGTACGCAGGTTGAGTGTCGCGACGTCCGCCTTCTCAGTGCGGTCGACCAACAGTGCGGTACCCCGATTGAACTGGTTCGCGACCTCGAACAGCTGCTCGGTGAGCTCATCCGGCGTCAGGCTCGCCAGCAGCACGCGGCCGATGCCTAAGTGAACTTCGGCGCGTTGCATTTCGGGAATCAGCGAATACGCCGCCTGCTGGATTCGGTCGTGCAGGAATTTGTAGTTATTACCCAGATGGACAACAAGACCAGCGCGGACAGCCTCCCAGAGCGCCGCATGCATCGCTTCCTCTGTTTGCCGGTACACTATGCTGAGCGTGCCGATCTCGGCCATGTTGCCCAGGCAGGCGAGCTGCTTCAGGGCATCCTGCGTCCTCAGCGGCAATCGCTTAAGTTTCCGGACCACGAGATCCACCACGTTGTCCGTATAGTCCTTGGACTCGATACGATCGATGTCCCATACCCAAGCGAGTGCCGCTCGGTCAAACACGAGCAGCTCTTCTTCGGCCAACGTCGTTAAGAACTGGATCGCGAAGAACGGATTGCCCCCGGTCTTCTCCTGCACTAGCTGCGCCAAGGGCTTCGCGCGCTCGGGCTCGCAGTGCAGAGTATCGGCGATGAGCCGGCCGACATCGCCGAGCCCGAGCGGCACAAGCACGATCTCGTGCACCCCAACATCGATCTTGCGGATCGCCTCGAGCGTCCCCATGAGTGGATGTGACGGACCGACCTCGTTATCCCGATAGGCCCCGACCAACAGGAGGTGCAGCGCCTCAGAGTGTGTCACCAGGTGCTCGAGCAGGTCGAGCGTCGCGCTATCGAGCCATTGCAAATCGTCAAGGAATAACGCCAGCGGGTGCTCCTTGCGCGCGAACACGCCGAGGAAGCGCCGGAATATCATCTGGAAACGGTTCTTGGCCTCTTGCGGTGGCAGGTCCGCGACCCGCGGCTGTTTTCCGACGATATGCTCCAGCTCCGGAACGAGGTTTACGATGAGTTGACCATTCGATCCCAGCGCCTCGCTGAAGGATTGCCGCCACGGGCCTAACTGCGCCTCGTCCAGACTCAGAAGCGAGAGCACCAGGCTCTGGAAGGCTTGGGCCAACGTGGCGTACGGAATGTCGCGCTTGTATTGGTCGAATTTGCCGGACGCGAACAGACCCCGCGAGGGGACTAGCACCTTACGCAGCTCGTGCACCACGGAGGACTTGCCGATCCCGGAATATCCAGACACCAGCACGAGTTCCGGTGCGCCGTGGGCCACAACGCGGTCGAAACAGGCGAGCAGCGTTTCGATCTCGCGCTGGCGCCCGTACAGCCGCTCCGGGATCAGCAAACAGTTCGACACGTCACGTGTGCCCAGCTGGAACCGATCGATGCGGCCGTCTGATTCCCATACCGCCAGGCACCGCCGCAGATCGGCCTCCAAACCGGCGGCGGTCTGGTAGCGCTCCTCGGCAGTCTTGGCGAGGAGCTTCATCGTGATGACCGATAGCACCCCGGGAATTTCTGCGGTCTTCTTGTCGGGCGGAACAGGCTGCCTGGCAATATGACAGTGTACCCATTCCAGCGGATCGCCGGCGCTGAACGGCAGCCCGCCCGTCAGCATTTCATAGAAGGTGATGCCAAGAGAGTAGAGATCACTTCGGCAATCGATCGAGCGGTTCATCCGTCCGGTCTGCTCCGGCGCCATGTAGGCGAGCGTTCCGGCGATTGCGCCGGGCGGCTCGGGGTTGGGGCTCTCGCGGGGCAGGTGGGAGGCAATGCCGAAGCCGGTGAGCCAAACATCGCCGGTTCCCACATCCACCAGGATGTTCGCCGGCTTGATGTCCTTATGGATGAGTCCGCGCGCATGCGCTTGGCGCAGCGCCCCTGCGAGCGAGATCGCGATGCGCAGAAAGTCCGCTATTCCCAGTGGCCGGCCGAGCAGCCGATCGAGGACCGCACCTCCGGGATCTTCGAGCACCAGCGCCAAGCGGTTGCGGTGGCGGGAGAGTTCGATTGGGTGCGCCGCCCACGCGGCATCAAGGTCGGCTCGGAGCGCGTATTCATGTTCGAGCCGCGTGAGACAACCGAGCGAGCTGTTCTGCGCTGCGACCAGCAGAATTGGCGGCAGCCCCTTGCCGGAACCCCGATACAGCGTCAATTCGCCGTCCCGCAACGTTGAAAATGCGTAACTCGAAAGATCCGTCACGAGTCTTTCTCCCGACGCTCCCGCGATTCTTAAAACTTGAACCGGAACTCCCCTCCAACAGTACGCGGAGCTGCAGCGGACGCGGCGAATCCAGCGGGCCCCTGCTCCTCGAACTCTATGCTGTAATACTTCTTGTTCGTTAGATTCCTGGCCCACAATCGGATACTCAAAGCTTCTACGCGCCGCGGAGTAAAAGTCGCAGATGCGTTGATAATCGTAAGCGGTCCTTCCGATATGACGTTGTCTGAGTCCCAATAGAACTTGCTGGAATATACAACATTCGTGTCGAAGGCGAGCTTGCCCACGCCTGCGACATCTACTCCATAGTTCAGGCCCGCGTCCATGGATTCTCTTGGCGCGCGAGGCAGTACATTGCCCCTGGCATTCATGCTGTCCAGGCCATTTCCGCCAGCCGGTCGTTGGTAAAAATACGGGGCGTCGCTGAAGTCGAGAAATTCCGATTGTAAATAGGTTGCGCTCAGCCGCGCCGTGAGTCCTCGAGTTAGAAGCGCGGTACTTTCAACCTCCACACCTTGACTCCGCGCCGAACCGGCGTTGATGACAGTCTCAATACCCATCTGCGAGCTTTGTACTTGAGGGTCCTTGACGTCATTGCGAAATACTGCCCCGTCGAGGCGCAATCGATGGCCGAGCAGTTCCGTTTTCAGACCAAACTCGTAAGTCGTTACGGTCTCGGGGCTAAGTGGCCCCGAACTAATTGAATCGACGTTATATGTACCGGACTTAAAGCCCGTGCTGACCAAGGCGTAGGCCATGACATCGGGACTAAAATGGTGATCCAGACTAATCTTGTAAGTCAGTTTCTCGAAGTCTCGTGTCTGATCGGGAGGCGGCGCGGCCAGGAATGATGGTCCCAGACCCGATAGCGGGCCACCAGGATATGTGTAGATAGTTGTTGAGCCGAATCCGCGCAGATGATCCTTGTTGTACCGCAGCCCCGCCGTCAAGTTCGTGTCCGGCAATATGGGATACGTAACCTGTCCATAGGGAGCGAACGAATTGAGCCGCTGCTCTCCTATCTGATCAATGGAATTGATGCCTCCGGCAATGAAGGTATTACCCTGGATATGGATCGGATTGTATCCTCCGAGAGTGTTCAAATAGAAGAAGCCGCCAATCCATGATATGGGCGCGCCGGGCTTCGACTTTAGCTGCAGCTCCTGCGAGTACTGCTGATCGACAGGACGCAGGTCATAGTTAGCCAGCGGATATGGCGTAAGATCGCCATCAACCATATACGATTCATGTGTCTTTCGCGCCGCGCTTATGCTGGAGAATACGCCAAAACCAAGCTCCTGATCGACGCGAATTGACCCGCCATAAGTTTCAGTTGTCACGCCGGGCATGTGATCCAGGTTGATATCGTAAAAGCGTGGTTGGGGCGGCTCAGGGAGCGCCGTTATTGCGCCAGAATTATCGACCCCGCCGCCGACAGTACCGGCGTAGGGAGTGGTGAGTTCGCCCTGCAGACTATTTTGTTCTGCGTAATAGCCTATGAACTTAACCGTCGTGCTATCAGTCGGCCTCCATATGATCTTGGAGCGTGCGTTGAAGTAGTAATTGAGATAGGTTTGAGCTCCATTGTAAACATTCCGACCCCAGCCGGATGCTTGGTTGTATTCGCTCAGCGAGATGTCAGCAGCAAGCTTGTCAGTGATTGGCACCGAAGCGTAGAGCTGTGCAGTGGTTGTGGCGTAGTTCCCATAGCCAACCATGCCCTCAATGACCGGGGTGTTTCCCGGATCCCGAGTATAAATTGAGATGACACCCGCACTCGCGTTACGCCCGAAGAGCGTCCCTTGCGGGCCCTTCAGTATTTCGACGTTATCTACGTTGACGAGATCAAAGAAGCTCGGCGATAAGCGCGAGTAATACACGTCATCAATGTACATTGGAACGCTAGCTTCATTTCCTAATGTGGCAACCGGGTTGCCGAGCCCGCGCATGAAAACTGTCGCGATGCCACCAATGGCACTGAATTGTAGTGTCGAATCTATCTCGCCCAGATCGCTGACAACAGTTACACCCGCGGCTCTTAGAGTAGACCCGGTGAAAGCTGTCACCGAAAGGGGCGTATCTTGAATATTCTGGGATCGCTTTTGTGCTGTCACAACAATCTCTGCCAGTCGATTGTCTTCGCTTTTTATCGATGCGCTCTGTGTCTGTGCGACTGCCGGCGATGAGGTTGCAATTACGCAAGTCACGATTAACCATAGCGTAAGCGCGCAATGTCGAAGTCCCGCAAACATGGATTCGCGATGGTGCTTGCCCGGCTCGATCTCGCTCGACACCGCCTGTGGAGCGTTGACCACTGTCCCGACGTCCAGCTGCTCAATGGGTGCATTGATCGTCGCACTCAGCACAGAGGCAGTTGATTCCTCGGCGAGCCCTGGGTTCAGTCGCTCGAGTTGCCGCAGCTTGCCGAGCACACCCCATCGCCGATAGCAGTGGCGAGCGTTGCGCAGACAGGCGTGGGCAATGCTCTCAAGGCCGCGCGCGGCGTAGGATCGCGCGGCCACCTCATGGGCCACGCCCGCATTGTGCATGAAACCGTGCTCACGGGCCGATCGAATGGCTTGCTCGTACAGACCCATGGCGTCACCGTGCCGCCCCTTCGAGGCGGGCGATCGCGGCTGGCACAAGCGCATGCGTGTCGCTGAACCTCCGAGGGTTGTTGCCTATGACAGATTGGTTCATAACGTAGCAAGCGGAGGTCAGATCACCGGTCTCAATCGCGGCACGGAAAGTCGCCCGCATGAAGTCCATCGCGGCCCGATCGGCTGCGTCCAGAAGGCAACCGCTCCCCGTGGTGGCACACCAGCGAAGCCTTAACCGAAGCTGCGCGTCAGATCCTATGCCGACTGAAGGTACATTCTTTCGAATATCGGTCGCCGACGCTCATGGTTTTTCTGCCGAGGCTACGGAAAGGCTACAGTCGTTTCCGTGTGAAATTAAGTGGTTGATGTGACTGCGTAAAATGGCCTAGTCGGTCCAGTCCATCATTGGACCGCTGCATCGAGTCGCTTCGCGGCACCTTTATGTCGCCGCCGCGGACGGCGCATACGAAAGCGCTCCGCCCGCTGTGCACCGCACCGCCGACAACGCCATCGATTGCCGCCTTCCGCGAGAACAAGGTTGCCGGGCTCAAGAGGATGTCCTCGGCCGCAAGTGGCTGGTATTGTTAGGGTTCTGGGCGCCGCTGGACGAACTGAGAGGCAGACAACTTGAGTTTTGGTGGCTTCAAAGCACGCCCCCGCTACCATAAAAAATCTCAGAGCCTCCAGTCGCTTGCACGAGCTGCGCAAGGTCGAGGCCGACACGAGCGACGAGATGCCTGCCCGACTCGTGCGGGGTGACCCGAACCTCATCGCCGAGAATCTGACGAAGTGCTCGACGAGCTGCCAGCCGTCGGCCTCGATCCGTCGCCGGCAGTTACGCGCCTGATCCTCGGTGGAGGCGTCGCGCTGGCGTCCTGCTCCGCGCGACGACCACCTGTCCCCATGACCTATTTGTAGCAGTAGGTATAGCCGCCGCCGTCGTAGGGATGGAAGGTTGAGGCCCAGTCAGCAGTCGTGTTCGGCGTGATAGTCACCGTGCCCATCGGTTGCCAGGACGCATAGTAGAAGTCGATACGCACAGAGGCGTAGTAGTAGCGACCGCTGGGGGTAAGCAAATACATTGGGTTCAGGCGATAGGGTGGTACACCTGCCTTGAGATAAACACCGCCAATATTTGGGCTGGCATTGGGCTTTATGTCGTAAAACGCCCACTTGTCGCCGGGGACTGCCGAAAGCAGATAATTTGTCACGGTCACTCGGACGTCCATATTCGTCGCCGCCTTCACGGTTACCGGCGTCCATGTGATGTTGCCGCTGGTCGTGCTGCAGCCAAATTGCGGGGTACTGGTACTTACGAAGGCCCGCATATCGTGCGGACCTGACCATGTGTAGTTGGCAGCACTTGCAGTCTGTACCTCAAATACCCAGCTCACCGCGCACACTGCCAATCCGGACATCGCAAAAGCACGAAGTGACTTCAGGTTGATCACGCTGGTTTTCACGTTGGTATTCAATTTCATGGTGTTTCTCACTTGGTTTCGGCCTTCAGGTTCGGACTGGATGCCGGGAGCAACTCTCCTGGCGCACTTCTACGATGCGCCACGGGAATGCACCGAAGCGTGAAGAGCAGGCGAAGGTTCGCCCAAGAGTCGGTGAAGGTTGCTGATTGCAGCGGAAAAAAAGGCCGAGTGCCCCAAGCTGTTTGCCACGCGGCGACAAACGGGGGGTTCGGCGACCTAAGTGCGAGAAATCTCCAAAACATCCGCCGGAAACGCAATGCGGGCGGAACTAAGACCCATCAAGGATGGGCTACCGCCAGCACCGAACGTGACCGTCTCAAAACGCAGCGCAAGGTGATTTCGAGATTCCCCGGATCCAGCGCCGCGAAACTCTCATCCAAAATGACAAGATCCGCACGCTGCAGCAGGGCCCGCGCGATGTAGATGCGGCTCTTCTCGCCATGCGAAAGCTGCCAGCCACTCTCCCCCACGATCTGATCGAGTCCGCCTGGCATGCGGTGGAGGAGATCACCGAGCCCAAGCTCCCGACAGACCGTCTCCGCTTCCGCATAGTCTGCAGCGGTGGCTGGCCATGCTTTGCCCATGAGGAGGTTGAACGCGAGCGTGGCCGACACGATGTGATTCTCATGGAACTGGGCAGCGAGCGAAACGCGGCGACGCCACGCCGACTCACCGAGCGTCGCGAGGTCGAGACCACCCAGCAGCAGTACACCGCGCTCCGGCCGGCGCAAGCCGGCAAGCACGGCCGCGAGTGTCGACTTCCCGCCTCCGGAGGGACCTTCGAGCAGGATGTGATCACCCTTGCGGACAGACAACGTCGCCTCCTCCAGCAGCGCGCGATCACCCGAGGCGGTCCGAATCGAAAGATGTTTTGCTTCAATCAGCAGCTCATCAGTGCCCGAATCCGCGGCGTCGAAGTCGACGGAGACAGACGGATCACCCTCAGCTGCAGGCTGCCCTGCCGCATCCAACATAGGCCTCACTGCTTCGAGTGCGACCGATGCACCTGCAATCTGGGGCAGCGCGTGGACCAGGTGACGGAGACTCTCAAATGCCAGCAGGATGCCTGCGATCGTCGTTGCCAGACGCGATGTGGGTGTGCCCACGACGAAGAGCCACCCGAACACCGCTGCAGCGATGACCAGCCAGGCCCGCGGCAGGAGCGAAGCGAGCCACGTCGTAACATCGAAACGCCGGCTATCATTAAGATAGCTGGCCAGACGACGATCCTCCTGCGCATGCCAGCTGGCTTGGTCTGACTGAATGAGGTGCGTGCGATGGCCCGCCATATTCTCGATTAGCCGATGTGTGAGTTCGCGCCGCCCGACGGTCCACTCGCGTCTCTCTAACCAGTGCCATCGACAAAGCAACGCGCACGACGCGGAGAGTGCCACCAACAGAATCGGCAGGGCCCAGGTCGAGCCGGCCCAGATCAGGATGACTATGGCGGCCACCCATTCGAGCGTTCCGGTCACCACGTCGAGACCGCCTCCAAAACCCAGTGATTCCAGCGCGTGGGATTCATAGATCCGTCCAAGGAACTGCCCGACACCGGCACCGCGTGCACTCTGCGCATCCAAACCAAGCGCACCCTCGAGTAGCCGACGGCGCAAAAGCGTGCCGAGGCGCAGAGAGATGATCGAATGCAATCGATCCGCGCCCACCGAGCAAGCAGCAAATGCTGCGAGCAACAACCCCGCGCCAGTCAGTCGACCCGCGTCAAGTCGACCTTGCAGGGCATCGGCCCCAATCGCGATCCATGCGCAAATCCACGCGATGTGTCCAACAAAATGCACGAGGAAGAATCGCGCGAGTTTGCCAAGCAGTTTCGCCTCACGAATTTGTTCCCGCAGTGATCCGCATACCGGATGACGTACGAGCCATCCGACGTTGACACGGACGTCGCGGAGTCGCGCACTCAGCAGGCTATGCCGAACAGGGATGGTAATCGCCAGCGGTGCATTCTGCTCAGCCAGCAAATCGATGTCACCGGAAACCTGTGCCTCTGTGGATCTGGCGAGGGCGGCATGCACCTGATCTAGCCCCACCGACCGTAGTCTGTGATCGGGCCCCAGCACATCCAACCGCCGCCGCCGGCTCGCGACGCATACAAGGAATCTGTCGCAAGGTCCGTCCTGCACACGCAATATTGCAGTCCCAACGGCCCGCAGTGTGGTGATCAGATCGGGATAGGCGGTCTCGCATGCCACTAACTCCAACCCGAGACGCGGAGCAGTTGCTTCGAGCCACGCGCCAATGGCGGCGGAGTCCGCGAGAGTTGCGATCGATGGACGCGGAACGACTGGCACGGAGCGCGCGTTCGGCACGCAGGAAAACAAAGCCTCTCCGAGTCGCTCGCCCGGCCACAGCGATGCGGCGAGGTCAGTCATCGTCTTTCCGTCAGCTCGCCGCGCTCGAGCCTCAATCGTCGCCAGCCGGGATCGCCCCACAGGGCCGCACGAGCCTTGGCTTCTTGAGCCAAGAGCGCGGTATAGCGCGAATCCGGATTGCGCTTGAGCACGCTCGGCGTTCCATCTTCGACGACTCGGCCCCCATCAACGACGATGACACGCTCGAGCTCCTGGGAAACCGCAATGTCGTGGGTCACCAGGAGTAAGGTGGCATTCGACCAGCGCTGGCGCGCGCACGCGAGGAGCCTCGATCGATCCTCCTGCCCAAGTCCGCGAAACGGCTCGTCGAGCAGCACGAGGCGAGCATCCTCTCGACCGAGCGCTCGACCGAAGCGCACGCGCTGTCCTTCCCCTCCTGATACCAGCGTCCCCCCCTCTCCGAGTGCGGTTTGGAGGCCACGCGGCAAATGCTGGAGCATGCTGGTCAGACCCGCGTCCGCGACGTTCGCAGCAACACGCGAATCTGATGCGAACGAACCGTAACGGAGGTTCTCGTACAACGACCGATTCCAGATCTGCACGGCCGGATCGACCCATGCCGTCTCGCGGCGGAGTTTTGCCAGTACGGGGCCCGTGAGCTCTTGACCATCGAGGCGGCAGGAGCCAGCAGACGGCACGTGCCAACCCAGTAGCAGACCGAGCAACGAGGACTTGCCAGCGCCGGAGGATCCGACGATGGCGATGTGTTCTCCCGAATCGATTCGCAGGCTTATCTTTTCCAGCACTGTATGCCCTCCCGCAAGAACATCGACCTCTGCCATCTCAATTGCCACCCCCATCTGATCCCCCGTTGAACGATTGATTGGAGCCGATTGCTCCCCGGCCTCCGGGATCGCAGCTGTCAACGGCTCCAGTAGTCGCAGAGTGAGGGTGTGAACCTGAGGGTAGCGTCGAACCAGCGAGGCGAGCTCGTGACTGAGCAGAAGGACCTTGATCCCCCAATAAATCAGCAGCAGAGCCGCAGGATAATCCTGCGCGCCAAAATGCCGACTGACGAGCCAGGCAATGAGTGCGAGCCCAACAACCCACTGAGCGGCATTGAGCAACGTGGTGAGCTGCGCAAGACGCGACCCTGCCCTGAACCACTCGACGAGACGATCCTCGTGCGCGAGCCGAAACGACTTCTGCGCGCCAAGCGAACGCACGGGCACCAACCCGAGCAGCGCATCGAGGTGGAAGCGCGCCAGAGCTCCACCGTGAGTCGCCCACTTCAGATCCGCACCCTTGAGCATTGGAAGCGCGGCAAGCGGCACAAGAAAAGCCAGACACACAGCGACGCATGCCCAGAGCCATGCGCCGTCGAGCCATACGATTGCGGCAGCTGTGAGCACCAGCTCGAGACTTACGCGCAGCGCCTGTCCCGCAAGATCAGGCAGCTCGCGAAGTTGTGAAGTGCGGTGAGCCCGTTCCGCCATGTCAGACGTGAGGCGGCTCCGAAAGTGACGATCAGGAAAACGCGGCAGTCTTTCTTGCACGATGCTGCGCATCCGCACTTCGAGATGGCGCCCCATCCGCGACAGCAGGACGGCGAGCGAGCCGTCTACACACAATGCCGCGATCAGCACTCCCAGCAAAATCAAACTCGGTACAGCGCGTTGTGAAGCCAGCGTGATCTGCTCGCCGATATCGAGAAAGCTGTAAAACAGGAGTGCCTCGAGCAGCACAACGATGGTCGCCGTCACGGCCGCGAGAATGATCGCGCGGGGAATCATTCGTCCATCGGCCTCGATCAAGCGCCAAAGCGTTCGCAGCGGCTGCGGGACGGGAGCAGACAAAGCCGCGGCGAGTTCGGGGGGAAGCAAGGTACGTTCGACCGCGTGAACTCCTCGACACCTAACGACGACGGCGCCACGGACGATCACATTCTCTGTATCTGCCTCAACTGGGGCGGACGAAACGTGGCGGTACGAGTCCAGCACTGCATTCATCTCGCCGGGGATCGAAGCCTTGAAGAGTTGAGTGACCAGGTTTTGCGCCGCAGATCCTTTACGTAGTGCGCCGGCCTCGCACAAAGAATCGGCGAGGCGGGTGAGCGCATCGAGCTGTCCGAGGCGGCGCCAGTCGGGAACAGCGAGCGCCTGGTCGGTCATCTCGGTGGTCTTAGCGCTCAGAGCAAGTCGATGCATGCGCGACTTCAGCGGCGCAATGAATTCATCCCCGGCAGCCCATTCCCGCCATTGCGCCGCCGGAACCTGCATTGAATGCTCATACAGCTCAGACAGCAGTGTGCGTCGCGTCATCCAACGGCGGCCGACCGCCGGATCCATCACTTCTACCAGCGATCCATGCACGCGCCATATCACGACGAAATGCAGCTCGTGTGTGGGCAGGCGGACCACTGCGATGCAGGGAAGCGCAGCGGCTTCCGGCAGCAGGAGGTGGTCAGCCGGAAGTAAAATCTGCTCAGCGTCGAGGCCCAGTGAAACCGCGATCTCCTCGAGCGTGTCGATGGTCGTGCCATCGACATCGGTTTGGCAGGCTTCGCGCAGGCGATCGTAGCTTGCGTGTACGCCAAATCCTTCCAGCAAACACTTGAGGGTTGCCGGACCGCAGTCCATCGCCGAAGTCTGGAGGACCTCCGGCGCGCGCCAGCGGCGCCGGCTCATCATGGTGAAGGAGCAGATGCGAGCGCCTGTTCGCCCGCCAACTGACCCAAAGCACGAACCAGGAGCTGCGCAGGCCGAACCTGTTCCACTTCGACATCGACGCTGGCGCTCAATCCATGCTCCAGCCGCGCGGCAATGGGTGATTGCCGAGTTACATCGAGCTCGACACGGGCTACGCCCTGGCGTCCTTCAGTCGCAACACGAGTCACGGTTGCCACGACGCTGCCGTATTGACCCCATGGCAGACCTTCGAGACGCAGCCGCGCGTGCTGCCCCGCCCGAATGCGGCCGACGGCGCGACCAGCAGGGAACTCTGCGATCGCCTGAACTTCTCCAGCCGGTACGATGGTGGCGAGCACAGCTCCATCGCTGACGTAGGCGCCTGGCCTCAGCACCGTGAGATCCCCAACAACGCCGTCAATCGGTGACCTGATCGTGCGGCGCTGGACCTCGAAGGCGAGCTGGGAAATTTGTGCTGCAGATGTGGCGCACTCTCCCTCTAGAGTCTTCAGTTGATGGTGCAATTGTTCAATGGTGCTCAAGCGGTCGCTCTGGCGCGTACTCATCTCCGCCCCAACGCGGGCAACAGCCTGCAGCGCTGTCCGTTCGTTCAGACGGTCACGCTCGGCTTCCGAACGCCTTCGCAGATAGTCGACTTGGGAAATAAGGGCCTTTTCCCGCATTTGTTCCAGTCGCTCGATCTCGGTCTCTGCAAAGCGTGACAGGGGCCGGGCTGCATCTGCCTGGGTGCGGGCTTCGTCTATTGTGGCTCGCTTTGTGAGCCGCTCGGAATCGAGGGTCCTTTCCTGAGCACCTATCTCGGCTTCGACTGCAGATATTTCACGAACGCGGGCTTCGTGGCGCGCGCGTTCCACGTCGAGCTGCAAGCTGGCAGCGCTGCTGTCCAGGACTACGAGCGTGTCTCCTTGTCGAACCGCCCTCCCGAGCTGGAGGTGGGAGGCTGTGACTTCGCCAGCAACGGGGGCCTGAATGACATTGCTCGATGCACCCGCTTCGAGGTGCGCCGCGCGGCTGGTTTCATACAGCGATACACGCGCGAAGCACAGCCAGGCGAGTCCGGCGAGCATAAACGCGGACACCAGGCCGAGCGCCAGCAAGGGTGCGCGGGCGGATTCGGCTTCCATCGCGCGAAAGGTTCGGGAGAAGGGGGTGGACATGAGCTTGCTCGACTCGTTGTTTGCGGCCTTCGTGTTCGGGGAAGTCCTGCCGGGAGAGTGTCCCGGCAGGACGCCTTGAGCGGATTCAGCCCTGTCCCTTGTGTCCGCCCGCTTTCACTTTCGTCTTGGTCTTCATTGCTTTCTGCGGCAGGTCAGCCCGGGCCCTTGGCGCCACCAGCCTTCAAGTTGGTCTTGATCTTCATTTGAGTGCTCCTGTGTTGGGGCGGCTTGCGGCCGCCCGCCTTCAGAGTGGATCTGATTTTCATGCCGTATCTGCTTAGCCGGGGTGGTATCCGCCCGCTTTCACTTTCGTCTTGGTCTTCATTGCTTTCTCCTGAGGTTTAGCCCGGCCCCTTGACGCCGCCAGCCTTCAAGTTGGTCTTGATCTTCATGGTGTGTCTCCTAGCCGATCCGGATTCGCGGGCCGGCCTTGATCTGCGTTCTCACTTTCATGATCTGCTCCGTCTTTGGTATGCGGGGGAGGTCCCCCGGCGCCGGGAACATCCCGGGCGCGGCACAAAGATGCCGGCAAGCGCTCCGCGCGACATGAAGGTTGGACAAAGAATCGTCAAAGCCTTCGTGAAGGAGTAGGTTCGGACTTAAGTCTCACAACAACAGGGCTTAGTTATAAGGGCCATTTCAGTACAGGGGGGCTTATGAGGTATCTCTGTCTTGCCGCTGCCGTGTCGGCGGCGGCTACTTTGTTGCTCTGCAAAACGGCGGCTGCCGCACTCTCTCCGGCCCTGCTCCAGCTTGCCCAAGGAGAGCAGGCAGATGTCATCGTGATCATGCGGGATCAGATCGACAGCACACCCGCCACACGAAGCTGGCGTGCCGCGCGCACTTCGGCGGTTGACGCCGCTCAGGGCGGCGTGGTTGCGCGCCTGCGTGAAATGAGGGCCCAGAAGATTGGCAAATTCAGGCTGATCAACGCGCTGTCGGCAAAGGTCTCCCGGGAACAGGCTGTGGAGTTGGCCGCGAATCCACTCGTGCAGGCGGTAGTGCCAGACGCCGTGATGCGCGCGCCCCGCCACACGCCAATGAGGAGGGCATCCCTCCCCTTGGCCATCGGCTCTGCAAGCAATCTTTGTGGGACCCTGGAGCCGGAGGCTTTGCAGCTCACCAATACGGCGTTTTTGGATTCCCAGGCGTCACAGGCGCAGAGCGTCATCGATGGCAACGGCAAGACGGTGACCGGGCGTGGGGTCAAAGTTGCCTTCCTCGCCGATGGTATCGATCCGAACAACCAGGGATTCATCCGCGCGGACGGCTCGAAGGTATTTGTCGATTACAAGGATTTCTCTGGCGACCCGGCCGGCACGCCCACCGGAGGCGCGGAGGCATTCGGCGACGCCAGCTCCATCGCGGCGCAAGACATGCCCAATGGCAAGCCGCTCATATTCGACATTAGCGCCCAGTCCATTCCGGGACGCCTGCCTTCCCCCTGCCGGATTCGTATTCGAGGCGTTGCGCCGGGTGCATCGCTCGTGGGCCTGAAGATCTATTCATCGCTCGGTTATACGAACGAGTCGAGTTTCATCCGCGGGATCGAATACGCCGTACTCGATGCCGACGTTGATGTCATCAACGAATCATTCGCCGGAAATTTCTATCCCGATCGCCAGGACGACCCGGTCACGCTGGCGAGTGCCTGGGCGGTGCGGGCCGGTGTGACCGTCGTGACCAGTACCGGTGATGCCGGTACTGCGGGCACGCTGGGCGATCCCTCGACGAGCCCCGCCGTGATTGCAGTCGGCGCCAGCACTTCATTTCGCGCTTACGCCCAGCTTGGCGGTTTGGGCATCGAGCCACTCGAATCCCTGGGCTATCTCAGCAACAACATATCATCGCTGAGCTCGGGAGGTTTTGCGCAGCTCAGTGCCCGCACTGTCGACATCGTTGCCCCTGGGGATGTCGGTTGGGCGCTGTGTTCTACGAATGTCAAACTTTATCAGGCCTGCGGTGATTTCAATGGCAACCCATCTGCCTTTCAACTATTCGGCGGAACGAGTCAATCCACTCCGTTCACCTCGGGCGCTGCAGCGCTCGTGATTCAGGCCTATCGCAGCACGCATCATGGCGCGGACCCTTCACCCGCACTCGTGAAGAGAATTCTGATGAGCACGGCGACAGACCTCCGGGCTCCTGCCTCGGAGCAGGGCGCCGGCCTCATCAACACGCTGGCCGCGGTGAAGGCTGCTCTGGCCATCGCCGATGAGCAGGGCGTGCCGGCCCGGCGTGGGGACTCAGTCATCATGCAGCCGACCAGCGTAACGGTTGTCGATGACCCGGGCTCGAGCCAGGTTGCTGAAATTGCGCTCACCAACACCGGCACCTCCATGAAACACGTCGTGCCGCATCTGCTGACACTGAATAAGCCTCTTGCAGGCAACACTCTGAGTCTGAGTCTGAAGCCCGGCGCAACAGCAGCGACGGTGAGACGAACGTTCATCGTGCCCGCCGGCGCCGAGCACCTGGACGCGGCAATCGCCTATCAGAACGACATCGCATCCATCGCTCTCGTCGATTTGCAACTGATCGATCCTCAAGGCCGGATCGCAGCGTATTCGCTGCCTCAGGGGGTAGGTAACGGGTACGGACACGTAGACGTAGTCTCCCCTACTCCGGGCCAATGGACGGCGATCGTCTCGACACCACCCGCGGTGAGTCCCGTCAGCTATACGGGCCCTGTGAAGTTCAGCTGGTCTGTTCAACGTTGGATCAGCTTCGGAGCGGTGTCGCCGGCGACACTTGATCTCCCGCCGGGGGTTAGCAAGTCCTTCAACGTACGTTTTCGTATGCCAGCGAATGCCGGCGACCGCGCTGCGGCGATACGGTTTGAAGGTACGGACGGCAATGGGCTGCGCGCATCTGTTCCGATATCGGTACGCTCGCTCATCGCCGTAGATGCAGGCGGCGGCACGTTCGTCGGAGAGCTCACCGGTGGCAACGGGCGCTCATTCGCCGGCCCGACACAAAATTTCGAGTTCGACGTGCCTCGCGGGGCGAGGAACCTCGACCTCACGGTCGATATCGCGGACAACGGATACGCGTTGCAGGGATTCCTCATCGATCCCCATGGTCTGCCGTTGAGCGTGCAGCCGAATCTCGATCCGACGGGATCCGCTGCCGAATATGGGCTGCGGCTTTTGCGCCGGGAGCCTGAGCCGGGTCGATGGCGGTTCACCCTGCTGCAAAACTACAATTCGTCGGGCGAGCGCACATCGCTGCCGTTTCAGGGGCGCCTCTCCTTTAAAGAGTCAGGTGTGACTGCCTCGGGACTGCCGGATCGTGCGAACATCAAGCTCGCGGCTGGCCGCCCCGTTGATGCGTCAGTCCGCGTCACGAACAGTGGGCCCACGACGCTCGCGTACTTCGTCGACGCACGGCGAGACGCAGTTGTCACCGCGAGCCTCGCCCCCAAACCGCAATGTGCCGTCGCCCCCTCTTGTGCGCAGTACTACATTCCGCCGGCGACCGGCGGCGTGGTGTTCGTAGCGCATTCGGACCGCCCCATCGACATGGACGCGCTTCCGGAAAGCGGCTTCTTCCTGGGCATCACCAACTCACCGGATCTCCTCGGTCATGAGGTCGCGCCCGGCACGTTGGTGGCGTCACTGTTTGCACCGGAGATCCCCTATGGACCGTGGGGACAATACCCCGCCTTTGTCGGGCCGTTTGGCCGCGAAGGGGCGCCGGTCGAGCCCATCGATACGGCCGCGTTCATCGTCTATCAGCCATTTGACCCCGCGGTGACATCCGACCGCGGTAACAAATGGCTCGATCTCATGACCGGTACCAACACCTATGCTCCGCTGGTACTGGCGCCGGGTCAGACGGGCACTATTCGTGTGAGGATCACACCTGATGGCTCGCAGGCCGGGAAGCGCGTATCTGGCAATCTCTACGTGGAGACATATAACGACGCGGTGCTCACCGGTGACGAGGTCGCGCGCATCCCCTACACGTACACCGTCACACCTTAGGAGTACCTAGGTCGGCAATCCGATCTTCGCAACGAGCGCATCGAATTCGCGCATGTTGCGCAGCGGATCGAGGAAGGGATCGGTCTTGACAGCGAGCAGGCCGCCGTCCTGGAGCTCGACCGCACGCTTGAGCCACTGCATGGCGTGCGGGATGTCGCCCCAGGCGGCGTAGATCTCGACATACTGATAGGCGGCACCGTCCCCCTGCGCAGCCATCGCCTTCGCGAGCATGGCGTCCGCATCGCTCTGCCGTCCAAGTTTGTGGTACGCGATTGCCAGGCATACCTGATCGGCCCAGTTGTCCTTGTCCGGGCAGTATTTCAGCGCGGAATCCGCATGCCCCGCTGCGAGCTCGTTGAGGCCCAGCCAGTTCAGAGTTACGCGGTTGGTTCCGAGTCGCAGCGCCTCCTGAAAAGCCGCCCGCGCATCGGAATATTGGTGAGCGTAAAAAAACACGACGCCGAGATTGGCATGCGCGCCGAGATCGAGTGGATCGAGACTGACCGCGCGTCTCGCCGCAATTAGAGCGTCAGAGCGCCCGAATGCCGCAGCGTAGCTGGCATAGGTGTGCAGGATCTCGGCATTGCCGGGTTCGAGCTCGATGCTGCGTCGATAGGCGGCATCGACTGCCTTGTAGTCCGGACTCGTGATCGCCAGCACCGTGCCCAGAGTGGACCAGGCAAGTGCCGAGTGGGGCGCGAGACTGACCGCTTTCTGTACGTCGGTACGCGCCGCAGTCATGAGGCGCTCTCGCTCTTTTGGATCTCTCGTGTACATTCCGGCGACCTGCGTCATGACGTCCGCCCGGAACGCGAGCGCCTGCGCATACTGCGGGTCCAAACCCACAGCCTCATCGAGCGCGGCAAGCGCGCCGCGCAGGCCCGTCTCGTCCTGAATTGCCTCGCCGTACCGGCCACGCAGGTAGGCATCGAACGCCTGGACGTTACGGGTACCGCCCGGAGCAAGCTGCTCCTGCTCATCCGCGAGCAGCGTGATCCGAAGCGCGCCAGACACGGCGGTTGCAATCTCGCTCTGCAGCCGGAAAACATCCGTCAGATCCCGTTCGTATGTCTGCGACCAGAGGTGAAACCCCGTGATGGCGTCAATGAGCTGCGCGGTAATACGCATCCGATCGCCCACCTTGCGAACGCTTCCCTCCAGCACGGTGCTCACATTGAGTTTGCGTGCCACCGTCGGGATGTCCACGTCCTTCCCCTTGAAAGTGAAGGACGAGGTGCGCGCCGCCACCCGCAGGTCCTTGATACGCGCGAGCGAGTCGGAAAGCTCTTCCGAAAGTCCGTCGCTGAAGTAGTCCTGCTGGGCGTCGCCACTCATGTTAACGAAGGACAAGACGGCGACAGAGTGAGGCGGTGGCCTGAACTGCGGGCCGTCCGCACCTCGATCGGCGAACCTGGTCAACGGGAAGTACAGGGCGGCGCCCCCAATCAGGATTACGAGAGCAGCTGCCCAAAAGTATGGGGGTGCCTTCCGGCCGAGGGTGCGCACCGGTGTTGAAGTCTCGGGTGCCGCGGTTTGCGATGCAACATCCACGCTCTTCTGAGCTACCGGGGGTATTGCCCGCGTTGCTGTAGCCAACGCGGCCGGCGCGCCCGTGTCCGCAACCTCACCGACCGCGACCTCCGAGGAGTGCAGATCAGACCGAATGGCCTCCACAGCGGGTGGCGCCGGAGCCGCAATGGCCGGAGGAAGCTCCGGAGCAAGCGGGTTGACCGGGGCGACGAGCTGATACCCTCTGCCTCGAAGTCCGCCGATGTACCGCGGCGCCTTCGGATCATCATCGAGGGCGTCCCTCAGGAGCTTTACGCGTTGACTGACCGTCTCCGGGCTGACGATGAGCCCCGGCCACACTTTGTCCATCAGCGCATCGAGTGAAAGCAGATTGGGCGCGTGCCGGATCAGGACCAGGAGCAACTCAAAGGAGAGCTTCGGAAGGGCAATCTCGGTCCCGCCGCGCATCACCCGGCCGCGGCCGACGTCGATCGTGAGATCCGATACTTGATAGCGAACAGGATCGTTCATCGTAATCGCGCCCGCCCTTCCCCCTAATCGCTCCAGTCAACAGTAACGTCGCAGGCCAAGGCCCCCCTTCACGCAATCTTTGGTCCATCTCTTCCCAGCCTTCACGCACGGCCGCCGCAGCGGAGTCACATTCCAGCACACCAGAAGAGGTTTCTGGCGGTGACTGGAAAGAAATTCCGGTCTCAACCCTTCCCTTCAAAAACGCGAGGAGATTGCCGATGTTCACCCAGACCATTCGCCGCACGATGCCGCTGCTTGCAGCTCTTACCCTGTCCTTTGCCCAGTCCGCGCTGGCCACGCCGCTCAATGCCCCGCCCCTGCACAAGCTCGAAGGATACTCGGGATACGAGCTGCGGCCGGTGGCCGTCGATGCCTCAGTCGGTCCAAAGATCCACTTGGATAAGGTCGTTGCGAGGGTGGACAGCGACATCCGGGAGCGGCTTTACCCGATCCTTCAGGAATGGAACGCCTTTGCAAACAACAAGACCCGGCAGCGGCTGCTCATTGAGCCGCGCATCACCGACGTGCGCAAGCTGTCGCGTGCCACGCGCATCTTTGCCGGCGCCTTCGCTGGCGACAGCCACATCACCATGAAGGTGCGCATTACCGAGCTGCCTTCAGGGAGAGTCATTGGTGAGCCGGAGTTCTACCGCCGGACGCCCGCGATGCCGGGAGCGTTGACGCTCGGTGCTCGTGACAACGCGATGCTCAAGGACGTGGCGGGACTCATCGCAATGTACATCAATGCGAACTACGTCCAGCTGGTTGGCGGCGATACCGGCTACTGATCGAACGGTCAATCAGTTTGCGAACGGCTGCAGGCGCTCATACGCCTGCGGCTTTTTTTCCGCGATGGAGGGTGCGCGCATCAGCGCCTCCGAAGTTACTCAGGCTGCAGCGCCAGCCGATGTCCCTTCACACAATCTTTGGCAAATACCTCAGAACGCTTCATGCAGCTCCGTGCTGCCTGGCGAGGATGGTCTGACCGCGCGACATCACGCGGTCAATGATCTCAACCTCAACAGCGAACACGATCGGAGCAAACCATGAAGACCAAGTTGAATCGAAGGACCCGCGTTGCCCTGGGCAGCCTGCTGCTGGCCGCCGCCATACCTGCGTTCTCGCACCCTTGGTACCCGCATCGCACATTCGACTCGTTCGGCCCGTACGTCCGCGTGGAGCGGGTGTGGATGCCACCAATGTGGGTCGATCGGGGAGCAGTGAGGGTCTTCGTGCCGGGCCACTGGATGCACCGTCATTTGCACTGGGCACCCGGTGAATACGTGCGGATGGGTCACCGCGTGTACTTCGTGCCTGGCCACTGGGAACGCTGATCCTGGGGCTCGAGTACAGTCCGCCCGTTCGCTCGGGCGGGCTGTACCCGGAAGCTCAGACATGTCGTTTGCAGCCTGCACCGAATCTTCGTTCAACCTTTGGGTCCCTTTCACGCAGCGCCGCCCGCCAGAAATCACATTCATATCGCGACCGAAATGCCTCGGCGCCGGCCGCCAGGCCGAATGATCCAAGGGGAAGCGATATGAAAGACCTCAACTCTCCTGAACGAAATGCGCACCGTCCTACGAACTGCATTGCGAGGACAGCGGCGCGAGATTCTCTTCAGGGTCCGCATGCCCTCGTCACGAGACGCGGCCTTCTGCTCTCGATTGCTTGCATCGCCCTGGTGCCCCGCGTCAGAGCCGCCGCGGAGGAGCAACAGCCTTCGGTTTCCGACATGGAACATGCGCTTGCTCCGGCGATCATTGTCAACTCTCCGCGGACGTCGTCACCCATCACGGGACCAGTGCGGATCGACGTAGAGTTCGTGCCTGCGGGCAAGGTGCCCATTGATCCCGGGAGCTTCAAGGTCAGCTACGGCATGCTGGGGATTGACATCACGGATCGGGTCAGGCGCTACGCCACGGTCACCGCTCAAGGCATCATGGCGGATCTGCCCTCCTTGCCGAAGGGCAGGCACACATTCGAGATCCAGATTTCTGATGTGCTGAAGAGGTCCGCGCATATTCGCTTGCGATGCGAAGTGGCCGGATGAGCCGTGGCAGCTTTTCACACAACACCGTGCGATCGCTTCCACAGTTGCAATGCGCCCGAGGCATCCCCGGCGCCGGGTGGAAAGCCGAAATGGAATCGGCTCGCGCGCCGGTATTGCGCCGGGACAGAAGCTCACCATTCGTATGAGCACCCGCCGGCGCTGAATGTTACGAGCGGGTGCAACGACTGACTCTACGAGCGCGTGTGGCGCTCG
>JAQGOC010000258.1 GCA_028293805.1 Gammaproteobacteria bacterium
GATCTCAGCGGCCCCGTAATGCCGAACTTCCCCATGATCTTCGAGTCGCCGCTCAGGAGCAACATGACGATCATGACCGGCACGGCCACCAGCCCGTTGATAACGGCGCTCCAGTACAGTGCCCTGATGGGACTCACTGGCGAGAAGTTGAGTGCGGCCCCTAACATGGTGGCGACCGCGATCGTTGCATAGAACGCTTTTGCATTCTGCGGGAGGCGTCCGAGCCCAAGGGGCCAGCGGCGAGTCTCTGCAAGCGCATACGCAGTCGAGCCGGCCAGTACCGGCACAGCCAGCAGGCCGGTAGAGATGATGCCCATCGCGAACAGAGCGGAGGCCAGATGGCCCGCCAGGGGCTCCAGGGCGGCCGCGGCTCGAGCGGCGGTGTCGACGTCACGAATGCCTGACGCATGCAGCGTAGCGGCCGTCGTAATGATGATCGCGAGTGCCACAAGATTCGAAAAGGCCATCCCGACATACGTATCGAGACGGATGCGCTCGAGCGCATCCGCGGCCTGTCGCGGCTGGCGGATGAGCGCCTGCCGTTCGGGAACAGCTTCGATCTCTTCCACTTCCTGCGACGCCTGCCAGAAGAACAGGTACGGGCTGATCGTGGTGCCCAGGACGGCGACCAGGGTCGACCAGAACTTCGCGTCCGGCATGATCGTCGGCACGAAGAGGCCGTGCGCGACCTCACCCCACGGTACTTTCACCATCGCCAGAGTGCCGAAGTAACCGAATAGCGAGAGCACCAGCCACTTGAGAATCGAGACGTACCGCGCGTACTGCATGAGGATCTGCAGGGTCGCGCAGAGGACGCCGAACCCCAGAGCATAGACGAGGGATGGACCTCCGACGAGCAGAGCGACGGCTTCGCCCATCGCCCCGAGGTCCGATCCGATATTGATCGTGTTGGCGACGAACAGCAGACCCACGACGAACTGCAGAACCCACCGCGGGTAGTACCGGCGGATGTTGGCCGCCAGCCCGCAGCCGCTGGTTCGGCCGATCCGCGCGCTGATTTCCTGCACCGCGGCCATGAGCGGGTAGGCGAGTAGCATCGTCCAGCAGAGGGTGAAACCCAGCTGTGCGCCGGCCTGCGAATAGGTGGCGATGCCACTCGGGTCATCGTCGGAAGCGCCGGTAATCAACCCAGGCCCAAATGCGCGGAGCCAGCGGAAACCGCGGCGTCCGGCAGGCGGGCTCGCCTGCACGCGCGTGGTCGAATTCATCATCCAGTCATTTCGTTCACAGGACTCCGGTGTCCGGCAGCGGTTTTGCAGTTGGCGTCAGAACTCCGGGAGGCTCTTTAGCAAAGAACGCTCCCGTCGATGGGCCGTTGCGGGCACCGCTTCGGGGCAGGGCGGTAGCCCATAAGTGTGATCGGGTTCGCGGCTTGGGCTGCGAAGGCGCCCGATCGGCCGCGCGCGGGGACCAAAGACTCTTTTCTGTGCAGGCGCAACAGATTAGGATCGCGCTGTCCGGATGCACTTACGGCGGCACACCTTTTTCGTGCCGCGTACTGACCGCCAGACGGGGAAATACCGAAAAACACTCAGGGGGAACCCGTCTCTCATGGCAGTCTTTTGCGCGCGTTCGGCGGACGCACCTCTCCATCCTTCCTGGGCTGCTGTGGCTCCGATGCGCTCCTATCTCACGGCGGTCCGTATCTTCGGCGCGCTGGCTTTCGTTCTGGCGATACTGATTCTGCTCGGCTGGGCTTGCGACATCACCGTGCTCAAGAGCGGGCTGTCCGGACAGCGAGCGACCCAGCCCCTCACCGCCGTATGCTTCGCTCTGTGTGGAATTTCGCTGGCTCTGAGCACCGAAACGCCCGTCCGCTGCCGATTGCTCATGCGCGCGAGTGCGCTCCTCGTACTGCTGGTCGTGGGAGCCACTCTTTGGCAGAACGCGCTCGACGCTGACTGGGGCCTCGATCAGTTTCTGTTTTCGGACAGCGTCGTGCACGACCAGCCCGGACAGTATCTGCGCCCGGGCCGTCCTGCCGGTGGCACGTTGATCGCGCTGATGTTGCTATGTGTCTGTCTGCTGCTGACCCACGGGCGCAGCGCGGCCGCCCGGACCTTGTATATCTGGTTTGCGACGGTGGGCGCGCTCCTGGCCGCCACCGTACTGCTTGCCTATGCGTTCAGCATGCATTCGCTCTATGCCCTCGGGTTTTATGCGCACGTAGGGCTCAACTCCAGTATCGCGCTAGCGGTCCTGTTTTACGGCACGTTGCTGCGACGGCCCGATCTCGGATGGATGCGTATTCTTGCCGGCAGGAGCGTGGGCGCCGTGAGCGCCAGACGAATACTGCTGTGGACCGGCTCGCTGCTGATGAGTCTGGCGGTCATTGTGCGGGTCGGCACGTCAGCGGCGTTGTATGGCGCCGGATTCGAGGTGACCCTGCTGAACGTCGGCAGTCTCGGCGTATTGCTCGCCGCATTGCTGGCTCACGCCCGGCGACTCGACGCGGTCGAAGCAGCTCGTAGCCATGTCGCCACCGATCTGCAGGCGGCCGAGTCGGAGCTCTTGCGGGCGGCGCACCGCAAGGAGGAGCTTCTCGCCGGGCTGGCGCATGAATTGCGCAATCCGCTCACGCCCCTGCGTAATGGGATCGAGATCGTCCGGCAGATGTCGGTCGCCAATCCCGCGCTCGCGCGGACGGCCGACATGATGAACCGACAGGTCATTCACCTCGCGGGACTCCTGGACGATCTGGTGGGAAAGCAGTCCGTGGCAGCAGCGCCACAGGCCCCTCCGGAGCCGCGGACGCCTGAGCCCCGGCAGCTGCGGATCCTGATCGCGGATGACAACGTCGACGGTGCCACTTCGCTGGCGATGTTGTTGCAGGCGGAGGGCCACGTCGTACTGACCGCTCCGGACGGACGCGAGGCGGTCGAGTTGGCTGAGTTGTTTCGTCCGGACGTGATCCTGATGGATGTGGCCATGCCCCATCTCAATGGTCTCGAGGCCACGCGGCAGATTCGGGCGCGCGGCTGGGGCGCCGGCATTCGCATCGTCGCGATGACTGCTTGGGGACAGGAAGCCGAGCGCCGGCGTACGCAGGAGGCTGGCATGGATTTCCATCTGGTGAAGCCGGTGGCCCTGCAGGCGCTCGCGGCCGTTCTGGCAGCCGGCAGACCGAGCGCGCTCCAAAAGTAACGGCCGCGGGGTGGGGTCCCGTGCACCGGGACCGAAACTTGCTTCTGGTGCTCGTGAACTGGCATCAGACCAAGATTCTCCAAGGCCCCCTCCCGATATGAGCATTGTCACCGCGATCGTCGACGCTCACGTGCATATCCATGCGTGCTATGAGCCGGACGATCTGCTGGACCATGCTTACGGAAACCTGTCCCGCGCCCGTGAGACCGGCCGCGCCCCGAACAACCAGTCGCTATTTCTCCTCATGACGGAGTGCGCGGCGGACGACTACTTCGGCAAGCTGCGGGCGTTGGCTCTGGGGCAGGACGCGCTCAACCCGCTGCGCCTGAAGCGCTGGTCGGTGGCGGCTACGGACGAGGAGAGCAGCGTCATTGCCCGCAACGGCAGCCGTCAACTGTTCCTCGTCGCCGGGCGCCAGGTGGCCTGCCGCGAAGGCCTCGAAGTGCTGGTGATTGGGACCACGCGCCGGTTCCAGGATGGCAGGCCGATACGTGAGGTTCTGACCGAGACCGATGGAATGGGAGTGCCACGGGTGATTCCCTGGGGCCCCGGCAAGTGGTTCTTCCGCCGTGGACGGCTGCTCAAGGAGTTGCTGCTGGAGTTCCGCAAGCCGACCCTGTTTCTGGGCGATGAGGGCGGCCGCCCCGGCTTCTGGGGCTATCCGACCGCCTTTGAACGGGCCGCTCGCCTCGGGGTACGGGATCTGCCTGGCACGGACCCGCTGCCTTTTCCGCACGATGTCAAAAAGGTGGGGCGTATGGGTTTTCGGATCAGGCTCGATCTCGATGCGGCGCGGCCGGCGGCCAGTCTGTTGCGCGCGTTGACCCAAGGGGAGGCGCCGCTCGAAAGGTTCGCCACGCTCGAGTCGCCCTTGTGGTTCGTGCGCAATCAGATCGGCATGCAGCTGCGCAAGCGGCGCCTGGCCTGAGCGGCTCGCCATGTGCGGGATTGCCGGAGTCGCGACGCGAGGATCGAGCCCAGCGCGCGAAACGCTCCTCGAAATGTGCAACGTCATGCGGCACAGGGGGCCCGATGGCGACGGGTTTCATGTAGCCCCGGGTGTTGGCCTGGGCATGCGCCGGTTGGCCGTGATCGATCTGGCGACGGGGGATCAGCCGGTCACGAACGCCGCGGGCACCGTGCACTGCGTATTCAACGGTGAAATCTACAACTATCGCGAGCTGCGCCGGGAGCTCATCGCGAAGGGGCATACCTTTCGCGGCACAGGTGACAGCGAGATCATTCCGCGGCTGTACGACGAGCACGGGCTCGACTTCATGTCCCGGTTGAACGGGATGTTTGCCATTGCGCTGTGGGACAGTGTGCGGCGCCGGCTCGTGTTGACCCGCGACCGGCTGGGAATCAAACCGCTGTTCTACAGCTTGCGGCGCGGGAATCTGTATTTCGGCTCCGAAGTGAAATGCATCCTGGCCGCCGCCGGCTCGGCAGGCGAAATCGATCCCCTGGGCCTCGATCAACTCCTGACCCTCGAATACACCGTAACGCCGACCACGCTCTTCAATGACGTCCGCAAGGTGCAGCCGGGGACGTGGCTGACCTGGACCGATGGCCAGCTGCTCGAGGGGAGTTTCTGGTCGCTGGCCGCGCCCACACCACTGCTGGACATGCCGGTACCGGAGCTTGCAGAGCGGCTGCGCAGCACTGTTACCGAAGCGGTCCGGCGGCAGCTCGTGAGCGATGTGCCCCTCGGCGCATTCCTCAGTGGCGGAATCGATTCCTCCATTCTGGTCGCGGCGATGAGCGAAGTCTCCGCGACTGCGCCCCTCACATTCTCCGTCGGTTTCAGCGATACATCCTATAGCGAGTTGCGGCATGCGCGCACTGTCGCAAACCACTGCGGAACGCTCCACCACGAGGAAGTGCTGACACCCGACTATCTGGCCGTTCTCCCCGACGTCCTTGCGCAACTCGATCAGCCCATCGCGGATTTTTCCGTCTTTCCGACTTTGCTCGTGGCGCGCATGGCCCGCAGGCACGTGACCGTCGCTTTGAGTGGCGATGGGGGGGATGAGCTCTTTGCAGGCTACGACGCCTACGAAGCAGACCGGCACAGCGCGCGTCTGCTCGACTGGTTGCCGCGGCCGCTGCGGGCAAACATCGAGCGGCTGGCCCGCCTGGTACCGCTGGGCGAGGGCAAGCGCGGCTTCGGCAATCAGCTGCGCCGGTTCCTTGAAGGTGCGGCTCTGCCTGCCGAATGGCAACACATGCGCTGGATGATCTTTCTCCAGGATGACAGCCGTGCACGACTATACCGCAGCGAGTTCCGCAGATCGCTCGCGGACCAGACGAGCGAGCTCGTGTCATCCGGCTTCGACGGGGTCGGCTCGGACCGGCTCGCCGGCCAGATGCGCTGCGACCTGCGGTTGTATCTTGCGGAGAACATCCTGCCGAAAGTGGATGCGATGAGCATGGCGAGCTCGCTCGAGGCGCGGGTGCCCTATCTGGACAACGAGGTCATCGATCTCGCGCTCGCCATTGCGTCCGACCTCAAGCTCCGGGGAGGCACTCGCAAGTGGATACTCAGGAAGGCCTTCGAGGGACGCCTGCCGCGGGAGATTCTGCAGAGGGGTAAGGAGGGATTCAGCATGCCCATGAAGAACTGGCTGAACCACCAGTGGAACTCGCTCATGCACGAGCTGCTGAACGCGGAAAACTTTGCGCGTGATGGCCTGTTCGAGGCGCGCTACGTGGACACGCTCATGCGGCAACACGAGGCGCGCACTCACAATCATAGCCATCTGCTTTGGGCACTCATGGTATTCCACCTCTGGCGGGATCGGTTCGGGACCCATGCGGACAGAGTCGGAGCGTGCGTGCATGCGGCGTGACGTTCCACGGATGGCGGCGGAGCGTCACGACGTCATAGTAGTGGGCGGCGGCATTCACGGCGCCTGCGCTGCATGGGAGGCGTCGTTGCGCGGACTCAAAGTTGCCTTGATCGAAGCTGGAGATTTCGGACATGCGACCTCGAGCAACAGTCTGCGTACTTTGCACGGGGGCTTGAGGCACTTGCAACGCCTCGATTTCCGCCGGATGCGCGAGTCCATTCGCGAGCGGCGCGAATGGTTGAAACTGGCGCCCCACCTTGCACGACCCATGCGCTTCGTACTGCCGACGCAAGGTCACGGCATCAAGGGTCCTACGGTCATGCGCGTCGCGCTCTGGGTCAACGACCTGGTGAGCTTCGACCGCAATCGGGACGTTCAGGAGGACCACCGCCTGCCTCGCAGTTCCTTGTGGAGCAGGCGCCAGACGGAAGCCGCATTTGCCGGGCTGGCCATGGCAGGCTGCAACGGAGCGGCAAGTTGGCATGACGCGGTCTGCCTGAATACCGAACGACTGCAGCTCGCCGTCGTCGCGGCGGCGGTGGGAGCGGGGGCGCAGGCGGCGAACTACGTGCGTGCGGTCCGACTTTCGCTCGATGGATCCGAGGTCCGCGGCGTGCATGTTCGGGATGAGCTGATCAACCGCGACTATGAGGTGCGGGCGCCCATCGTCATCAACGCCGCGGGTCCCTGGATCGATGAGTGGTTGGCAGCCGCATCGCGACCCCGCGTCGCGGACCTGTTCCATGCCTCGAAAGCCTTCAACCTTCTGACCCGGCCCCTGCCGTTTCGCGACGCCGTGGGACTGGCCGTGCCGCCGCGGGCCGCGCGCAACAAGACCGGTTCGGAACTTGGGCCGCAGACGTACTTCATCATTCCATGGAACGGCCGCTCCCTGATCGGAACCCGCCATCTGCGCTGCGATCACGCTTCCCGCTCGGCCCGGGTGACGCGGGAGGAAGTGCTCGACTTCCTGGGCGATCTCAATCAGGTTCTCGGTGAGCGGCAACTCAGCGGCGCGGACGTCAGCGGCGTCTTCGCCGGCCTGTTGCCGGAGCAGGCGGCTAACCCGGGTCCCGGAGTGGCTCTGCAGAAGTCCCCGCAAATCATCGATCACGCCGCGGAGGGCATCCACGGCTTGCTGTCGATCGTGGGCGTGAAGTGGACCACAGCGCGCGCGGTAGGTGAGCGCGCGGCCCGGGCTGCCTGCAGGCGGCTCGGAAGGTCCTTTGTTCCAGCTTCGCAGCGCCTCTGGAGCTCGGCCGCGCTTTACCAGCACAGGCCCAGCACTGGAGTTGCTCTGCAACTGAGCGCGGACGTGGCAGCTCATCTGGAGGAGTCCTACGGGCCGTCGCGTGCTGCAGTGCTCGCGCTGATGGACACGGATCGGACACTGGCGACGCGGATTGTTCCGGATCTGCCCGTCATGTGGGCAGAGGTCGTTTATGCAGCGCGTAACGAGATGGCCGTGCGCCTCAGCGACGTCATCAGACGCAGAACCCCGCTCTACTGCAGCGATGCGCTCGATCGATCCGTGTTGAATGCGTGCGCGGTTGCGTTGGCGCGAGAGTTGCACTGGTCCCGCCGGGACAGCGACGCGCAGATCGACGCGGTTGAAGCGGAAATGGCTGCTTTTCGTGGTCCTTTGAGGAAGGTGGCCAGGCCCGTCGCGGCATGATTCGTGCGACGGTGGGCGCGGTCCAAATCAGGTGAAGGAAACTGTCATGCCAGCTCAAGCAACAAAGGCAGCGCCTGCGTCCGCGGAACCCCCACGAAGCACGTCGCTCCCGTGGCAGCTGCAGATGTATGGGAAGTCGCTGAAAAAGCGGCAGAAGGTCGATCTGCTCATGACACTGCTGGGGCCGGTGCGCAACGAGCGCTGCCTGCTGATCTCCGGCCATGACAACAACGGTGCCATGAACTATCAGTTTCGCGCTGCCGGCGGGGCATGGACCTGGGGGCAGGTTTATCCGCAAGGCATCCCCGAGATGTCCGAGTTCCTCGCCGATCCCGTGGCGCACATCGATCTCGAGCGCTTCCCGTTTGCGGACAACGCCTTCGACGTCGTCATCGTCATTGACGTGCACGAGCATTTCCAGCAGGTCTCGGGTTTCAACCAAGAGATCGCGCGCGTTCTGGCGCCGGGCGGCAGGGCGATTCTCACCACCCCGAATGGCGACACCCGCCTGCCGGTCGCAGCGCTGAAGCGCGTCATCGGCATGGGGCCGGAGACGTACGGTCACGTGGTCCAGGGGTACCGCGTTCGCGAGCTCGAGGAAATGCTTCGTGGCGTGGGGATGCAGCCGGTGGGATCGGGAGGTTATTCGCGGTTCTTCACGGAGTTTGCGGAGCTCATCATCAACTTCGCATACGTCAAAGTGCTCGCCAAAAAGAAGGAGCACCCGCCTGTGATGGACGGCACGATCGCGCCCACGTCAAAGAAAGAGCTGGAGGCTGTCCGTAAGGAATATCGGCTGTACTCGCTGATTTATCCGTTCATGTATGTGTTCTCCCTCCTGGATAAACTCGTTCCGGGGCGTGGCGGTTATGCGGTCGCGGTGGCCGCAAGGAAGCCGAAGTGACTGCTGCGACGCGTGCGCTTGTGACCGGGGCAGGAGGGTTCATAGGCTCGCATTTCGTGCGGTTTCTCGCAGGGCGCGGCTGGGGAGTGCGGGCAATTGACGTGCGGGAGTCCCCAAACAGTGTGATCGACGCTAACGTACAGTATCGGGTACAGGACGTGCGCGACGAAGCGGCTCTGTCTGCGGCGCTCGACGGGGTCGATTACGTATTCAATCTCGCAAGCGTGCATCTCGATGTGCACGCGACCGTCGAGCAGTTCGAATCCGTCAACGTAACAGCGCTCGAGCGTCTGGTTGAGTTGAGCTCGATAGCAGGAGTACGGAGGCTGGTGCAGGTCAGCAGCGTCGGCGTGTACGGTCACGTGGCCTCTCCACCGGCGAAGGAGGATGCGCCTCTTAATCCCGAGAATGCCTATGAGCGCACGAAGGCCGCTGGCGAGGCAGCTGCAAGGCGGTCGGCAGTGCATACAGGGTTGGATCTCGTGGTCGTCAGGCCGTCGTGGGTGTATGGAGCGGGGTGTCCGCGGACCACGAAGCTGATCCATGCTCTGCGCAAGGGCCGCTTCTTCTATATTGGCAAGGGCCGCAATCTGCGCCACCCTGTCTATGTCGATGACCTGCTCGCTGCACTCGAGTTGACCGCGCGGGCTGGTCCGGAAATCGCGGGCAGGACGTTCAACATCGCGGGACCGCGGTGGATGACCGTCGAGGAAATGGTGGCACAGTTCGCGCAGGCTATTGATGTGCGGCCGCCGACCTTTCACGCTCCGCGCTGGTTGGGAATAACGGTAGGGTGGGCAGCGGAGCAGGTCAGTGCCGTCGTGGGCGCCGAGCCACCCGTTTCGAGGCGTACGCTCGCGTTCTTCGAAAATGATAATGCGTTCGATATCGGCGCGGCCCGCAGCGCGTTTGGGTTCGAGCCACTGACTGACTTGCCGGCCGGCGTGCGCAAGCTGGCGGCTGTTTCCGCGTTAGGGCGTTAGCGTCAGTCACCACGGCAGGAGCAGCGCCTAGCCGTGACCCGCGGCTCCCGGGGCGGGTGGCATCATCGCCGCCGCATCCGCAGCGGACTGGCGTAGATACGGGATTGCCATCCACGTAGCCACCAGAGTTCGAAACAGCCAACCGGCGGAAATCCCGTATAACACGCCAACCAATCCCCACGGAGCCGCGGCAAACGCGGCGATGACGCTTAGGCCGATCGCTATCCCGGAGATCGCGCTCAGGGCGCGCAGATGCTTCCCTTGTGCCAGGGCGATTACAGTGCCGGTGGCGAATGCGCTGCAGACTTTGAGCACGCCCGAAACCAAGGCTGCCGCCATAAGGGGAGCGCTGATGTCGTAGCGGCCTGCAAGGAACGCGTGAGCCAGCGCCGGTGCGACGATCCAAATGACGACGGACCCGCCTGCGCTCGCCCCCGACACCAGCAGAATTTCGCGCCGGACAAGCCGCCGGCGCTCGAAAATCGATTTCGTTCCACGTAACGCGGGC
>JAQGOC010000276.1 GCA_028293805.1 Gammaproteobacteria bacterium
GGCGCTCGTCTGCTCCACGCCGGCGGCCTGCTCGCTCGCCGCTTGCGACAGCGCCTGGGAGGTCGTGCTCACTTCCTCCGACGCCCCCGTCAGCGCATCGGCCGCCGAGTTCACCTCGCCGATGATCGTAGAAAGCTTCTCCACCATTGTCCTGACGGCATGTAACATGCTCGACTTGTCGCCATCTTTCGTGACGACCGTGATACTGAAGTCGCCACCGGCAACGGACTGCATCACCGAGACGACGTAGGCCGGCTCGCCGCCGAGTTGTCGCAAGAGGCTGCGCGTCAACAGCAGCGCCGCTACGGCGGCGATGAATGTCGCAAATCCGCCGAGAACCAGCATCGTCGTCCGGCCGCTTGCATACACGCGCGCCGCCTCAGCTGCCGCATCCTCGTTCAATTTGTCTTCGAAGGCTGCCAACTGCTCCACCACGGGGTGCAGTGCCTCATCGCGAGGATCGAACTCCTTTCTGAGCAGCTCGGCCGCTTCGGCATTCTTGTTGAGGAGTCCCAGATCCGCGACCTTCGTGGCCGCACTCTTGAAGCCGGGAACCATCTCCTTGATCTTGCCCAGCAGCTCCTTCTCGGTGGGTGTCGTGCTGGCGAGCGAGGTGAACATCTGACCGAGTTTCTCGACCGAGACGTCCAGGCTTTTGCTGGTTGCCTCCAGTTCCTCGCGCTGCGCCTTCAACGTTGCCTCGTCGGTCGTGATGATGAGGTCGCGGACCGTCGCGCCGACGCGCAACGCGTTCCCACGAATCTCCTTGGCTTCGCGCGCCTCGACGTTGTTCTCGTCGGTAATCGCATGCAGATGATCATTGACCAGCGACATGCGGCTGATGCCGGTCAGCACTACGGCTACCAGCAGCAGCAACACCGCACCAAACGCCAACGCGAGACGCGTACCCACCTTCATATCCGAAAACATGGCCTACTCTCCCTTGTGAATGCCTTGCACGGCGGCAGCGCGCCGCTGCACGCGCCACGTAGCCTGTTGTAGGAGTGCTGGCACATCGAGAATCAACGCGGCTTCACCGCTGCCGGGATGCCGGGACCGTTGACACGGTCGAGTCTTCGAAGAAAGCTTTCCGAGGCGCTGCCCGCGGCGGAGCGTGGATGAGCCACTGCGACGGAATCGGCCAGGGCGATGCCCTTGCCTGCACTTGGTGCGTGCGCCGCCTCGATCGCTGCGTTCACAGCGGCTGCGGCCGTACTTGACGTCTTCAAAGCGAAAGCCTCTTCCCTGTAACGTTGGCGAACCTGTTAGGGCGTCGCCGCGTGGCTATCGACCCGGAACTGACGTCACTTGAGCCCTGAGCACCGCACGCGCGGGCCGAATGGAACCGGGTTCACATATCGGCCCCGGCTGACCCTTCCGGAATGGACGTTTCGGGCAGGCGCGGGCGCGAAAGCTCACATTGTGGAGGTCGTGTGTTCGGGCTCCACCTTATAGATCACCCTGACTTCCCCCGGCTGGCGGTAGGGATACTGGTCCTGTCCAAGATATTTCTTGGCCAGCGCGTCAATATGCTGGTCCGCGCCGTTGCGGGTTCGCTCGGCTACATGTCCCCGCACTTCCAGATAACGGTAGGGGTTGTCAGGATCGGTGATCGACAGGGCGACCCTTCCGTCGCGCTGCAGGTTCTTGTCCTTCTGGCGACCTTCCGCCGTGTTGAACAAGACATGGCGACCGTCGTAATCGATCCACACCGGGGTGACCTGGGGTTGGCCGCTGGGCATCAGCGTCGCCAGATGCGCGAAAGCTTTCTTTTTGAACAGATCTAGATGTGAGTCCGGTATGACTTTCTCGGCCATGGTCAGCTCCTTTATCACGGGCGGGCGCCCAGAATACCGCCGTCATATCGCCCCAGCCAGAGGAATCCGGTCGCGACCTCGGCCGCACGGGCCCGCCATGCTGAACCCTAACCTCCGCGCCGCCCTGAGTCGGCTCAACCCTCGTAGGTGATGACGGCCAAGGCAGTGGCCTCATTGTCACGCCGGAAATGCCAGCCCGCTGCCGTGCTTGCGCGCTACTTCGCGGCCGGCGCATCGCTCGCCTTGACGTAGACCGTGTCGGTCGGGCCGCTGCCGGTAATGTACACAACCACAGGCTCCGCCCTGGTTTCCGCAAAATGTGCAACGCCCGCGGGCTCGGTGTAGAAGCTTCCGGCCCGCAGAGCTTTCTCGGCGGCTGCGCCAGCGACCGGGCCGTAACCGAAATACCACGTGCCGGCTATCACGACACACGTACGGTTGTCGCGATGCGTATGCGCCTGAATCCGGCTGTTTGCCGGAACGCTCAGGCGGATCGTGTAAGGGCCGGGCTTGGCCGGGTCGCCGGCGACCACGGTGGTACGAATGCCGGCGATGCCGGAGGTGCCTGCGCCTGCGTGATGCGACTGCATTGTGTCGACTTCATCCGGCGTTACGCGAAGCTGGGGCGATGACAAGGGCGCCGCATACGCGGCCGCGAACAAAAGACCCAGCGAAGCTGCTGCGATGTAGGTCTTCATTTGGCGAGGAACTGCGTGACGAGCTCGAGGGTCGCCTGCGGATTTTCTTCCATGATCCAGTGGCCGGAGTTGGGAACGATGGCGCCCGTGACATTGCTGGCCGCGAAACGCAGCTCGTCCGCCATTCCCGTGCCGAAGGATTTCTCGGCGCCGATGGCAAGCACCGGCATAGCCAGCTTGCCGCCGTTGGCGAGCAGCGACTTGTTATCCGCGGCGTCCTGTTGAAAAGCGCCGAACTGCTCGAATGCGTCGTGAATAGCGTGCTGCCGCGCATAGAGCCTGGCGTAGTGCCGGCGCGTCTGCTCATCGATCCGCCCGGGGTTCCCCGACAACTCGTTCCAGAAACGGTCAAGATAGATCCGCTCGCGTCCCTTCACCAGCCGCTCTTCGTCGGGCCCGCGGAAGTTGAAATGCCACAACAGGGGGCTGCGGATGATGTTGTCCCAGTTGCCGATCCCCGGCAGCGGCGCATCGATGACGGCCCAGCGAGCAACCCGCGCCGGATACTGCGCCGCGAGCGCATAGCCGACCATATTGCCGATGTCGTGCGTCACTAGATCGGCCTTCTGCACCTGCAGCGCGTCCATGACACCGGCGATATCGAGGGCCTGATTCTTCTTCGTGTAGCCGGTATCCGGATGGGCGGACAGGCCCATGCCGCGCAGATCCGGTACGATTACAGTGTGATCCTTCACGAGCACGGCTGCCAGCGGCGCCCACATATCCCCCGTATCTCCGAAGCCATGCAGCAGCACCACTGCGGGCCCATGTCCACCGACACGGACATGCAGACTGGTGCCATTCGTTTGCACCATCTGCACATGAAAGCTCGCCGGAAAGGCTTCGACGCGCGCGTGGGCGGGCAGCGCGAGGACAACCGCAGCGGCCGCGGCGGCAAGGTATTTGAACATTTGATCTCCCGTTCAGTGCGCCCCGCTCTGGGCGGCGCCGTGATTGATTGCCGTGAGATCCTAGTTTTCAAACCGGGTGCGCGATAGCCGATAATCCGGTGATTCGCTTTTCGGAAAAAACGAACAATGCTGAAGCTCGAAGCGGTGGAGGCTTTTGCTTCGATCGCGGAAACCGGCTCAATCACCGGCGCTGCGCGGCGTCTGGCCCTGTCGAAGTCCGTCATCAGCGAACGGCTGGCGGACCTGGAGCACCTTCTAGGTACAAAGCTCGTGCACCGGACGACACGCAGGCTGTCGTTGACGCAGGACGGCAGGGCGTTCTATGAGCGCGCCAAGCGCATCCTGCGCGACGTGGATAGTGCTGTCGCCGAGCTCTCGGAGCGGCGCGGTGTGCTCGCCGGCCCCTTGCGCATGTCCGCTCCTGTCAGTTTCGGAAGTCTGCATCTCGGTCCGGCACTGTTCGGCTTTCTCGAGAAGTACCCGAAAATCGAGCTCACGCTTGAGCTCGAGGACCGCTTCGTCGACATGCTGGCCGAAGGGTACGATGCCGTCGTGCGACATGGACCGGTGGATGACAAGCGCATCATAGTGAAGCGCCTGGCGGTCAGCCGACGTCTGCTCGTCGCTTCACCCGATTATCTCAAACGTTGCGGAAAGCCGGCTTCGCTACAGGATCTGCAGCGGCATAGAGGCATCCTCTACACGAATCGTGCGGCTGCCGACTGGCGCTTCCGCACCGGCCGGGGATTCGCAACAGCGCAGCCAGCCACCGCCCTGCGCGTCAACAACGGGTTGCTCATGCGCGATGCCGCCGTCGCGGGGTTGGGAATCGCCTTGCTGCCGACCTTTCTCCTGGAGGCTTCGCTGAAGAAACGCACGCTGGGGGTCATCGACATCGGCTGCGAAGCAGAAGGTGCCACGGTCTACTTTGCCTATCCGGAGCACCTGCGCACGTCCGGGAAAATTCGCGCCCTGGCGGCCTGGCTCGAGGAATCCTTCCGCGATCCTTGACTCAGGAGACGTGGTACGAGCCCGCAGTATGGGTAGCGCTCCTGTACGCGTTCAGCGCGGGTCGGTGTCTATGCCGGCACTCAGGCAGATCATGACCAACACCGCTTGAATCTCTGCAGCAGCTGGCTGTATGTGGCCTCCTCGGTCGGTCCAACACCAAGCCATTCGAATGCCATTGTGTCCCATCGTGCCTCATCGGCGGCAACGCCCTGGCCCATGCCTCGTATCAGGCGCTGCACCTGATAGTCGCGGCGTAGCGGCTGGTCTTCGGGTGGCGTGGACCTGCCTGTTAGGATCTCGGCGCGGATGCACAGTGTGCGCAGCGCCGCCTCGTTTGCCGCCACATCGCTGGCGTCTGCTTTCGCGAGCTCACGCTTGAGCGCCTCGAGGCCCCCTTTGGGCCATTGGCCAACCGAGGCTATATAGTCTTCGGCTGCACGTCGCAAAAGATCCCGCTGCGCCACGTCCGCATCTCGCGCTATCGCCAGCCTGTAGGCGCGCACCCGATCTGCAGCTTCGAAAAGCCCGGTCCAGCTATGATCCGCGTCGCGCGCCTGCTGTTGAGCGATGGACCTCTCACAGCGCTCGAACGCGCGCTCGAACCTGCCACGCAGCTCGCGCGCAGCTCCCCTCGGAAATTCCCCGGCGGCCTCGAAGGCCAGGCGCAGATCGGGAAGGTTTCTCGCGGCTGCCAGCAACTCCTGCCCGGACAGAGCAGCGACCTTCTCGAGCTCTTCGCACAAGGCGATGCCCCTGGATTTGTTGGCCTCCAGCCCGGCGGCGTACGCGGCGAAGTCCTGCTGCCGCTTTTGAAACACCGCGGTGCAGTGTTGCCGAAATGCCTCCCACAAGCGTTGGTCTTCAGCGCGCGGCACGGGGCCCACGGCTTGCCACTTCTGTTGCAGGTCCTGCACCTCGTCGCTGGCGTTGCGCCCGTCCCCATCGGCAAGCAACCGCTGGGCGCGCTCGATCAGCGCCCCTTTGAGCTTGATATTACGGGCGTATTCGGCATCCAGCCGGCCTTGCAGATTCGACGTGAGGGCGAGAAAACTCGCCTGCAAAGGCTTGCCGGCATCGCGGTCTACCGGGGAGTGGCGCTGCCATTCCTGTTTGGACTCCCGGAGTGCCGTAATCACCGTGCGCCAGTCCGGCTGTTCCCAGTTGTGCCCCGTCTCGAATGCCGCCAGTCGTTCGAACAATGCTTTACGCCGCTGCAGATTTTCCTGCCTGACCAGCGCCTGTGCTTCGAAGTGCTCGCGGCATGGCTGATACGCCTGGTGGCCCGCCTCCTCGAAGCGTTGCCACTCGGCTTCGAGTCCCTTCCCTCCGGCGCCTTTGTCAAGAGTTCGCCACTGCCTCTGCAGGCTCTTGATCCGCTCGGCCAGGGTGACCGGATCCAGCGTCGAGCCGACAAGCGACTCCATTTCCTCCATCAGCTCGACCCGTTTCGGCGTCACGGAGAAGCTCTTCCAATCCGCGAGCTCGTTGAGCTTCATGTCGAGTTGTTGCAATTGGCTCGCCAGATGAGCCGGCAGCGGCGGAGAGTCGGACAGCCGCTCCGCGAGCATGCGTCGCAACCCGGCCGCTCGTGCGGTACTGCCTGCCTGCAGCGCTCCGTGGGCCTTGCGAACCAATCCGCCGATCTGACGAAGGGCCAGCATTTCCGCTTCCTGCATCTCAGCCTGTGCTTGCCTCTGTGCTGCCACGAGCCTGGCCCGCTCGGCGGCGGCGAAGGCGGCCGCCTCCTCCTCCAAGTCGCGCTGCCGCCGCGCCTCGGCGGCAGCGTTAGCCGCAGCCAGCTCGCGCGAGGCCTCAGCCGCGATGCGGCTCAGATGCTGCGCGATCACCTCTCTTGATCGTTCGATCGCCTGCTGGACCTTCTGCAGGACCTGCGGGTCCGCATCCGCGGCAACTGCCTTCCAGCGATTCTCGAGCTGCTCCAAAGTCGCGCTGAACACCGGATCATGCGGCCGGTGGCTATGCCGCTCGATCGCTGCCGAGACCGCGCTGATTTCGGCGTTGAGTTGCTCGAGCCGGCGTGCCTGCACGAGCAGGGCGTCGCGCTTGGAGGTCAGGATTTTATAGACGCCCTTGTCATTGCCGCCGCGAACCTCCCGGATGAGTTGGCGAAGCCTGGCGGGATCCTCGATTGCCTGGGCGGCCAGCTGCCGCACTTTTGTGGAGGTACCCTCGACGACGAGCCTGGCAATCGTTGCGGCGTCGCGACCGTCGATGGCTGCCTTGAGCGCCTCTTCTTCCTGTTCAGCCACCCGGGCGCGGTCGGGGACACTCGGCCCGGCATCCGCATTCTCGGGCGGCTTTTCGGGGGCGGCGGAAGGCAGCGGCGCTTTGCGAAAAAAGCGCGAAAAAAGTGACATTATCGGCCTTCAGCTCTCTAAAACTATGCTCGACCCCTATTCTAGCGGCTCCTGGCGCGCCCCCCACGAAAAATGGCAACGGCGGGGGCACTAGCCATGCGGCCCGGCCACTTTGACAGGTTCCCAGGGCCAGGGGTTGGGCGGCACGAGCGCCAACTTGGAGGGCGTAAGCCTGCAAGCATTTACCAGTGCCAGAACGTTGAGCACCACGAGAAAGAGGACGACGCTTGCAAAGACGGCGACGCGGTGCTCTGCCCTTTCGGGAAACCGCCGACTCAGGGCACACTGCGACTTGGCGCCCTTACGGAGGGGTCGTGCAACGTTGGTCGGCGACTCGGGGTTCAGCCCCAGAGTCATGTACCGGTTCGCCTTCCAGCGGCCCCACAGCATCGCAATCCAGAACAACACGAGAGTCGTCATCGCGAGATATATCGGAGATGTCGCGGGTGTCAGCCAGGAGTCAAAGCCCACCCAAATCGGAATGAAATCGATCAGCCACTGCTGGGCGACGTAGGACACGAAGGACGCCCGCCCAATGACCGCGGCGACACGCACGGTCCGGATGAAAGGCGACGTCGCACGACGCCCGCACAGCAGTCCGAGCACGCCGACCAGAGCGACTCCAATTCCCCCGTAGAACAGTCCATAGGCCGGTGTCGGCGGGGTGTCCTGTCGCACGTTCACCAGAGTCAGCAGCATGTTGGCCCAGGTGCTCTGCGCGAGTTGTCCAAGAAGCACCGGATTCGCGAAATGCCTGAAGGCATTCGCGGCGAACGCGGCCGCGACGGCCATCGATCCGCCGGCGGCCAGTCGCAGACTCAGGAAGTCGGACCGCCCTTCCCGCCTGAACCGGTGAATCATTTTGCCGAGTCCGACACCTATCAGGAAAATCCCCATGTACGGTATGGTCGGCGTGACCCATCCAACAGCCCGCAACCTGCCGTTATCGATAGCGAACAGCAGAGCGCCCAACAGCGTCCCCACACTCGTGTGGGGATGCCACGACAGCGACAACAGCGAAGACAGAGTGAACACAGCGGCACCCGTCCACAGGAGCCGCCGCGCGGTCGCGTGCCGCAGCACCGGCGCCATGCACAGCAGCACGCCGATCGTATCGGTTATTACAACATGCTCGAACGCGGTGCCGGGTGGAACCATGTAGACGAGCGACCCGGCCACCAGCAGGTGGCCCACCAGCAAGACAAACAGGCCGCGATCCACGATGCGCAACGCGGTGGCAGTGGTTGGAGACAGGGCCAGCTGATAGCCGCACGCCAAGCCGCTCATCAGCAGGAAATTCGGTGACGCGAAGAAGCCTATGGCCCGAAGCAGCGAAGGAAGCGTCGGCGAGTCGTTGATGAGGTAAAAGCTGATATGGCTCACGCCAATGAACAGCATAGCGATGCCGCGCACGGCATCCACCGGAAGTAATCGCTCGCGTTCATCCACCTGACGTCTCACTCCTATGAATGCGCCTCGATACAAGCCCGTGCGCGCGTCCGGATACGCCGAGGTCGGAGCTTTGCGAAGTTTGAGGATCCCCACCCTCACGGCCAGGGTAGCAGGCTGCATGCCGGCGATCTGCATGTGTGTTGCTGGAGCAACAGAATTCGACCGGCAGATAGTCCCGCAAAGCACCGCAGGCCCTGCCTCGGTGGGCCACTCGCGAAGATGACGCTTATGCCTGTGATTCCTGCGTGCTTATGGCGAGTTAGCTCGCCCTGCGCTGATGGTTGTGGCGCGTGCGGCGCTTGTTGGGTTCGGCATCCGCCTTGCTACGAACGTCTTGCGTAAACACGAGGAGGACGCGATATGGTCACGCACGTGGGTACCGAAGCTGATCTCGACGAGCTCGTCGAGGATCTGATAAAGCTGGATTTGGCCGCCATCGAAGCTTACGACTCAGCCATCGAGCGGCTCTCGAACGCCGAGTACAAGGGAAGGCTGCAGGAATTTCGCGCGGATCACCAGGAGCACACCCGGGTGCTCGGCGCCTGGATGCGCCAGCAGGGCCGCAATCCACCCGATGGTGCCGGCGGTAAACAGCTGCTGACTTCCGGCAAGGTGGTGCTAGCGGCGCTGTTGGGCGACAAGCGGATTCTGCAGGCCATGAAGACCAATGAGGAGGATACCAATACTGCCTACGAGCGTGCGGTTGAGCACGCTGACGTGGACGACGATCTGCGCGGCGTCTTCGCGAAGAATCTGGCGGATGAGCGCCGTCATCGCGCGTGGATCGAATCGCAGCTGGCTTCGTTGTGAGAGCGGCGCAAGAACCGTAGGGCACGGCCCCATGCGCGTCCGGACAGAATGACCGCAAGCGCGGCCGCGACGCGCGCGGCACATCGGTTGCTCGCATGCCAGGCGTTCCGTGCCACTGGACTTTTGCGGGAGGGAAATATCATGGCAACCAAGGCTGTCGAACGGGTTCTGACCGATCACGAGGAGATCCGAAAATGGGCGGAAGCGCGAGGCGCCAAGCCCACCTGTGTGAAAGGAACTCGAAGCAGCGAGGGCACCTGTCTGCTGCGGCTCGACTTCCCGGGCTACAGCGGCGAGGATTCGCTCGAGCCCATCCCCTGGGATCAGTGGTTCAGCGTGTTCGACAAGCGCAAGCTCGCGCTCATCGTGGAGGACAAAACCGCCGATGGCAAGCCGAGCAATTTCAACAAATTGGTGAGCCGCGAAACCGCCGAAGTGAAGCGCTGATGGGAAAGCGCCGGCGGCCACTGCCGCCGGCATTGCCTTTCGAGCGCGGGATCAGGTTGCGATCGATGCTTCCTTAGGCTCGTCCGTCGCGTTTGCGATAGACGCGGCGTGTCGGCATAGTTCTGATGGCGATACTGCGGACGTTCACGAGTCGCGGGCACCCAGGCATCGCGCCAAAGTCTGACGTAGCTCACGTAGCTTCGGCGGCTTGCTCAAGACATGGTCCACATGGGGCGGAATGTCCCCTTCCGCAACCAGGCGCTGCCCCCAACCGGTCAACAGCAGGACGATCGTCCCCGGCGCCGCGGACTTGATGGCGCTGGAGACTTTGCGCCCATCGACGTAGGGCATGCCGAGGTCCGTAATCACGACGGGAAACGGATTGCCCTGCACTCGTGCCGCAAGAAAAGTATCTATGCCGCCCTGCCCACCATCCGCCGTCGTGACGCTATGGCCATCCGCCTCCAACGTATCGCGCAGCGATTTGAGCACCAGCGGATCATCATCCACAACCAGGATGCGCAGCGGCGGTATTGAGCTGGCAACGCTCGACGCGACGGCACCCGCG
>JAQGOC010000300.1 GCA_028293805.1 Gammaproteobacteria bacterium
GCTGACAGTCGCGACACTGGCAGTCGTTCTGCGCCAGCGGCGTACCAGCGATTTGATAAGGGATAGCACCGCAAGCCGCAGCCGCCGGTATAGGCCTCGCTATGTCCATAGCAGCCAACCGTTTCGGAAATTATCGTCGGACACCGTACTACCCCTCCGCGTGTTCTCGCACGGATCGGCGAGCACCATCCCACAGAAGGGAGTCGTCCCGACGCCCGCGACCTCGATGATTTTCACACCGCTCAAGGGCCCCATATGCCGTCCGGATCAGATCGCCTCGTGCAGTGCGAATGGCCTCAGGCCGGACCGCGAGCCGCGCCAGCGACGTTGCTTTCCATTGAGAACTCCTCTTCGAAGAACTCCAGGATCTGCTTTGACCCGGCAGCTCTGCGACGGATCTCGAGCTCGCGTAATTCGCTGCGACGGATCTTGCCGGAGATCGTCTTTGGCAACTCCGCAAACTCCAGACGGCGAATCCGCTTGTAAGGGGCAAGCCGCTCCCGGCAGAAGAACAGGATGTCGCGAGCAAGTTCGGCGCAGGGGGTGTGCTGTGCGCCCACGACCACGAAGGCCTTCGGTACCGCCAGGCGCAGCGGATCCGGGCTGGGCACCACGGCCGCCTCGACAACCGCCGGATGCTCGATCAACACCGATTCGAGCTCGAAGGGGCTGATGCGGTAGTCGGAGGCTTTGAAGACATCGTCCGCTCTGCCGACATAGGTGATGTACCCGTCTGCGTCGCGCTGTGCCACGTCGCCGGTGTGGTAATAGCCGTCGCGCATGACCTCGCCCGTCTTCTCCGGATCATGGGCATACTCGAGCATCAAGCTCAAAGGTCGAGGCGTGAGCGACAGACACACCTCACCCTCCCCGTCCGGTCTGCCCGCGACGTTGAGCAGCTCGATGCCATAGCCCGGCAGCGGGCGCCCCATGCTTCCCGGCTTGAGCGGCTGGCCCGGACTATTGCCGATCTGACAGGTCGTCTCGGTCTGGCCGAAACCATCGCGCAAGCTCAGCCCCCAGGCAAGTCGTACTTGTTCGATGACCTCGGGATTGAGCGGCTCTCCGGCACTGACGATCTCGCGCAAGGCAACTCTGCGAGACTTCAGATCGAGCTGGATCAGCATGCGCCACACGGTCGGGGGAGCGCACATCGTGGTTACCTTGCAACGGTGCAAGACATCCAACAACTTTTCCGCGTTGAAGCGCGCCGAGTTGTAAACGAAGACGCACGCGCTGGCATTCCACGGCGCGAAAACGCAGCTCCAGGCGTGCTTCGCCCAGCCGGGAGAGGATACATTCAGATGCACGTCGCCCGCTTGCAACCCGATCCAGTACATGGTCGACAGGTGGCCCACCGGACAACTCTGCTGGCTGTGCAGCACGAGTTTCGGCTTTGAAGTCGTGCCGGATGTGAAGTAGAGCAGCAGCGGATCGCTCGCACGCGTGATCCCTTCGGGAGTGAAGCCCGCGCCTGCCGCATAGGCATCTTCGAAGGATCGCCACCCCGGGATGCGGCGGCCGACCGCAATGCGTGAGAATACGCAGGGCAAGGCGGCGAATTTTTCGCACTGCGCCGCACCGGCCACTACGTGGCGAACCTCCCCGCGCTCGAGGCGATCGAGGAGATCCTCATGCGTCAGCAAGGTGGTGGCTGGTATCACAACGGCACCGAGCTTCATGGCCGCCAACATGGTTTCCCACAGCGCCCTCTCGTTCCCGAGCATGAGCAACACGCGATCGCCACGCTTGACCCCGAGCTCGCGTAACCAGTTGGCCACCCTGTTCGAGCTCGCCGACAGCTGTGCGAACGAAAGCTTCTCTTCCCGGCCGCTTTCGTCGACGATCCACAGCGCAGGCGCATCGTTGTCGCGAGCGAGGTCATCAAAATAGTCCAGCGCCCAGTTGAACTCATCCAGCACTGGCCAGGCGAAACCGCGAAACGCGGCAGCATAGTCGTTGCGGTAGGTGAGCAGAAAGTCCCTGGCACGGATGAACGCGGCGGAGCTGCTCATGCCGTATCCTCAACACTCAAGCCCAATGTGCGCATCATCTGCTCGCGAATCAGGAATTTCTGCACCTTGCCGGTGACGGTCTGCGGAAAGGCAGCGACGAATAGCACGTAACGCGGAATCTTGTAATGCGCGATCCGATCCCGGCAGAACAGGCGTATCTCCTCGGCATCGGCGGTTGCATCATCGCGAAGACGAATGACTGCACATACCTCTTCGCCGTACTTCGCGTCCGGAACCCCCACGACGGCAACGTCGAGGATCTTGGGATGACGATACAGAAATTCTTCCACCTCGCGCGGATAGACGTTCTCGCCGCCTCGAATGATCAGATCCTTCACGCGGCCGACGATGTTGCAGTAACCCTCAGCGTCGATCACAGCTAGGTCGCCGGTGTGCATCCAATCACCGGCATCGATGGCTTCCGCAGTTCGCGCGTCGTCGCCCCAATAGCCTCGCATCACGCCATAGCCGCGGGTGCAGAGTTCTCCGGGCGTCCCGCGCGGCACGACGTGTCCGTTCGCGTCTATGATCTTGACCTGCACGTGCGGGTGCACGCGACCGACAGTGGACACCCGCTTGTCCAGAGGCTCATCGACGTGCGACTGGAAACTTACGGGACTCGTCTCGGTCATGCCGTAGCAGATAGTGATCTCACCCATATGCATCTCGTCGACGACGCGACGCATGACCGCGGTGGGACACGGTGCGCCAGCCATTATGCCGGTCCGGAGCGATGAGAGATCGAACTTGCGGAAGTCCGGATGTTCGAGCTCGGCAATGAACATGGTCGGCACACCGTGCAAGGCGGTGCAGCGTTCCGCGGTGACTGCTTCGAGCACTTGCACGGGATCGAAAGCCTCGCCCGGAAATACCACGGTGGCACCGTGGCTCACTGCAGCGAGCACGCCAAGCACCATCCCGCAGCAATGATACAAAGGCACCGGGATGCAGAGGCGGTCCTGGGCGGTGAGCCGCATCCCTTGGCCCACGAAGTAACCGTTGTTGACGATGTTGAAGTGGGTAAGCGTTGCGCCTTTTGGCGAACCGGTCGTGCCGCTCGTGAACTGTATGTTGACGGGATCATCGGGATCCAGACTGCTCTCGCGCGCCGCGAGCTCCCCGACCGGCAGCGACCTTCCTGCCGCCAGCAAATCCGCGAAGGTGAGAAATCCGGGCACCGGGGTCCGGCCAAGCTGCACCAGCAGTTGCAGGCTCGTGAATGCCGGGCTCGAGAGGCGGCCGGCCTGCGAAGCGTCAACTTCTGGAATCAGCGCGCGAACCATGTCGAGGTAGTCGGTGCCCTTGAACGACGGAGCAAGCAGCAGAGCGCGACAACCGACTTGGCGCAGCGCGTATTCGAGCTCGGTGAGCCAGATAGGCCGGGTTGATGTTGACCAGAATGAGTCCCGCGCGCGCTGTGGCGAATTGCGTCAGGATTCCATTCGGCGCAATTGGGCGACCAGATACCTACTACCCGGTCGCCTGCCTGGAGGCCAAAGGCGAGCAGGCCACGAGCCACTTCCTCCACGCGTGCGGCGAATTCGCGGTAGGTCCAGCGTATCCCCTGATGCCGTACGACCAGAGCGAGATTCTCCGGCCATTGACGGACTGCATCCTCGAGGACGCCGCCTACCGTTCGATAGAGCAGTGGCTCGCTGCTGAGCCCGCATACATAGCTTGGGGCCATTAGTGTCTCACCCTCCAGTGTTGCCACGTAACAACAACGCGAACGACTCGCGTGGCCTGTCGGGAAACGGTATCCTCATCTGCGGTCTTCGCCATGATACAACCGACAAAAGGCGCCCGATATGCATGAGCTCCAG
>JAQGOC010000306.1 GCA_028293805.1 Gammaproteobacteria bacterium
CTCGTGACTCATAACATCGAGGAGGCGGTACAGATGTGCGACCGCCTCCTGATCTTCTCTACGCATCCGGGCCGCGTCGTAAGCGAAATCCCCATCGACTTGCCGCAGCCGCGCCATGCACTGGATCCGCGGTTCCGGGCGCTCGTGGAGCGCGTCTACGTCGAGATGACCTCCAAGCCCCGCGGCGAACAGCGGATGGGGCACAAAGCCGAGCGGTTTCCGGGCACCGGCATTGGCACCACGCTCACGCATGTGTCCTCGAACCTGCTTTCCGGCCTTCTCGAGGCGGTGAGCGAGCCGCCCTACAACGGGCACGCGGACCTGCCGGCGATTGCGCAGGCGTTGCGCATGGAAGTCGATGAGCTTTTCCCGGTCGCGGAAGCCCTGCAGCTGCTGCGGTTTGCGGAAATCGAAGGTGGCGACATCAAGCTCACCGAAGCGGGCAGAGAATTCGTGAAAGCGGATACCGACGAGCGCAAGCGGCTATTCGCCCGGCACCTGCTCACGTACGTGCCGCTCGCGGCCCACGTGCGCCGGGTGTTGGATGAACGCGCCAGTCACGCCGCGCCGAAGAGCCGGTTCTTCGACGAGCTCGAGGACTACATGGCTGAGGATGCCGCGGAGCAGACGCTGCGCACGATCATCAGCTGGGGTCGGTACGCGGAGGCTTTCGCCTACGACGACAATCGCCAGGCGTTCAGCCTGGAAAATCCGGCCTGACGCCTTGCCTTAATGCGGGAGAGCGGCAACCGTCCATCCCCCGCCCAGCTCCATTAGCAACGCAACGCTTGCCGTTAACGCCCGACTCGTAATGTCGCGGGCCGCGCGCTCCGCGGTGAGCGAGGCGTTTTGCGCGGCGACAACGTTGAGATAGTCCACCGTGCCGGCCTTGTATTGTTTTTCCGTGATGCGCAGCGTTTCGGCGGCTGCATCGGCTGCGGCGCGCTCCGCGATCTCTTCCTTTGCCAGGATTTTCAGGGTGGCGAGATCGTCCTCGACGTTCTGGAACGCGGTGAGGACGGTCTGTCTGTAAGTTGCTACGTTCTGGTCGTAGACGGCGATGGCCTGCTTCTCCGCGTACTTGCGGGCTCCGCCATCGAAGAGGGTTTGCGCCAGCTCAGGACCCACCGACCAGAAGCGGTTGGGAAGCTCGAACAGCTTCGAGAAGCTCGTGTTCTCGTAACCGCCGGACCCCGTCAGGGTCAGGTCCGGGAAGTAAGCGGCCTTGGCAACGCCGATCTGCGCGTTCGCCGAAGCGGCACGGCGCTCGGCGGCCGCGACATCCGGGCGCCGCTCGAGCAATTCGGATGGGAGCGACAACGGAACGTCCGGCATGGCGACTAGACGATCGATCCGCTGTATGGACAGAGCGGCTGGCGGTTTGCCGATGAGCACCGCTATCGCGTGTTCGAGCGTTGCCCGTGTGATGCCCAGATCGAGCAGCTGCGCCCGGGTGGATTCCAGCTGGGTTTGAGCCTGAGTGACGTCTGAGCGCTGAGCGACACCGGCCGTATAGCGGTTCTGCGTGACGTCGAGCGCCTTCTGAAACGCCTCCATCGAGCGCTCGAGCAGCCCGATGTCGAGATCGATGACCCGCAGCTGGAAATAGCTTTGCGCCAACGTTGCTTGTGCAGAGAGCAGCGCTGCCGCCAGATCACCTGCGCTTGCCTGTGCCGCGTCCCTGTTCGATTCCACTGTGCGCCGGATGCGCCCCCAGAGATCAAGATTCCAACTTACACCCAGAGACGCCCGGTCCAGCGTAACGGTTTTCCCTGCCACGCTAGTGGCGGTCGTCGTACCCGGGGTAGTGCCCGTTACCGTTCCCGTGCCGGTTCCCGTCGACGTGCTGGTCACAGCATTATGGCTGCGGATCGCGCTCACATCCGCGGTCACGGTCGGAAAGTACCCGGCGCGCGCCGACCCGAGCAGACCCACCGCCTGCTCATAGCGGGCCACGGCGAGCAGGACGTTTTGGTTCGAGATCTGCACCTGGCGCATCAAGGCGTCCAGGTCCGGATCCTGATAGATAGCCCACCAGTCGCCGCGAGGCTCGGCATCGCGTGGCGCAGCGACTTTCCAGCCCTCCGCTTCCTTGAAAGCGGCAGGGGTCTCGACCGGCGGCCGATGGTAGTCAGGGCCCACCGAGATACATCCCGTCAGCAGACTCGCGGGCAGCCAGAATAAGTGGGCGCGTCTCATAGCGCGGCCCGTGCGGACGAACAGGCGATGCCGGTGGAGAGTGCCGGAGACTTTGCCGGCCCGGCGGGGATCTGAGGTCCAAAACGCGACATAGGTGATTTTGCCCACAGGCGAAAACGGTCGAGGTAGAGGTACATCGCGGAATGGTACCGGTTCAGCGGCTCATCCATCGTGCATACCTGGCGTTGATCAAAGAGAACGTTGGGCGTGGAAGAAGTGCTCGTGCCGTTCAGCTTCCCGGTGGCCTGTTGCGGAAAGATTCCTGGGGCACGACGATCATGTTCCGGCCGCCGTCATTGGACGTATTATTCAGGCGCCGGGCATTTCTCACTAAGCACCACTCAGGGAGCGGCACGGTGGCATACCCGTGGCCCGCGAACTCCCGGGGCCCACCAAAGAAATGCAAAGAAATCTCAACACTCGCGGGTTGCTCCAAGGCTGCCGGCCGTGGTGCCAGCGTATCGTCAGGAGTCATGGACATGGTGGAAACAGGCGCAAGCGACAGTCGGCCAAAGCTGTTGATCGTCGACGACGATCACGAGCTCTGCTCCATGCTGGTCGAGTATCTCGGCCCCGAAGGATTCGCTACCGAGACGGTCGGCACCGGGCCGCTTGCGCTGGACAGGCTCGTCCGGGGATCCGTGGACCTCGTCGTGCTGGACGTGATGCTGCCGGAGCTGTCGGGATTCGAAGTACTGCGCCGAATCCGCGGAACCAGCCGTATACCGGTGATCATGCTCACCGCGCGGGGCGATGAGGTCGATCGGGTGGTGGGTCTCGAGATGGGGGCCGACGACTATCTCGCAAAACCCTTCAGCCCGAGGGAGCTGGTGGCGCGAATCCGAGCTGTACTGCGGCGCATGTCCGGGGACGGACAACAAACCAGCGGCATTCTGCCATGGGGCCCGTTGCGCCTGGACCTCAGAGCGCGGCGCGCGGACGTCAACGATCGCGATCTGGAGCTGACCGCGGCGGAGCTCCGGATCCTCGAGCTGCTGGTGAGGGCGGATACGAAGACGGTGACTCGTGACGAGCTGATGACGCAGGCGCTCGGCCGGCGCCTGCTGCCGACCGATCGCAGCCTGGACACCCATGTCAGCAATCTGCGTCGCAAGCTGATGAAGACGACGGACCGCGTCACGGTGCAGAGTGTGCGCGGCACGGGCTACGCACTGGCACTTGCTTCTACTCGGATCCCCGTCGAAGAGGAGGAGCGATAACCAAAATTCAGGCTGGCAGGGTCACCCCCATGCACTCGCTGTACTGGCGGATATTTCTGACGTTCTGGCTCGCCCTGGCGCTGATTCTCGTCGGCACCGTCACCGTCGCCGTGAACGTCGCTTCGAAGCATCGCCAAGAGAGCCCGTGGGTGCAGAGAGGCCAGCTCTATGCACAGGCTGCACGCGCCTTCGAGGCCGGCGGCCCCGAGGCACTCAAGAGCTGGTTGGAAGGCCTTGGGCCGAATGAGCCGTTCAGCCGTACTTTCGTCGTGGACCCCTCGGGCAAGGAAATACTCGGGCGCCCGCTGCCGAGGTTTTTGCGCGGTCCGGCCGATGGCTCTTCCGACCACGCGAGCTCTCCGCTGGAGGGTCCGATTGCGCCCGTCGGCGGGGCGTTAGTTCTCGTCCGCGCGAATGGGGACACCTATCACGTGTTGGTGGGCCCGCTGCGCGAAGCACCGCGTTTATTCGGCGAGCTGGAGCGGCCCGGCGTGCCGATGGCAACGCTGGTGATGGCGCTCGTCGTGAGCGCCGTCATCTGCTTTTTTCTGGCGCGTTATCTCGTTGCCCCGGTAGATCGGCTGCGCTATGCCACGAGGCGGATGGCCGCGGGCGATCTCGACGTGCGCGTCTCACAAAGCCTGAGAGGACGGCAGGACGACCTCGGGTTGCTCGCGACGGACCTCGATACAATGGCAGAACGGCTGCGCAATCTGCTCGAGATGAAGCAGCAGTTGCTGCGCGATGTATCTCACGAGCTGCGTTCTCCGCTGGCCCGACTCCAACTTGCGCTTTCCCTGGCGCGTCGGCAGGACAATTCGGTAGAGCGGCATCTTGCGCGCATTGCCTGCGAGGCTGACCGGCTCGAGCAGCTCATCGCACGGACGCTCAAGCTGGCACGCCTCGAGCGTCCCCCGAGCCACGTCGAACGTACGCGAGTCGATATCGGCGAGTTACTTGCGAACATTGCCGCCGATGTTGCGATCGAAGCCGATGCGCAGGGTTGCCTCGTGAGCCTGGAATCGGAGCGCGCGCTCGCGATATCCGGTGACCCGGAGCTTATGCGCAGCGCTTTCGAGAATATCATCCGCAACGCGGTGCGCTACAGCCCGGTCGGAGCGCAGGTCGGCATCAGTGCTCGCCGCATAGAAAGCCCGATCGACCAGGAGGACTCCTTGGAGATCGTGGTTTATGACCATGGCCCCGGCGTTCCCGACAAAGATCTCGAACTGATCTTCGAGCCGTTCTATCGCGTCGACACCGCGCGGGATCGAGCCGGCGGCGGGGAAGGGCTCGGACTGGCGATCGCGGCCCGCGCGGTCGCTCTGCACGGCGGCACTATCCAGGCCCGCAACCGTCAGACCGGCGGGCTGATGGTGTCCGTTACGCTGCCAACGCTGGAGCACGACCTTCCGCGCGTTGCCGCAATCGACAGCGCTGCCGCGTGAATACCGCTGATTGAGGCCGGGCGCAAAAAAAAACCGCCCATTTAAGGGCGGTTTCCTATGGCGCTCGGTTGCTGAACTTTGAAGTTCGGCTCGAGAAATGGCGACGGCATTCAAGTCTCAGGGAGGGAGGAAAACTTCGAGCGCGGTCACCACACCAGGAAAGCTTCAGCAGATGAGCCGCGATGGCTCATATAGGTATGACGCTCCCGGAGGCATAAAGTTGAGCACATTCACTGTTCTTTGGAAATCTTCAAGCAGCCCTTGCGCAGGCTTACAAAAGCGATTCGGGCCGTTACATTTCGCGGCGGCGGCCTGCCGGCGGATCGCAGCCCGCCCAACTCGCAAATGTAGCCTTTGAGCCATTCTTTTCACCGCGGCCGCTCGAGTCGCAATTCCCACTCAGTGCCCCGGGCCGCGACAGCGCCGAGCCAACCGGATTCGCAGGGCAGCATTCTGACCGTCCAGTCGCCGGCCAGCGCGGCAGGATCGAGCGTCTCGATGCGGGCCGCCGTATCGCCCGGAAGAAAGTCGACCCGGAACCGGTCGAGCGGAAAGCCGAGGCCGACGCCTTCCGCCTTGAGCACGGCCTCCTTGGCGACCCAGTAGCGGAAGAAGGTCTTGTCGCGCAAAAGCGACGGCGCGCGCTCGATGGCTTCCCGCTCGGAACCGAAGAAGTATCTACGGCTGATGGATAACGTTGGGGTGTTGGAAGTCAGCCTCTCCAGGTCGATGCCCAGCTGCAGGCCGGCGCTCACGCCGAGCAGCGCACGCTCATTCGAATGCGTCAGATTGAACGAGATGGGGGCGGCGTTCGTGACCGGCTGGAGTGCGGGCTTGCCGGTCGCCGCGGCAACAAATTGCAATGATTCCGGAGCCATGTCGCAGTACAGGCCGAGCAGGCGGCGCAGCACGCCGTGAGCGACGGTGTAGCGCGTCCGGTCCCGCGCGAATACGAACCTGTCAGCGCGCTCGCATTCGACCACCGACAGCCAGCTCCGGCAAAGCTCGAGGCATTCGGGGGTGCAATCGAGCGTGAACGCCCAGACGTGCACGGAACTTCGCTCGGCTCGGAGGGGTACCCGCAGCCCGGTGAGCTCTCCTGCATCGAAGGTAAACAGTTCGCCCGCGGCACCCGCCATTCAGCCAGCTCCGGATCTTCACAGTCGCGCTGCTGTGGAGGATGACACACAGGGCGGAATTGGCTCAGTGCTGTCGGCTATTCGCGACAGGTGTTCATCCCAGCGAATTCAAGTGCTTACACGAGGTTATCCGCGCGCTTTGCGCATTCCCGTCTGCGGACGGCGACAGACTACCGAGCGCCAGCCCGGCCTTGGCCATACCCTGAGGACTTACATGATTGATATGTAAGGGGATTTGTTCGGCGGCATAACAGTTGCACTGTGCAGCCTCCGTCGACGGTGGCCGGACATTCGCCTGCCCGGCCACCGTCGACAGTGCATTTCGAGCCCGGTTGTGTCGGGCGCTCTTCGAGGAGTCATCTACTTGAGATTGATCAGAGCAATCTACGTGCCTGTGCTCGTGTCTCTCCTCCTTGCCGGGTGTGGGGGAGGCTCTTCAGCTGCGTCATCGGCCCCCACGAGCTCCACCGCCACGGGTGCCAGCTCCTCTCCGCCTCCTACTCCGACTCCCACGCCGACCCCTCCGCCCACCCCGACTCCAGTCACCGGTACGGCCACCGTGTCGTGGGTTGCGCCGACGTTGAACAGCGACGGCTCCTCACTCACGAGTCTCGCCGGGTACACGATCCACTACGGCGTCAGCGCCACGTCTTTGACACAGAGCATCCAAGTTGCGAATGCAGGGGCGGTGAGCTACGTGGTGACGAATCTTTCGTCCGGGACCTGGTACTTCGCTGTGAGCGCGTACACCAACGCGGATGTGCAGAGCGCGCTGTCCACCGTCTCCAGCAAGACGATCTGATCTCTCCGGCATAACGAGTGTGATTGCCCTCAAGCCCGCGCGATGCGGGCTTGATCGCTTTCAGCCGTGAGACGGCCGGGCCAGCCTGTGCATAATGGCTGGCGCCGCATGAAAAGCTCCATTCGCCCCTCGACGCCGGACGATGCCCCCGCCTTGGCGGCACTCATGTTTGAGGCGGGGCTCCTTTCAAACGCCGCACCTCGTGAGCTGTGCTGGAAGTACTGGCAGCAGCGCGGAGATTGGCCGCGTCCGCGGTCTTTCGTGATGACCCGCGGCAGCGAAATCCTCGCGCACGCGGGTGTGATTCCTGCCACCTGCGCAACGGGTGACCGTCGGTTCGGCATCATTCATGTGATCGACTGGGCCGCGCGGCGGAGCGCGACCGGAGTCGGCGTTACGCTGATGAAATATCTCGGCCAGAGTACGGACGCTCTGCTGGCGATCGGAGGCAGCGCCGAGACCCTCAGGATCCTGCCGCATCTCGGGTTCCGGTCCTGCGGCTCGACAACGGCCTTTGTCCGCCCAGTGCATCCCGTGCGCATTCTCACTCCAAGCGTGCATGCGGCATGGAGGCTGCCGCCGCGTTTTCTGCGAAGCGTGTTATGGACATTGAACGCCCCCTCGCCAAGTACCGACGGCTGGCAAGTTCGTGCCGTCAGCTCGAGCGAGACGTCCGCAGTGGCGTCCGTCTTTCCCACCCCGACGCGAGACATGGCAGTGCTCGAGCGCAACGAGGAGTTGTTCCGCTATGTACTGACATGTCCTATCGCTCCGATGCGGCTGTATGCGATGGAAAAGGGCGGCCGCGTACGCGGCTACTTCCTGTTGGCCTTTGCCCTGGGGCAGGCGCGTCTCGCGGACTGCTGGATGGAATCGGAGGAGGGGGCCGATTGGCGCGCGCTGATTCACTGCGCCGTACGGGAGGCGAAGCGCGATCCGCGGGCCGCCGAGCTCGTTACCTGGGCGAGCGATCCCGCTTTGTCCCGCTGTCTGCTCGAGTGCGGTTTCCACGCGCGCGCCGCGTTCCAGGTGCAGCTGCGGTCCGCCGATTCCAACATGCCACGCAAAATATTGCGGCTGCAGATGCTGGACAACGATGCGGCTTATCGCCATCCGGGCCGCAGTGAATTCCTCGCATAAGCATTCTTGTGCGGCACGCGCGCGGCCGCGCAGCCGATTTTCCTGTTGAATCCTCGGGCTGGCTCGCGAGCTAGACATAACTTCATCTACATCGTCTGCACTGCGCGACATGCCGTTGCGCACCCTGTCTCCCGTCTGCGACGAGTTGCATCATGTGACGTAAACGCTTATCTATTCGCCCGGTCTGGCGCATAAGAAATGCGCATGACGAGGCAAACCCATCGCGAGATGGGGACGCAAAGCCTCCGGTCTCATGAGCTCGACTGACGTGAGATAGCGGGGTTGCCGGCGCAAGGCTCGGAGAAAAGAGCACGCCGTCAGCCGCTGTCCATTCGTCGGAAGAACGTTGGAATTGCACCCGCTTCGCGGTGCGAAGTCCGCTACGACAGGGTAGGACAGATGGAAAAATGCAATCGCTGCACTGCAGCCGTTTTCGTTCGCTACTTCCTTTGCGCACTGACCGCCGCTGTCGTTGCGGGTTGCGGTGGCGACGTGATTCCCACCACGAATTCGCCGACCACGCAGGCTCAGAGCGCGCCATCGCAGACGCCGCCGTCGATTTCCGGAACGCCTCCCGCCACTGTAGTGGCCGGCACTCGCTACTCATTCCAACCCAGCGCTGCGGACACCAATGGGGATGCGCTCACTTTTTCCGTTGAGAACATGCCGGCCTGGGGGACGTTCGATCCGTCGTCAGGCTTACTCGCAGGCACGCCAGCGGCTGGCGATGTCGGGACTACCGCTCAAATCACGATCAGCGTGAGCGACGGGCAGGCCATCACACAGCTGGCTCCGTTCGTGGTCCAAGTGACCGCCGCCCCCACGAGCGCACCCGCGCCCGTAAACTCGCCGCCTCAGATTACAGCGGGCCAGCCCGCCACCTCGGTGCAGGCCGGCGCACACTATGCTTTCCAACCGTCAGCCACGGATCCGGAGGGCGATGCGTTGACTTTCTCCATCACCGGCACTCCGGCCTGGGCGGCATTCAACACCTCGACAGGGCTTCTGAGCGGCACGCCATCCACTGCCGAGGTAGGGACATATCCGAACATCACGATCAGCGTCAGCGATGGCCAGCACACTGTGTCGCTCGCGCCGTTCACCATTCAGGTGACGGCCATTGCAACCAGCCCACCGGCAAACACGCCCCCCAAGATCTCGGGGCAGCCCGCCACTTCAGTGCAAGCTGGGTCGAAGTATTCGTTTGCGCCCGCCGCGTCCGACGCGGACGGTAACCCCTTGACCTTTTCCATCAGCAACAAGCCGGCATGGGCCACCTTCAGCGCGTCGACCGGGCAGCTAAGCGGCACGCCCGCGAGTACGAACGTCGGCCCGTATGCGAGCATCACGATCGGTGTGAGCGATGGAAAGGCAAGCGTATCGCTGCCCAGCTTCAGCATACAGGTGACCGCGGCGCCCAACAGCGCACCGATGATCAGCGGGACGCCGGCTACGCAGGTTCAGGCCGGCCATGCTTATTCCTTCACGCCGACCGCCAGCGACGCGAACGGGGATACACTGAGCTTCAGCGTACAGAACAAGCCCTCGTGGGCCAGTTTCAGTATCGCAACCGGCCAGGTGAGCGGGACGCCCGCCAGCACGAATGTCGGGACGTACGCGAACATTGTGGTCAGCGTGAGCGATGGAAAGACGTCTGCCGCGCTGGCGGGCTTCACGATCACGGTTACTGCGGCAACGGTGTCGAACGGAAGTGCAACCCTACGTTGGGTCCCGCCCACCCAGAACACTGATGGAACGGCTATTACCAACCTTGCGGGCTACCACATAAATTATGGTAACAGTGCGAGCTCGCTCACGCAGTCACTCGACATCCCGGATCCGACGGCGACGAGCGGCACTGTTCAGGGCCTGACTTCGGGCACGTGGTATTTCGCGCTGGCGTCCTATAACGGTGACGGCACCTCGAGTGCCCTGACGACGCCCGTTAGTAAGTTCTTCCCCTAAGAACAACGGCGCGAGCATTGTCAGTCCCCAAAATGCATCGAGGCCGCGTGCGCGGCCTCGATGCCCGCCATCTGCAGCGAAGCCAGGCTTAATCCTTCTTGCTCTTCCGTCGCCGATAGACCGCTCCGCCCACCGCCGTAACGCCGGCCGCCAGCAGCATAAGCGTGCCGGGCTCAGGGACCGACGTCCTCGGCGTATCCGTGCCTGTGATGCCGTTTTTGTTGTCCTCATTGTGGCTGCGATCACTCGGACACCAAGAGGGGATTATTTTACAGGTCACTCCCGCCTCCGCGATCGGCGCTCCGAGTGCCATGAGTGCCGTAACTGCCACGAAAGCCAAACCTACTTGCCGCATGAAAGCTCTCCTACCGCTGCCCGTTTCCTGAACTTGAATGTTCCCACTGCCAAGCTGCTTGCAAGCGTCGCGCCAGGAGGCGCAATCGCCGCGTTTTCCAGCGTTTGTTGACAATCGATTCTTGGTCATACCTGTCCTACTGTAAAGCTGACCGACGCGACGTTCGTCCGGTAGCGTGACGCGCGTCACGCTACCGCCTCGGTGCACATTGTCATATCGGAAAAAATGCTTGTAGGACAAGGAGTTACGACGACGTCGGCCGCCTTGGGGGTGGCTTGGGGTGTGTTCATTAACTCGACGTGCCACTCATCACAGTCTGCCGACGCCGCCCACACCGCTGTCCGGGGCTCATACTATTATTGACAACATCCGTGCGCCCATGGATCCCCAAGAGGCTCGCGAGCGCGGAATTGTTACCTTAGGACGAGCAAGAGCACCATGCAGGAGTCGGCAGCCACTCTCCGCAACGCCCTGCTGAGTGCGGGGCTGATTGCGTTAGCGGTCTTGACCTACTGGCCGAGCACGACCGCCCTATGGGAGTTCTGGGCCAATCCCAACACAGCCGGCGCGCACGGATTCCTCGTGGCGCCTCTGTCCGCCTGGCTCCTATTTCGGGTGCGATACCGCCTGGCAACGGTGCAGGTGCGGCCATCCCGCCTTGCGTGCGGCCTCCTGCTTGTCTGCAGCATCGGCTGGCTGATCTTCTGGCGCGCCGGCATTCAGGAACTGCACATTCTGCTGCTACCGGTGCTCATGGGCTTGAGTGTTTTTGCCGCTCTGGGCTGGGAGGCCGCGCTCATCGTCGCCTTTCCCATCGGTTATCTGTACTTCGCAGTTCCTGCATGGGGGCTATTCGTCGGTCCGTTGCAGGCACTGACGGTGGAAGCGGTGCGCGTGCTCGCCCCCCTGATCGGCGTACCGGCCCATATTCAGGGCAACCTCGTATTCGTACCCGGTGGCGAGATTGAAGTCGCCCCTGGCTGCAGCGGACAGGCCTTTCTGGCCGTCGGCCTGGCCGTCGCGGCATTGCTGGGCGAACTGGAAAGCGCCTCACTGCGACGGCGTATTCTGCTGCTGGGTGCCATGGGTAGTCTTGCCGTGATCAGTAACTGGATCCGGGTGCTAACCATTGTGGAGGCCGGATACTCGACGCACATGCGGCACGTGCTCGTCACCCGCGGCCACTTCACGTTTGGCTGGGTATTGTTCTCGACTGTCATGGTGGCGTTCGTGTGGCTCTCTGCAAGGCAAAAGGCAACTGCTGCGCGGGCGGCGAATTTTCAGTCAGGCGCGATGTTTGGGGCGAGAATGCCCACGTACATCGTTAGCGTGATTGCCCTAGTTGCCATGCCGCTCATCGTCTACACCATCGTCACCCGGCTCGACGTCAGCGCGAAGCCTCTCGCCTTCCATGCGCCCGTGGGCCGCGGCGAGTGGCGGGGCCCGGTGAGTACCGGAAGCGGTGCGTGGCAACCTGAATTCGTCGGACCGCACTCGCAATGGTACGTCGCATATCAGGGGCCGGCAGGTCACAATGTGGAGATGGTGGCGATTGGATACTCGAGCCAGGCGCAGGGCCGTGAGCTGGTGAATGAAGAGAACTCGCTGTTCGGTGCGAACGCGCCCGCCGCAGCAGCCGAGGCCAAGGTCACGCTAGATGGGGTTTCCTACAATGAGCTAGTCGCTGCCGACGACCGCGGTCACCGCTTACTGGCGTGGTCGGTCTATGACATCGGTGGCCGGGAATTCGCGACACCCCTGCTGTCGCAGCTCTGGTATGGCGTCCGCTCGCTCAGCGGCGCGCCCTACTCGGTGCAATTCGCCTTCCGGACGGCATGTGATGTTTCTTGCGATTCAGCACGCGCCACGCTCAGCAGTTTTTTGCAGGCAATGCGTGCGGATTGCTTCGCTTCCGTGAGCCGTGCGCCGCGATCCAGTCCCACTTTGAGGCCGCTATGACGATCAGTCTCCTTCACATCCGCTTCGCCCGCCTGAACGCCTTGCTGGCGACAGCACTCCTACTCCCTGGTCTCGTGCTCGCTCAGGCTGCTGGCGGCCCCGCGCCGGCGCCGCGCAGCGCGGAGCTTCCGCCGCCGGCCGCCCAGAGCGTCGATCCGAACCAGTACGTGATTGGACCAGGGGATGCGCTGCAGGTCTTCGTCTGGCGCAACCCGGATCTGACGGCCACCGTTCCGGTGAGGCCCGACGGAAAAATCTCGACGCCGCTTGTGGAAGACATGGTGGCCGTCGGAAAGACTCCGTCCCAGCTCGCACGCGATATCGAGAAGGTGCTGTCGGAGTATGTCCGGTCACCCACCGTCAATGTCATCGTGAATCAGCCCGTGGGGGCGTATAGCCAGATTCAGATCATCGGCCAGGTCACGAAGCCGGGGTCGCTTCCCTACCGCGCGGGTATGAAGGTACTGGATGCGGTGCTCATCGTCGGAGGCCTCACACAGTTTGCCGCCGGCAATCGTGCGAAGATCGTGCGTACCGTGGACAATCACAAGCAGCAGATCCGTGTGAAGCTGGACGCCCTCGTTAATAAGGGCGACATGAGCCAAAATCTCGATCTGCGGCCGGGCGACGTGCTCGTCGTGCCCGAATCCATTTTTTGACGCCGCCCCCATGGAAGAGATACTCGAAAAAGTTTTCGGCACCCTGCGGGAAACCTGGCGTTATCGCTGGGTCGCCTTCGCGGTTGCCTGGACGATCTGCCTGGTGGCGTGGGGCGTCATTCTCGCGCTGCCGAACAAATACGAGGCGCAGGCGCGAGTGTTCGTCGATCCGAGCACGGCGCTGAGGCCGGTGATCCAGGGACTTGCGATCGAGCAGGACGTCAACGCGGAGCTCAATCTTGTCAGGCAATCGCTGATGAGCCGGCCGCATCTGCAAAAGATCATCGATACGACCGGGCTCGCGCCGCGAGTGAAAACGCCCGAGACTGAAGCCAAGGCGATCGATGCCTTGGGCGAGAGAATCGACATCGTGTCCGTGACGCCATCGGGGAACGAGGCAACGGCCCCCAGCAAGCTCTACACGATCAGTTACCAGGATGCGAACCGCGATCGCAGCATCAAGGTCGTGCAGATTCTGCTGGATTCGTTCATGGAGGGCACGATCGGCGGCAAGCGCAACGGCTCCCTGGCCGCCCAGCAGTTCGTCGAGGGCCAGATTAAAGAGTACGAGGCGAAACTTGGAGCGGCCGAGCAGGATCTGGCGGAGTTCAAGAAGCGCAATGTCGGCATGGTTCCGGGCGACCAGTCATCGGATTACTTCACGCGCTTGCAGGCCGAGATTGACGGCGTCAAGAAGGCACAGACCGCGCTGGGCATAGCGGAAACCCGGCGCGCCGCGCTGACAGAGCAGCTGCGCGGCGAGGGACCGGCCGCAGCGGGATCGATGCAATCGAATGTACCCGGGCGCAACGGGGTTCCGCAGGGGGGCGACACGCTTTCCAGAATCCAGGAGACCCAGGCGAGGCTGGATGACCTGCTGCTGCGCTTTACGGACAAACATCCCGACGTCATTGCATTACATCAGACGCTCGATGACCTGAAGCAGCGGCGCGAGCGGGAGCTCGAGGCTCTGAAACGCGGCGACGCCGGTGCCGCGGTGAGCAGTGGCGCGAGCTCGAACCCTGTCTACCAGAGCATTCAACTGGCGTTGAACCAGGCGGATGTCGAAATCGCAGGTCTGCGCGGCGAGCTGAGCGACCACCAGCGAAAAGTTACCGAGCTGCGCCGGATGGTAGACACGATGCCGCAGGTGGAGGCGGAGTTCGCCCGCCTGAACCGCGATTACAACGTCAACAAGGCGCAATACACCGCCTTGGTCGAGCGTCTAGAGAAGGCGCGTCTGGGCGAGTCGGCCGAGGCCAAGGGCTCGGTACGCTTCGAGATCATCGACCCGCCGACCGCGAGTTTCCATCCCGTTTCGCCCAAGCGCTCCCTGCTGCTGCTCGGGGCACTGATTGTCGCCCTTGTGGGCGGCGGAGCCGTGGCTTATCTGCTCACCACTTTGAGGCCCGTGTTTCATACCGCGCGTCAGCTGGGCGAGATCACAGGAGCGGCAATTCTCGGCGTAGTGAGCGCGACGCGGGATGCGGGCAAAGACGTCCTATTGCGCCGACAGTACATAGTCTACTCAATGGCCTGCAGCGTGTTGTTCATCGCGCTGGTCGTGGCGGTGTTCGTCGGCCGGACATTCAGTCCGCTCGCGATTCACCCGCTTAATTAGGACGGTAAGGGAGAACGGTCTTGAGCTTGGTAGAGAAGGCGCTGAGGAAAATGCAGGGGGCGCCGCAGGCGGCCGTGTCCGAATTGGGCGTCGCCGGCGCGCGGCGCTCCGTGGATCCTTTGCTGGAAGCCAGCAGAGCAGCGACAGCACCTACCGCCGAATCTGCGCCACTTCCGGCCGGCCACCGGAACGACAAGGTCGTCGCCATCAATCACACCGCTCTGCGCACCGCTAGGCTGCTTCCCCCCGAGGATCAAGAGCGCCGGACAGCGGCCGAGTACCGCCAGATCAAGCGTCCCCTGCTGGCCGCCGCCTTCGGCAGAGGCGTGCCGGCAGTCTCTAGCGGACGAGCCATTATGATAGCCAGCGCGCTGCCTGGCGAAGGAAAGACCTTCACCAGTATCAATCTGGCGCTGAGCATCGCACTCGAAAAAGATACCACCGTCCTGCTAGTGGACGGAGACGTGGCAAAGTCACATCTGAGCCGGACGTTCGGCATCAATGACGAGCCCGGACTGATGGATCTGCTGCAGGATGAATCCCCGGACGCGGCGTCCGCGATCCTTCCCACCACCATGCGCGGCCTGAGTATCCTGCCCGCCGGGCAGAACACCGCAACCGCCACCGAGTTGCTGGCCAGTACCCGGATGGAGCGCCTGGTCGCCGATCTGCTCCGTGTTCCGGGCCGGATCCTGGTGTTCGACTCACCGCCCTTGCTGCTCACCACCGAATCGCGAGCCCTCACGAGCGTGGTGGGACAGGTCGTCGTCGTCGTGCGTGCCGAAGAGACTTCGCACAAGGCCGTTCTCGATGCCCTCATGTGCATGGGGGAGGGGAGGTCGGTCGGATTGATCCTGAACCAGTGTCAGTCGAGCCCCTCACAGGCCTACTACGGCTATGGCGAGTACGGCCAGTCTTCAGATGCCGGCTCCGACCGGCGATAAACAACAGCTGGCATGCAGGGGAATACCACGATGGGCAGTCGCGGATTGGGCGAGGCGTCGTTTCGACGCGGGTCAGTAATCGTGCCGGCGGCCTTCCTGCTCCTCACGGCGGCTTCCGAGAGCCGGGGCGCCGCGCCGGGGTATGAAATTAGCGCGGGCATCATGGAGTCGGACAACGTCCAACGTTTGCCGAGTGGCGGTTCAAGCGACACCATTGCCACGCAGGAGGCGGTTTTCACCTGGCATGACAAGCGGCCGCGACTTGACGCTGACATCGACGCGGACTTGAGTCACCTCACGTACCTGCGCCATACCTTCGGCGACCAGGTGATCGGCAATTTCATCGGGCAGGCGCGTGCCGTCCTCGTGCAGCAACTTCTGTTCTGGGATTTTTCCGAGAACTTTGGGCAGGGCGCTGTCGATCCGTTCGCGGCCCTCACTCCCGCCAATCGCGAGAACATCAATTACTTCAGCACCGGACCGCGGCTGCTGCTGCCGCTCGGGGGTGACAACCTGCTCAATGTGGCGGGCAGTTATGGGAAGGTCAATTACCAGACAAGCCCTCTCGATAGCAATCGGATGACCGGCAGCCTGGGTGTCATTCACAATCTGTCTATAGCGACCGCCGTATCCGTCAACGTGCGCGACGAGCGCGTTGAATATGCGAGTCAGCTCGCGGGCAGCAACTACGACAGCCAGTCAGCATACGTTCGCTTCGATACGCGCGGCAACCGCACGGTTATCGGTGCTGACGTCGGCTACGGCAGACTCCGCGAGCCGGGCTCCTCACCCAGTAACCTCCTGGCTCACCTAGAGTTGTCGCGCAAGATTTCGGGATCCTCGACTCTGGCGGCTTCCTTTGGGCACGAGTATTCCGATGCCGCCGGCGCTTTCCGGCTCACACAGACGATCGGCGGCGCGAATCTCAATTCTCAGCCGGTGTTACAGACGGGCACACCCTTCACGAACACGTACGGCACGTTCGCGTGGAATTTCGCGCGCAGCCGCACGGCTTTCGGAATGACCCTTTCCCGGTTCAAGGAAACTTACGTACAGGGCAGCAATCTCGATAACAACCGCACGCAGATCGATGCGCAGGTGTCGCGTCAGCTGACACCGACCGTGCAGGTTGGTCTGATCGAGCTATACCGGCGGCAGCAGTTCCAGAACAACGTGGGGGATTTCTCGGAGAGCACGAGCGATGCCAGGCTGACTTGGCGAGCGGGAAGAAATGTCTCGTTGTTTTTCGACTACAGCTTCGCGAAGCGGCAGAGCGACTTATCGAACACGGATTACAAGGAAAATCGCGTGTGGCTGTCGATCGGTTACGGACGGGCTGCCCAGGTACCGCCGGGCCCCCCCGTGCCGCCATTACCGAACGAACCGGTATACTGACAATGTTGGGGCCGGCAGTGGCGCTCGCAACATGTGAGCATCCGAGCGCGGATTGGGACCCATTCGTGCGCGCACGTCCGGCAGCGAGCGTGTATCTGCTGGGCGGCTGGGCGCTCTTGGCGCGGCACGTGTTTGGCCATGCGGCCTATTTCATCGAGGCGCGCGACCAGGCGCGGAATCTCGTCGGCGTACTGCCCCTGGTGCGGCAGAAAAGTCTACTGTTCGGCGACTCCCTGACTTCGGTGCCGTTCTTCAATTACGGCGGCGCATTGGCCGATACGGCGGAACTCACTCAGGCTCTCATGGAGCATGCGCGCTCGCTAGCGCAGCAACTGGGCTGTGATCACCTCGAGTTTCGGGATGCACAACAGCGGCCGGGAGAGTGGCGCGTGCGCACGGACAAGGTCACTCTCTTGCTCGATCTCCCGGCGGATTTTGATGCGCTATCGAAGCAGCTGGGCGCGAAGCTGCGGTCTCAGGTGAAGCGCGCCGAGCGCGAGACCCCGTCGGTACGCGTCGGCGGCGCGGCGCTGCTGGATGACTTTTACGACGTGTTTTGTCGCACCATGCGCGATCTGGGGACTCCCGTTTATCCACGGCGTTTCTTTGCACAGATTCTCGAGCGCTGCGGCCACGATTGTCTTCTGGTCGTGATCGACCGCGGCGGACAGCCGGCCGCCGCTGCATTTCTGGTGATCTCCAACGGGCGCGCGGAGATTCCCTGGGCGGCCTGCAGAGAGGACGCGAAGCCGGCTGGCTTCAACATGAAGCTCTATTGGGAAGTACTGCGCGCCGTGATCGAGCGGGGCTGCCGCCAGTTCGATTTCGGCCGCTCGACGATCGACAGCGGAACCTACCGATTCAAGCTGCAGTGGGGTGCACGTGCGCTGCAGTTGTATTGGCACCGCTGGGAGCGGGGAGCCGCCACTGCGGAAGTCGCGGCTCCAGCGTCCGAGGGCAGAGTTATGCGCTGCGCCACGGCTATCTGGAAGCGGCTGCCGCTCCGCGTCGCCAATACCCTGGGACCGCTCGTGAGTCCCAGTTTGCCCTGGTGATGAGCGTGAACAGCCGGATCAAGCGACTCGCCGAGACCGTGCTCGCGCCGTTTGCGCCGCTCGCGTGGCGGGCGCGATCAGCACCGCGCCTCCTGGTGTTGATGTACCACCGCGTGTTGCCGCCGGACCACCCGGATCGGGCCTGCGAGCAACCTGGCATGTATGTATCTCCGGGCACTTTGGCAATGCACCTGAGACTGCTCAAGCGGTACTTCGAGATCGTGCATCTTGACGATTGGGCGCGGCGGGCGGCAGGCGGGCAGCCCCTTCCCAGGCTGGCGGCCGCGGTGACCTTCGATGACGGCTGGCGGGACAACTACGCCCATGCGTGGCCGATTCTGCAGGCCCAAGCCGTGCCGGCGACGATCTATCTGTTAGCCGACCTGATGGGAACGCAGTACAGTTTCTGGCCCAACAGGCTTGTAAGGCTGCTGCGCGATCCGCGCAACGACCGGGCGCAGTCACGGTGGCCCGATTGGTTGCGGCTCGAGATAGCCGCTGTTGCCTGCGGCTCTGCAGCCTCCTTGCCCTTGTCTATGCAGCAGATCGACGCGCTGATCGCGCGCTGCAAGTCTCTCCACACCGACACCGAGATGCTCGGCCTGCTTGGTACGGTAGATACGCGGGCCGTCGCGGACGCCGGGAACCGCGACCTGATGAACTGGGATGAAGCCCGAGAGATGTCGGACAGCGGATTGATCCGATTCGGGTCGCACACGCGCCGGCACATACGCCTCGATTCGCGCGCGACGCCGGACGTGCTGCAAGATGAAATCCGCGAGTCCCGCTTGGCGATCGAGCGGCAGCTGCGCACTTCGGTCACCTCGTTCTGCTACCCGAACGGCGACCATTGTCCCGCGGCGGTTGACTTGGTGCGCGCTTCCTACGCCACGGCCGTGACGACCCGGCGAGCCTGGAATTCACTCTCCTCCGATCCGCATCTGCTGAACAGGGTTGGCGTACACGAGGATGTTTCGAGCACAGAGCCGGCGTTCCTCGCGCGCCTGGCGCTGGCGGCTGGGGCCTGACGAGGGCTTTAACGTCCGCTCGCGAGCAGTTTGTCGTACAAAGTCGCGTACTGGCGGAGAACGGATTCGAGGCTGAACGAATCGACCACCCGCTGGCGCGCGGCTGCACCCAGTCTGGCGCGAAAAGAGGCGTCTTGCAGCGTCCGCTGCAGTCCGTCCGCCAGGGCGGCCGGATCTTCGATGGGTACCAATACGCCCGACACGTCCGGCTCGATAACCTCCTGTGGGCCGCCGCTGCGCGTCGCTACCACCGGCAGTCCAGTCGCCATCGCTTCCAGAAATGCCAACGACAAGCCTTCGCTGCGGGAGCTCGAGACGAACACGTCGAAATTCCGGTACAGGTCCGGCGTGCTCTTGCGAAAACCCAGAAAGTGGCAGCGCGCATCGATACCGAGGGTGGCCCTGGCCTGCAACAGAGGCTGCAGCGCCGCCTCATCGCCCTGACCGATGATGGCGAAGTGACACTCGGGTAGTCGCCCCAGAACCGCTGCCGCGGCCTTGAGCAGCACGTCATAGGCCTTCGGCGTGCGGATGTTGCCTACAGCGCCGATCAGCAGCTCGCCCGTCCGCAGCCCGAGTTCCGCCCGCAGATCAGCCGCGCGGCCTG